>CAZYPY010000013.1:0-43463 GCA_964649545.1 uncultured Microthrixaceae bacterium | reverse complement strand
GGCGCCCGCCGCTTCCCGTTCTGCATCCCCTTCGGCGAGCCCGAGCTCGGCGAGGGCGACCGCCAGGCCGCGGCCCGGGCGGCGCTGCGGGAGTGGGACGTGCCCAAGCACCTGATCTGGGGCGACGCTGACCCGATCTTCACCTGGGACTGGGGCCAGGAGTGGGCCGCCGAGCTGGGCGCCACCCTCGACCGCATCGAGGGCGCCAGCCACTTCCTCCAGCTCGAGGCCGGCGCCGACTGCGTCGCCGCCGTCCGCTCCCACCTAATGGGAGTCGGCCAGGTCGAGTAGGACTTGGTTCCGAGCCCGCCAGCTGGTGAGCACTTTCATCCCCTGAGATTCGATCTCTGAGGTCAGAGCGTGCCCCGGCTGGTTGGTGAGGGCTGCCCGAATCACCGATGGGGTGTCGTGCCTCGAGCACTGATCCATTAGGCCGTGGTGGGCGTCTTCCGGGTTCGTGTCGAGACCGCAACCCTGGAGGACCACCATGATCTTCGTCGGAGACGACTGGGCTGAGGCCCACCATGACGTCTATCTGTGCGACGAGGCCGGGACCCGCCTCGCCGCCCGGCGACTACCCGAAGGCATCGAGGGGATCGGTGCGCTCCACGCGCTGATCGCGACCCACGCGTCGGATCCCGAGGAGGTGGTGGTGGGGATCGAGACCGACCGGGGCCTGTGGGTCCAGTCGCTCGTCGAGGCCGGCTACGCCGTCTACGCGATCAACCCGAAAGCAGCGTCGCGCTATCGGGAGCGCCACAGCTTGTCGGGAGCGAAGTCCGACCCGGGTGACGCCAAGATGCTCGCCGAGCTGGTCCGCCTCGACCGCCACAACCACCGCCAGGTCGCCGGTGACAGCGATCTTGCCGAAGGCTTGAAGGTCCTGGCCCGAGCCCATCAGAACCTGATCTGGGAACGGACCCGTCACACCAACCGGCTCCGCTCGGCGCTCCGCGAGTACTTCCCCGCTGCGCTCGACACCTTCGACGACCTCGCCGACCGCGACACCCTCGCAGTGCTGGGCCGGGCCCCCACCCCCACCGAAGCCCGCGCCCTCACCCCGGGGCGGGTCCGCACCCTGTTGCGGGCCGCCGGGCGGACCCGCAACATCGACACCCGGGCCCAGACGATCGTCGAAGGCCTCCGCGCCGACGCATTGACCGCGCCCGACCCCGTCACCGCCGCGTTCGCAGCAACCACCCGCGCCCAGGTCGCGATCATCGCCGCGCTCAACGAACAGATCGCCGCGCTCGACGCAGAGCTGGCCGCCCATTTTGAACAGCACCCGGACGCCGACATCTACCTCTCCCAGCCAGGAATCGGTGTCATCCTCGGCGCCCGGGCGCTCGCAGAGTTCGGGGATGACCCGAACCGCTACGCGAACACCAAGTCTCGCAAGAACTACGCCGGCACGTCACCCATCACCCGAGCCTCAGGCACCCGCACCGTCGCGCTCGCCCGGTTCGTCCGCCCCTCCCGCCTCGCGGACACCACCGACCAATGGGCCTTCTGCTCACTACGCAACAGCCCCGGCGCCCGCGCCTACTACGACCACCGGCGCACCCAGGGCGACTCCCACCACAAAGCTCTCCGAGCGCTCGCCAACCGACTCGTCGGCATCCTCCACGGCTGTCTCGAACACCACACCCTCTACGACGAGAACACCGCCTGGGGCCACCGCCACGACCAACCCACCAACATCGCCGCTTGACCCCTACGACACCTGGGGTGTCTGACCTGAGCCCTCGTCCGCCGCTCCCGGCCGCCCGCCCCCCCGTACTGGTACACGAAACGGGACGTCTGACGTCGCGTTTCCATGACCAGAAGGGGTCGCCTGGGGCCGTCTCGGGAAGTCAGGTACGCCGGGGCCGGCGCTAGTTGCCGAAGTCCCAGCCCTCGCCGCTGGCGAACTGGCCGAGGACGTTCTTGGCGATGAGGATCTTGTGGACCTCGTCGGGGCCGTCGGCGATGCGCAGGGTGCGGGCGCCCTGGTACATCGCGAACAGCGGCAGGTCGTTGGAGACGCCGGCGGCGCCCCAGACCTGGATGGCCCGGTCGACGACCCGGGTGTAGGCGTTCGGCACGAACACCTTGATGGCCGAGATGTCGGTGCGAGCCGCGGCCATGCCCCCGTCCACCTTCTCGGCGGCGTGGATGGTCATGAGGCGGGCGGCCTGGATGTCCATGTACGAGTCGGCGATGAAGCCCTGGATGAACTGCTTGTCCTGGAGCAGGCCGCCGTGCACCTCACGGGAGCGGGCCCGCTCGACCATGAGGTCGAAGGCCCGCCACATCTGCCCGATCGAGTTCATGCAGTGGTACACCCGGCCGGCGCCGAGGCGGTCCTGGGCGGCCTGGTGGCCCTCCCCCACCCGGCCGAGGGCGTTCTCCACCGGCACCCGCACGTCCTCGTACTTCACCTCGCAGTGATCGGAGGTCTTGCGCCCCCAGACCCCGATGCCCCGGACGATGTTCACGCCCTTGGTGGCGGTGGGGACGATGATCTGCACCATCGGGCCCTTGCGGGGATCGTGGTCGGGGCTCGTCGGGTCGACCACGCGGCACATCACGATGAAGAAGTCCGCGTCGATGCCGTTCGACGTGAACCACTTGTGGCCGTTGATGACGAAGTGGTCGCCGTCGAGCACGGCCGAGGTGGTGAGCGAGCGAGGGTCGGAGCCGGGGTTGTGGGGCTCGGTCATGGAGAAGCCGGACTCCATGTCGCCCTCGATCAGCGGCAGCAGCCACTTCTCCTTCTGCTCCTCGGTGCCGTACTTCACGAGGATCGACTGGTTGCCGCTGTTGGGGGCGACCACGCCGAACAGGGAGGCGGCGCCGATGGCGTAGGCGAGCACCTCGTTCATGTAGGCGTGGGCGAGGAAGTCGAGGCCCATGCCGCCGTACTCCCGGGGCAGGTGCGGCGCCCAGAGCCCCGCCCGCTTCACCCGCTCCTTGATCGCGGCCCGCAGCTCGAGCGCCTCGTTGTGCTCGGTGAAGCTGCTGTCCTCGGCGGCCCGCCAGAGCAGGCGCTCGTTGGGGAGGATGTCCTCGTTGACGATCTCCGCCGTGCGCATGCGGATGTCGTTGATGCGCTCGTCGAGGGTGGGCACCGGCTTCACGTTCATGGCCATGAGCGTGTGCCTACACGCCCCGGCGCCGCGGAGCCAGGGCCGATGTGCCTTTGGCCCGACGGTGCACCGCCGGGTCGGGTCGGGGCGGGGCGGAGCGGTCAGCTGACCAGGGCCAGCGCCCGGGGGGCGTCGGCGCCGAGCACGTCGGTCGCCGGGACGCCGAGCACGTCCTCGAGCAGGCCGCCGTACACGGCCCGGAAGTCGACGGCGGTGGCCAGGTCGCCCTCGACGAGGCGACCGAGATCGGCGGGCTCGCCGTGGTGGCCGCCGCGCACTGCGCCCGCGACGAGCACGATCCCGCCCGAGCCGTGGTCGGTACCGGCGCTGCCGTTCGGCGCCACCCGGCGCCCGAACTCGCTGTAGACGAGCACGGTGACGGGTCGGCCCGCGGTCTGCGCGCAGAACGCCGAGAGTGCGCCGTCGAGCTCGGTCAGCAGCGCCTCGTGGACCGGGGCCTGGTTGGCGTGGGTGTCGAAGCCGCCCAGATCCACGGCGTAGACCCGGGTGGGCAGGCCCGCGTCGATGAGGCCGACGACGGTCCCGAGCGAGGCAGCCAGGTCGTCGCCGACGGTGGCGTCGGGCTCGGCGGCCGTCCCCACCACGGGGGCGACCTCGCCGGCGACCGCGTAGAGGTCCGCATTCGACCGGGCCACCCGATCAGCGAGCGGGCCGCGGGCCTCGTCGGCCGCGAGGCCGGTGACCAGGGCCTCGAGCCCGGCGTCGCCCGGCGGGTCGAACGGGCCAGGCGGGACGGTGGCCGCCGATCGGTGGGTCCCGCGCCCGAGCAGCGGCAGCATCCGCCCGATCGCGATCGCATCGAGCGGGCCGGTCCCCTCCGCGTCGAGCCAACGCCCGACCCACCCGGTCCGCAGGTCGTCCGTGGTCCCCGCCTGCCACACGTCCATGCAGTGGAAGTGGCTGCGATCGAGGCCGTCGAACCCGACGCCGTGCACGATCGCCAGGCGGCCGTCGTCCCAGAGCGCCTTGGTGCCGACGAGGGCGGGGTGCAGGGCGAGGCCGTCACCCAGGTCGTGGGCGGCGGCGGGGTCCAGCGCCAGGGCGCCGCGGAGGTCGGCGTAGCGGGGGTCGGCGACGGGGGCGACGGTGTTCAGGGCGTCGTTGCCCCCGTTGAGGGTGACGATCACGAGCACGCCGGAGTCGCCGTCAGCGTTGCCGGCGCTCTCAGCGGCGGTCGCCGGCCCAGGCTCGGGATCGCCCACCCGGCACGCTCCGACCGCAACGGCGGCGCCGAGCACCGAGGCGCCGGCGAGGAACCGCCGGCGCGTCAAGGTGTAGGCGCCGAGGAACGACGGCGATGCGGGGTGGTCGGCCGGTGCGGGGCGGGGCAGGGGCAGGGGCGCAGCGGGGGTCACGGATCAGGCCACCAGGTGCTCGGGCGCCACGAGGGCGACGGTCAGGGCGGTGCGACGATCGGGGGCGGACCGCAGGGTCTCGGCGGTCGGCCCCCAGCCATCGATCCCGAGCAGCCGGGCGAGCTCGTCGGGCCAGTCCGCCGACCGGCGACCGAGCGCCTCGACGAGGGGGGTCCGCTCAGCCACGAACTCGGCCAGGCGCAGGCGCAGCAGGGCCGACCCGGTGGACAGCCAGGCCTCGTTGGCCGGCCACCCCGACACGTCCGGCGGCACGAACGGCACCTGGCCGAGCCCGGCCAGCAGCGGCAGGACCCGCTCGTCGGGGAGGAACCCGGTGATGCGGGCGAGGCCCACGACGAGGTCGACCGGCGTGCGCACCAGCGCGGTGCGGGTGCTCGGGGCCTGGAAGTCCGGGTGGAGGAACATGCGGCGCAGCAGTGAGCGGACGTCGAGGTCGGCGGCGAAGCCCTCGGCCAGTTCGACGACGACCGGGTCGTCCGGGCCGGCGGGCCGGGCCAGCCGGCTCCACAGCCGGGCCACGACGTGGGGCGCGCACGCCGGGTGCGATGTCGCCGCCGCGACCACGTCGTCCAGCCCGAGCGCGCCGGTGGCACCGAGCACCGTCTTCGTCCCCGGGTCGTGGCGCGCCGGCACCAGCACGCCCTCGATCCCGGGTGAGATCCGCCACCCCGTCAGCGCTCGGGCGGCCTCGGCCACGTCGTGCTCGGTGTAGGCGCCACCGCCGTGCCCCGCGTGGGTGCCGGCGTGGCCGAGGGTGAACAACTCGAACAGCTCGCGGGCGAAGTTCTCGTTCGGCGCACCGACCCGGCTCTCCCGGCCGTCGAGCCAGACCAGCATGGCCGGGTCGCGGGCGACGGCCCCGACCAGCTCGTCGAAGCGTCGAGCACCCCGCTCGTGCAACGTGGCCCACTGGCGGTGCATCAGCTCGGCCAGGGTCACCTTGACGAGGCTCGTGGCGAAGTGGTCGTGCCAGAGGAACGTGAGCTTCTCCCGCAGCGGGTGCTCGGTCGCGGCCATGCGGCGCACCCACCAGACCGGGAGGGCCCGACGCTCCGAGGCGGCGAGGCGGTTGGCCGCCTGCCGCTCCTCGGCGGTGCCACGCCGCCCGGTGACGATGTCGAGCGTCCGGAACTCGGGCGGGGCGACGGCGTCCGCGGCGACGTCCCGCCCGTCGAGGCCGTCGATCATCCGGTCGACGGCGCCCTCGTAGCCGAGCGCCGCCAGGTCGTCGATCTCCTCGGGAGGGGCCCCGAACGCCGCTCGACGCACGAGGTGGGCGACGGCGCGCCGCGTCCCGCCCGGGTCGTCCTGGTGGCGGCGCACGCTCGGCACACCGCCACCGTCGCACCCGTCCTTGAGAGGCCCTTGAGAATCGCCCGAGGACCGCTGAAGACCGGGCGACGGCGGCGCCGTAGCCTGGGCCGGGCATGAGCGCCCCCACGATCACCCTCATCGGCGCCGGCGGGATGTCGTTCGGCCCCACCATGGTCAACGACCTGGTGCACACGCCGGCGCTCGCCGGTGCCCGCCTGGTCCTGCACGACCTCAACGAGGAGCGCCTCGGGCGGGCCTACCGGTTCGCGTCCAAGCTGAACGCGGCCTCGGGCGCGCCGCTGGTGATCGACCTGAGCCCCGACCCGGCGGTGGCGCTCGCCGGTGCCGACTTCTGCATCAGCAGCGCCGAGTTCGGCCGCTACCGCTACTGGCGCCAGGACTACGAGATCCCCAACCGCCACGGCGCCCGCCAGATCAACGGCGAGAACGGCGGCCCCGGCGCGGTGTTCCACTCGCTGCGCAGCATCAAGAACACCCTCTCGATCTGCCGCTCGATCGAGGAGCACTGCCCCGACGCGTTCCTGATCAACCTCTCCAACCCCATGAGCCGGGTGACGCTGGCCATCAACCGGGGGACGCGGGTCGCCAACGTCGGCATGTGCCACGAGGGGCCCATCGGCGTGGCCCGGCTCGGCAAGCTCCTGCGCGTCCCGACCCGCCACCTCCGGGGCCGGGCGTCGGGCATCAACCACTTCACGTTCTTCACCGAGCTGGTCGACACCCGCACCGGCGAGGACCTGCTCCCTCGCGTCCGCGACCTGTTCGCGAAGCCGGTCTTCGACTACTCACCGCGGACGGTCCCGTTCTGGAAGGCGATGATGAAGCCGCTGCCCCTCGCCGGCCTGGCCGACCAGGTGTACACGCCCCTCGTCGCCCACATGGTCCGCGAGTACGGGCTCGTCCCCTGCTCGGTCGACAGCCACATCGGCGAGTACCTGCCCTTCGCCCTCGACGTCGGCCCGTACCACCCGACCCACATGGACTTCTTCGAGCGCTTCGACGGCGTCACCGAGCTCCTCGCCACCTGGGCGGCGGACACCACCGTGCCGCTGCCGCTGCACAAGGTCGGCCACAGCCTCGAGGAGGTCATCCCGATCATCGCCGCCCGCTGGACCGGCGAACCGGCCCGGATCATGGCGGTGAACGTGCCCAACCGGGGCTACCTGCCCGACGTGCCCGACGGCGCCATCGTCGAGGTGGGCGCCACCGTCGACGGCGACGGGATCCACCCCGAGGAGATGCCGCCGCTCGGCGAGCCGCTGGCCGGCTGGGTCGGCACCCAGGTGGCGCTCCAGGACCTCGTGGTGCGGGCCGCCCTCGAGGGCGATCCCGACCTCGCCTACCGGGCGGTCGTGGAGGACCCGTGCTCGCCCGACGACGAGGCCGCGTGCCGGGCGCTGTTCGACGAGCTCGTCGAGCTCCAGGCGCCCGAACTGCCGTTCTGAGCAGGCCCGACGACCGCGGTGCCGGGCGCGTCCACGGGTCGGGGTTGGGCGGCCGGTCGCACGGTCGGGCTCGGCATCGCTCCGTCACGAGGCCAGGCTGGTCCACCGGTCGACCGGGCCGGTCGGTTCGCCACCGCGCTGGCCCGATCACGGCCGACCCCCGACCCCCGACTCCGGGGTTGGTCGGCCGACCGGCGCACCTAGCGTGGTGCCCATGGCCTCCACCTCTGGGACCGCGACCGCCGGCGGATCGGCGAACGGACGGGTCAACGGGTCGTCGGTGAACGGCTCGGCCCGCCGGGCGCGACCCATCCATCCCGCCGCCGCCAGGGTCTGGCAGCCCGAGCCCGAGTGGGTCCCCCCCACCGCGTCGGTCGCGGAGCTCGGCGGCGGCGTGGCCGGGGGGCTGTTCGGCGCGGTCACCTCGCCGGTCATCGCCCGCCCGGTGCTGCGCGCGCTCGGCGCCGTGCGGCCGGACGACGCCCGGCCGATCGACGCCTCGGAACTCGGCGACCCCGGCTGGTTCGGCCCCGACAGCGTCGCGTGGCGGGTGCACGCCGATCCGTCGCTGCTCGTGGCCGGCATCGCCGCCTTCACCCTCCAGGCGCTGCACCCGCTGGCCATGGCCGGCGTGGCCGAGCACTCGGCCTTCTCCGACGACTTCCTCGGGCGCACCCAGCGCACCGCGGAGTTCGTGCAGGGCGTCGTGTACGGGTCGACGGCCCGGGCCGAGCGGCTCTGCCGGATCGTGCGCAAGGCCCATGGCCCCGTGGTGGGCGTCGCCCCCGACGGCCGCCCCTACGACGCCAACGACCCCGACCTGCTCGACTGGGTCCACGTGGCGGAGTACGCGGCCATCGCCGCGGCCAACCGCCGCTTCGCGCTGCGCCCGATGAGCCGGTCGGAGCTCGACGGCTACATCGCCGAGGTCGCGGTCGTCGGCGAGCACACGGGGGTGCACGACCCGCCCCGGTCCTGGTCGGGCCTGCTGGCCTCGCTCGAGCACCACCGCCCGCAGCTCGCCGTGGCCGAGTACGCCGCGCTGGGCGTGGCCTTCCTCGACGACGCGCCGATCATCCCCGGGCCGGCCAAGCCCATCTGGCGGGCGATCTGGGCGGGCGCCATCGCCTGCCTGCCGCCGGTCGGGCGGCGCCTGCTCAACCTGCCCATGCCGAGCGTGGCCGAGCTGGCGGCGTGCCGGGCGGCGCTACGCGTCCTGGGCAGCCTCGGCGAGCCCGTCGACCTCGCCGCCGCCCGCCGCCGCCTCGCCCTGGCCTGATCGGACGCACCACCGCGACGACATCGGAGGAAACGGCGGGCGCCGGCCGTGCCACCATGGGCGGACGGACGACACGGGGGTGACGCCATGGCCTACGAGCTCGTGATCAAGGGCGGGACGGTGGTGGACGGCACCGGGGCGCCCGGGTTCGCCGCCGACGTGGCCGTGCAGGACGGTCGCATCGCCGAGGTGGGCGCCGGCCTCGACGGCGACCGGGTGCTCGAGGCCGACGGCCACGTCGTGGCGCCCGGCTTCATCGACATCCACACCCACTACGACGCCCAGGTCTTCTGGGACCCGGGCCTGACCCCGTCCTCGTACCACGGGGTCACCACGGTGATCGCCGGCAACTGCGGCTTCTCGATCGCCCCGTGCGGGCCCGACGGCGCCGGCATCCTCGGCCGCACCCTCCAGCACGTCGAGGACATGAGCCTCGACACCCTCGTCGCCGGCGTGCCGTGGGACGAGTTCGAGACCTTCGGCCAGTACCTCGACGCCATCGAGCGGCGAGGGGTCGGCCTGAACTACGGCTGCTACGTCGGCCACACCGCGGTGCGCCTCTACGTCATGGGCGCCGACGACGCCTACGAGCGCCCCGCCACCGACGGCGAGGTCGCCGAGATGCAACGGATCGTCGCCGAGGCCATGGCCGCGGGGGCGGCCGGGTTCGCCAGCTCGGCGTCCCCCATCCACAACGGCGACCAGGGTCGCCCCGTCCCCTCCCGCGTCGCCGACCTGGCCGAGCTCACCGCACTGTGCGAGCCGGTCCGCGACGCCGGGCGGGGGGTGCTCGCCCTGCTGCCCGGCGGCGTGTTCTCCAACCAGGAGGTCTTCGAGCTCCAGCGCCGCATCGGCCGGCCCATCACCTGGACCGCCCTGCTCACCGTCAAGGGCTTCCCGTACCACGAGAAGGTGATCGCCGAGCACGACGCCGCCCGCGCCGAGGGGGTCGAGGTGTGGCCGCAGGTGTCGTGCCGGCCGCTCGTGTTCCAGATGAACCTGGCCGAGCCGTTCACCCTCAACATGCGGTCGTCGTTCTCGTCGATCATGGGCCAGTCCCACGAGGAGCGGAAGGCGACCTACCAGGACCCCGAGTGGCGGGCGGCGGCGTGGGCCGAGCTGTCGGGCCGGGAGCAGGGCGTGCTGCCGTTCAACTGGCCGTCACTGTCGGTCGCCGAGAGCGACCACCGGCCCGAGCTCATCGGCCGCAACGTGGTGGAGCTGGCCGAGGAGTGGGGCTGCACGCCGCTCGACGTGCTCCTCGACGTCAGCCTGGCCGACGACCTCACCACCCGCTTCAACTCGGTGCTGGCCAACGACGACCCCGAGGCCATCGAGTGGCTGCTCCCCCGCGACGGCGTGCTGCTCGGCCTGGCCGACTCGGGCGCCCACGTCAGCCAGCTCTGCGACGCCTGCTTCAGCACCGACCTGCTCGGCAACTGGGTCCGCGACCGGGGGGTCATGTCCCTCGAGCGGGCGATCCACAAGCTCACCGCCGAGCCGGCCGCCGTCTACGGGCTCGACGACCGGGGTGTCCTGGCCGCGGGCCGGGCCGCCGACCTGGTGGTCTTCGACCCCGACACCGTCGCCCCCGGCCCCCTGCGCCGGGTCCGCGACTTCCCCGCCGACGGCGAGCGCCTCACCGCCGACGCCCCCGTCGGCGTCCGCCACACCCTCGTCAACGGCACCCCGATCCGGGTCGACGACGAGGCCGTCGCCGACCCCCTGGGCCCCGACGGCCGACGCCCCGGCGTGGTCCTCCGCGGCTGACCGTCTCACCCCGGATCGCCGCACGCCCGCCCAACTGGTCACGGAAACGGAACGTCTGACGTTCCGTTTCCGTAACCAGAACGGAGCGGACGCCGCGGGACCGTCGCGTCAGACGAGGATGCGGTCGTCGGGGGCGGGGACGCCGACGACGGCCATCATGCGACCCAGGCCGAGGAACATGCCGCAGCAGATGCTGAGGTCGGCGAGCTCCTCGTCGGTGTAGGCGGTGCGCATGCGGTCGAAGAAGGCATCGTCCATGGTCAGGTGGTCGAGAGCGAACCGCTGCGCGAACTCGGCGGCGAGGCGCTCACGGTCGCTCAGCGTCTCGCTCTCCCGCCAGTTCGCCACCTCGGCGTAGAACCCCTCGTCGATCCCCGCCTCCGGGCCACGCTCGGCCCGGGTGTCCTGGCAGACCGCGCAGTGGTTGATGAGGGCGATGGTCCAGCGGGCGGCCTCGCGCTCGCGCACGCCGAGCTGGGTGTTGCCGTAGACGGCGGCGGAGAACCTGCCCATGCCCTTGGCCATCTCGGGCCGTTGCAGCGACCAGTCGATGTGCTCGCCGAACCCGACCTCGGGGAAGGAGATGCGCGCCATGCGCGAAGGCTACGACGATCCCGTCGGCGCCGCCGGCGTGTCGGGCCAGGCGAGGCCGGCCGCGACGATCGCCGCCTCGACCGCGGCCACCAGCGCGTCGACCGACCCGTCGCACGCCTCGAGCGCGGCCCCGTCGAGCAAGGGCACGATCGCGCCGGCGTCCGTCTCGGCCACCACGACCGGCGCGGCCCCGGCGACGGCGGCGCGCACGGCGTCGGGCTGGTCGTCGCGGTGGAAGGTCTCGAAGGGCACCCCGAGCTCGGTTCGGCAGGCCTGCCACCGGGGCTTGGCCCGGAAGGTGCCGTGGGTGATGTCGCAGAGCGCGCAGTGCGCCCGACCGAGCCGGGCGCCCACCCAGTAGGCCAGTTCGCCCCGCAGGGTGTGGTCGGCGTCGTAGACGCCCACGAGCCGGCGGAGGCGGGGGCGCTCCGTCGGGCCGGGGTCGGCGGCGGCGCTCATCCCCGGCGACGGTATCGGCGCGGTCTGCTACACCGGCGCGGGTGCACACCGTCTACAGCCTGCGGCACCACCGCCACCACGCCCGGGCCGAGCTCATCGACGGCACGATGCTGCCGCCCCACGAGCGACCGGAGCGCGCCGAGCTCGTCCTGCGGGCGGTCGAGGCCGCGTCCCTCGGCCCCGTCGTCCCGCCCATCGAGCACGGCCTCGAGCCGCTGGCGCAGGTGCACGACGAGCGCTTCCTGGCCTTCCTCGCCGAGGCGTGGGACGAGTGGGTCGCCGAGCACGGCACCGAGACCGACGCGCTCGGGCTGGCCTGGCCCACCCGCCGCTTCACCCAACGCGAGCCCCACGCCATCGACGGGCGCCTCTCCTACTTCTCCTTCGACGCGGGCTCGCCGATCATGGCCGGCACCGCCGAGGCGGTCTTCGCGTCGGCCGACGTGGCCCTGACCGGCGCCGACCTGCTCCTCACCGGCGAGCGGACGACCTTCGCCCTGTGCCGGCCGCCCGGCCACCACGCCGGCCGTGACCTCTACGGCGGCTACTGCTTCGTGAACAACGCCGCCGCGGCCGCCCAGGCCCTGCGCACCGGCGGCATGGAGCGCGTGGCGGTCGTCGACGTCGACTACCACCACGGCAACGGCACCCAGGACATCTTCTGGGACCGGGGCGACGTGTTCGTCACCAGCCTCCACGGCGACCCCCGCCAGGAGTACCCGTACTTCGCGGGCTACGCCGACGAGCGGGGCGTGGGGGCCGGCGAGGACGCCAACGCCAACTTCCCACTGCCCTGGGGCACCGGCGCCAGCCGCTGGTTCGAGGCCCTCGACGAGGCGCTGGGCCGGGTGCGGGCCTTCACGCCGGACGCCGTCGTGGTCTCGCTCGGCGTCGACACCTTCCGGGACGACCCGATCTCCCGCTTCGAGCTCGACGCCGGCGACTACCCCGTCCTCGGTGCCCGCCTGGCCGACCTCGACCGGCCCACCCTCGTCGTGCTCGAGGGCGGCTACGCGGTCGAGGCCATCGGCACGAACGTGGTCGGCGTGCTGCGCGGCCTCGTCGGGGTGACGGCGCCGGACGGGGACCCCGAGGACGGCGACGGGCCGGGTGGGGGCGGCCCGGGAGGGGGGCACCCCGCCGAGGCGCAGGCGATGGCGTCGGGGGTGGCGCCGTCACGCGATCCCGAGTAGGTTCGTTTATAGAACTCACTCCGGGAGGGCCGCATGGCCGACGACACCACCACGACGGGCGAGGCGAGGAAGGACACGGGGGACTGGCACCAGACCGCCTGCATCCTCTGCTCGGTGAACTGCGGCATCGAGGTGCGCCTCGGCGGCGAGGATGGCCGCACCTTCGAGCGCATCCGGGGCGACAAGGCCCACCCCACCTCGGCGGGCTACACGTGCGAGAAGGCCCTGCGCCTCGACCACTACCAGAACGGCCGCCACCGGCTGACCACGCCGCTGCGCCGGCGCCCCGACGGCACCCACGAGGCCATCGACTGGGACACCGCCATCGCCGAGATCGCGGCCCGCCTCAACGACGTGGCCGCCGAGCACGGCGGCGAGCGCATCCTCTACTACGGCGGCGGCGGCCAGGGGAACCACCTCGGCGGCGGCTACGGCCGGGCCACCCGCGCCGCCTTCGGGTCCACCTGGATCTCCAACGCCCTGGCCCAGGAGAAGACCGGCGAGTTCTGGGTCGACGGCCAACTCTTCGGCCGCCCCCGCTGCCACACCACCGGCGAGTGGGACGAGGCCGAGGTGCTCGTGTTCGTGGGCAAGAACCCCTGGCAGTCGCACGGCTTCCCGCGCGCCCGCACGGTGCTGAAGGCGGTCGCCGCCGACCCGGGCCGGGCCATGGTCGTCATCGACCCCCGCCGCACCGAGACCGCCGAGCTCGCCGACGTGCACCTCCAGGTGAAGCCGGGCACCGACGCCTGGTGCCTCGGCGCCCTGCTGGCCGTGCTCGTCGACGAGGGCCTGCTCGCCGACCGCTGGCTGGCCGAGCACGCCAACGGCCTCGCCGAGGTCACCGCCGCGTTCGGCCGCGTGCCGGTCGCCGAGTGGTGCGCGATCGCCGGCGTGGCCGAGGACGACGTGCGCACCGCGGCCCGGCGCATCGCCGCCGCCAGGGGCGGGGTCTCGATCTTCGAGGACCTCGGCATCCAGCAGGCGCCGCACTCGACCCTGTCGTCGTACCTGGAGAAGCTGCTCTACCTCCTGACCGGCAACTTCGGGGTGCCCGGCGGGATGAACATCCACACCCGCATGGCCAACCTGGCCAGCGGGGGCGGCAGCATCCGCAGGAGCCCCGTGACCGGCTCGAAGGTGATCACGGGGCTGATCCCGAGCGCGGTGCTGCCCGACGAGATCCTCACCGACCACCCCGACCGCTTCCGGGCCCTGATCGTCGAGTCGTCCAACCCCGTGCACTCCCTCCCCGAGTCGGCGAAGTGGCGCGAGGCCATGGCCGCCCTCGACGTGTCCGTGGTGATCGACGTGGCCCTGACCGAGACCGGCCGGTGCGCCGACTACGTGCTGCCGGCGGCGTCCCAGTTCGAGAAGTGGGAGGCCACCTTCTTCACCCTCGAGTTCCCCGAGAACGCCTTCCATCTGCGCCGGCCGCTGCTCGACCCCCTGCCGGGCACCCTGCCCGAGGCCGAGATCCACGCCCGCCTCGTGCGGGCCAGCGGGGCCCTCGCCGGCGACGCCGACGCCCTCGACGAGCTGCGCGCGGCGGCCGAGCAGGGCCGCAGCGCCTACCTCGACGCCTTCCTCCGGGTGAACGGCGAGCGCCCCCACCTCGGGCCCTTCGCCAGCTACGTGCTGTACGAGACCCTGGGCCCGACGCTCGGCGACGCCGCTCAGGCCGCCGCGGTCTGGGGCCTGGCCCAGACCACCGCCCTCACCTTCCCGGCCTCGGTGCAACGGGCCGGGTTCGCCGACGGCGACGCCCTCTTCCAGGCCCTGCTCGACACCCCGTCGGGCGTGGTGTTCACCGTCGACGAGTTCGAGGACACCTGGCGGCGCATGGACACCCCGGACGGCAAGGTCAACCTGGCCGTGGACGAGCTGCTCGCCGCCTTCGACGCGCTCTTCACCGCCGACCCGCCGGGACGCGACCCCGAGTTCCCCATCGTGCTGTCCGCCGGCGAGCGGCGGTCCTCGACCGCCAACACCATCTACCGGGACCCGGGCTGGCGGAAGAAGGACCCCGCCGGCGCGCTGCGCCTCTCGCCGGCCGACGGCGCCGCCCTCGGCCTGGCCGACGGCGACGCCGCCCGCATCACCACCCGCACCGGCTCGGCCGTGGCGGTGGTCGAGCTCACCGACACCCGGCAGGCCGGGCACGCCTCGCTTCCCAACGGGTTCGGCGTCGGCGAGCCCGGCGACAGCGTCGGCGTGGCGCCCAACGAGCTCACGTCCATCGAGGACCGCGACGAGGTGGCCGGTACCCCGTTCCACAAGCACGTCCCCGCCCGCATCGAGCGAGCCGAGCCCCAACCCGCCTGACCCGATCCTGCCGCGACCGCGGTCTGGAGGAAACGGCAGTCACAGGCAACTGCCATTTCTTCCGAAGAGGGTCGATGGCGGGCGTCAGTCCAGCGAACGACCGCGCAGCTGGTCGAGCGCCGACCGGGTGACGAGACCCGCTGCGACCAGCCGGTCGCGCAGGTCGGCGTTGCTCGGAACCTGCAGCCGGTCCCGCAGGCGGGCCAGCCGGCGCTCGACGGTCCGCGCCGAGATCGCCTCCGGCTCGCGCCCAAGCGCCACCAACCGGGATGCCAGTTCCCCCTCGGTCGGGACCCGCCGGTTGAACGGGTCGTCGAGCATCGGCTCGCACAGGACCAGGGCCGTACGGAAGTCCGCCCGCTCGAGGTCGGCGGGCAGCACGAGCGTGGTGCTCGCCGCCGGTGCAGCGCGGGCGCGCGCCGAGGTGGGTGGCACCGCGCCGTCCACGACGCGGATGCGGACATCGAGCTCGGCCGACGGCGTGGTGACCACCAGGTAGGCGTCGTCGAACCAGGTCGGCATCTCGACCTCGGTACCAGCGGCGACCTGGATGACCGACCCGCCGGGGTGGCGCACCGCCACGCCGTTGCGCTCGGTGAGCGCCCGCACCGACCACCGGCCCGATGGTCCGTGGGTGACACAGGCGGCGCGCCGCGAGAGGTCGAGGGCCTTCGACAGGTGGAGGTCGACCGGCTGGTCGAGGGTCCCTCGTCCGAGCAGGCACGCCTGACCCTCGTCCAACGAGCAGGAGCTCGAGCCGAACCGGAGCACCACCGCGCGCCGCACCATCGCTTGGAGTCTGGCATGGCGACCGCCCGCGTCCGGCGCCGTTCGCGACCCACGGCCACCGGTTAGCCTGCGCGCACTGTCGGTGAGCTCGGAGGACGCAGGGCGATGGCGGAGGACCCCGTTGGCGACGACGAGATCCCCGTCGCCGACGGGAGTGCGCCGTCGGACCGCCCACCGGTCGAGTCACCTGAGACCGAGGGTCTCCATGACTGGAGGCTGATCGGGCGGGGAGGCCACGGTGAGGTGTGGTCGGCCACCGAGCGCTCGCTCGGTCGGACGGTGGCGGTCAAGGTGTTGCCCCCGATGACCAGCAGCGAGGCGAGGCACCGCTTCCGCGTCGAGGCGTCGGCCATCGGCCGCCTCACCGGGCATCCCGCGATCCTGTCGGTGCTCCGCTCCGGCATCACCGCCGACGGCCGCGGGATCCTCGTCATGGAGTACGCCGATCACAGTCTCACGGACCGCCTGGACCGCACTGGGCCGCTCCCCCTCGACGAGGTGGTCGAGATCGTCGAGCGACTGGCAACCGCGCTCGATGTCGCCCACGCGACCGGCACGCTCCACCTCGACGTCAAGCCCGCCAACGTGCTCGTCTCCACCTTCGGCGAGCCGAAGCTCGCCGACTTCGGCCTCGCGGCGCTGTCCACCCCTCCCCTCGACGCCACGATCGACGACCCCGCCGAGTGGATGGCCGGGATGACGCCCGGCTACGGCCCGCCGGAGCTGCTCGAGGGCACGGCCCCCTCGGTCTCGACCGACGTCCACCTGCTCGCCGCGACCGCGGTGGCCCTGCTGTGCGGGCATCCGCCGTACGCCCGCGACGGCGACACCCCCGCCGTCGTGTGGCGCCGCACCCTGGGCGGCGAGCTCGACCTCCGCGCCCTGGGCGTGCCCGAGGCGGCCATCCCGGCCCTGAGCGCCGGCCTCGAGCGCGATCCCGCCCGGCGCCCCGCCTCGGCCGGCGAGCTGGCACGCCTCCTGTCGGAGGGCGCCGAGGGCCGCTCGGGCGCGACCGACGACGGACGCGTGCGCGATCCACCAGGCGACGAGGCGGCCGGCCGCACGGCCACTCGCCGACGCCGCGTGCTCGCGGGTTCATTGACCGCCGCCGCTCTGATCGCGCTGGTCGCGGCGGCCTCGATCGCCGCGCGCAGCGACGATGGCGGTGACGACGCGGGCTCGACCGCGGCCGGCGTCACCGCGACGCCCGACGAGGTGTGGGTCGACAGCGGCCTCTGGGGCGGGGTGGGGCTCGTCGACGTCGTGGACCAGGAGCTCGTGGCGCAGCTGCCCGGCCAGGAGGTGGCACGGCCTGTCGTCGCGGGCGACGGGGTGTTCGCTTTGGCCCACCCTCCCGAGGACGGGCCGCCTGCGATCCGCCGGCTGGACCCGGCCTCGGGGGCCACGCTGGCCGAGATCCCGCTCCCACAGGAGGAGGCCAGGTCGTACTGCACCCTCGTCGCCGCGAACTCGGCCTGGGCGGCGTGCACGCGTCGGCCGGACACCGGATCGGCGCCACCGGACGAAACGGCGGACCCGCAGGCGACGCTCTACCGGCTGACGGAGGCCGACGCCGTGCCCATCGTGACCCGAGACGGCAGCGTCGAGGCGGTCGCCGCCCACGACGACGCGGCGTGGCTCCTCGCCGCCGACCCGGACCCCTTCAGTGAGGTGGGTGCGCTCGTGCTGCGCGTCGACGGCGACGGCGAGATCGCCGACCGCCTCCCCGCGGGCTCGCCGGACCCCGCCCGCATCGCGGCGACCAGTGACGGGCTCTGGGTGATCGACGGACGCACCGCCCGTCTGGTCAGCGTGGAGGGATCATCCCTCGTCACCGGCGAGCCTCTCGCCTGGAACCCCACGTCGGAGGAGGTCGCGCCAGTCGACATCTCGGCCCCCGTCGACCACGACGGCGGGGTGGCCTTCGTCGCCGACGCGGCGACCGGTGCCTCGCTCTACGCCGTCCACCTGCGGGCCGGCCAGGTTCCCAGAACGACGACCGTGCCGTTCTCCTACGACACCCCTGGCCTCAGCCCGGTGCTGGCGGTGACCCGCTCGGGGGCGTGGTGGACCCTGGGCGACTCAGGCACCCTCACCCTCGTCGGGCTGACCTTCCCCGGGGAGACGTTCCCCGGGGGGACCGTCAGCGTGGAGGTGCCCGTCGGCGATCGGGTCGGCCCCTTCGCCGACCCCGAGCTCCAGGCCGTGGACGAACGCCTCGTCGTGGTGACCGAGCCGAGAGGCGCCGACGTCAGCGCCGTGATCGTGGACGGCACCACCGGCGAGACCCAGACCAGCGTCGCCCTGCAACCGCGCAGCCTCCTCCCACTCCTGGGCCCCGACGGCGACGTCGCCGTCGCCGACCTCTGGACCTCGTCGCGGTGGGCGGTCGACGGCCGCGGCGCGACGGCGGAGGACGGACCACCGAGAGCCGACCCGCCCATGGCCGTCACCGACGGCTACGGCGTGGTCTCGAGGCGACGGGGTGGCGGCGGCCTGTACGACTGGGTCTTCAGCACGACCAAGAACATCACCGTCGACGGCGACCTCTACAGCGACGGCGACTCGCTCTGGTACGAGAACGAGGACGAGACCGGGCTGATCGACCCGGCCACCGGCGTCGCCAGGCCGATCACCGTGGGATGGGGCAGCCTCGCGATCTATTCGGGAACTCGGGCCCTCATCCGCAACGCCGCGGTGATCGACGGCGACTTCTGGCGGATCGGTGACGGTGTCGTCGAACGGGCCCGCGCCGACGGCGCCGTCACCCGGATCCCGGTCGTCGCCGACGACGGCGGCCATCGAGCCATCGCGGCCTCACCCTCCGGTGACGTCGCCGTCCTCGTCGGCGACGACCTCCACCTCGTCGACCCGGCGACCGACGAGGTGGTACTGCGCACGACGCTCGAGCCGTCCCTGCCCACCGGGTACCTCGTGAGCGACGACTCGTCGCTGTGGTGGGTCGCGTTGCACGACGGGGAGGCCGCGCTCCTCGACCCGGGGACCGGGGAGGTGCGGCGCCGGGTGGACGGCCTCGGCGAGGGCATCGCCACCGCCGCGGTGAGCGACGGGGCACTGGTCGTGGCTCACGAGACCTCCGGCACCCTGACGCGCGTCGGCGCCCGCGGCAACACGGTCACCCGCGAGGTCGGCCCTCGCCCCTACTGGGTGTCCGCCGATGACGACGTGGTGGTCGTCGGCCTGCAGGGCGAGCGGGCGGTGGCCCAGTTCGACAGCGTCGACCTCGTGGAGCGCTGGCGCCAACCGCTCGGGCGACCCGGGCCCGACGCCTGAGCGTCGGACCCGAGGCCGGCCTCCCGAGCGGAGGGTGTCGAGGTCAGTAGGGCGGGTCCGAGAGGTCGATCACCCCGAACCCCGCCGCCACCCAGACCGCCACGATGATCAGCGCCATGGTCAGGAGCACCCACGGCCCGAGGTTGTGCTTCGACCGGCACCCGTACTGGGTCCACACCCCCCCGAGGTGGACGGCGAAGGTCTCGTGCACGTGCGGGTGCTCCTCCGGCTGGAACATCAGCCAGCTGACCCGGCCGTAGAGACCGAGGAGCCCGCCGATGACGATCGCGGCGCCCCGCTGCCCCGCCGTCGCCGCCGCCCAGCTGAACGACTCGACCTGCGCCGTCGTCAGCCCGCTACGGCGCCCATCGATGACCGCGGGGAGCACGGTCCACACCACGAAGACACCCGCGACGCAACTGCCCGTCCACAGTAGGAGTCGGCGGATCCATGCCGGTGTCCCGTCCTGCCAGAGCCCTCCTCCGGCGATGCGTACGGCGGCGCCGACGGCGACGGCGCCGGCCACGGCGCTGACGCCCGCCGACCAGACGATCACCGCGAAGCCGACGACAGCGAGCCCCGCGGCGAGCACCATCTCGACCGGGGACGGCACGAGCGTCCGCCAGGAGGGAGGCACCTGGACCCCCGGGGTCGCCGGGCGCGCCGTGTGAGCGTCCAGCGACGGGTGGTGCAGGTAGGGCGGGTGGTGGTCCATGGTCGAGCTCCTCTCGTGGGTTCAGGTGAGCGAACCAACGAACCGGTCGTGGGGCGAGGGGGGATCCCCCCTCGCCGCCGGCGGCGGGGCGCGGTTCGATCCGGTGACCAACCCCTGACCAAGGAGACCGGACATGACCACCACCCACTCGCTTCACCACCTGCTCGTCCGCGGCGTCCGAGCCGCGGCCCTGCTCACCGCGATCGTGCTGGCGGCGGTCACGCTGCTGACCGCCGGGCCCGCGTCGGCGCAGGCCGCCGCCCCCGCCATCCGGACCGCCCCGGGTGTGCCCGTGACGACCGTGGCGGTCGGCAACACCGTGCGGGCCACCGCCCCGACGTTCACGGGGACCGTGACCCGCATCGACTACGCCTGGGAGTACTGCAGGCTCCGGGCCGGCGCGGCCCTCTCGTGCACCGAGACCGGCGTGCCCGGCACCCGCTACACCCCGACGCTCGCCTCGACCGGCGGGATGACCCTCACCCAGTGGTCGGCGGCGACGTACTACGTGCGGGTCCGAGCGGTCGGCTACAACGGCGCCCTGGCGTCGCGCCCGACCTGGTCCACCCTCGTCCGGGTGGTCCCGGGGATCGCCCGCGGGGCCATCAACGTGGTCGAGTGGTGGAACAGCGAGTCGTTCGGCGTCTACGGCATCGCCGCCGCCGACGGCGTGGACGGCGCCATCCCCTTCCGACTTCGGGCCATCAGCTCGAACGGCACCCTCGTGGCCTCCGTGCTCGGCCGGACGGGCCAGTTCCGCACCGACTACCGGGCGACCTGGCCCAACACCGGGAACTGGGGTGGCTTCAACTCCGCCCTGCACCGGTCGAGCGCCGCCCGGACGGTGTGCCTGGACGTCGGCCAGAGCCTCGTCCCGGTCCAGTGCCTCCCGCTGCCCGCGCGGCCGGCCACCCCGCCCCCGATCATGACCGGTGCCGGCTGATCCGACGCGGCGTCGAGGCGTCGAGGCCCGCCCTCCCGGGGGCGGGCCTCCTCGCGTTCCCGGCGCCCGCACTGCCCGACCGCGACCGCACTCGCGGACTGGAGGCGAACGCCGTCGGCGCAGGAGACTGCCCACTCCTCCAACGGTGTCTTGAAGCCGCTGGCGGGCCGGCGCCGCTACGGTCGGCGGGCGTGGGCGGCGCGCTGGGCACCACGACGGTCACCCTCGACGCCGGCGACGTGGTCGCCGACGTCGACCCCCGCGTCTTCGGCGGCTTCGTCGAGCACATGGGCCGCTGCGTCTACGAGGGCATCTACGACCCGGCCAGCGCCCACGCCGACGAGCACGGCTGCCGCACCGACGTGCTCGACGCCCTGCGCGAGCTGTCCTTCACCGCCGTCCGCTACCCGGGCGGCAACTTCGTCTCCGGCTACGACTGGCGGGACGGCATCGGGCCGAAGGACCAGCGCCCCCGGCGCCTCGAGCGGGCGTGGCGCTGCACCGAGACCAACCAGTTCGGCACCGACGAGTTCCTGCCCCTCTGCGAGCGCATGGGGTGGACGCCGATGCTGGCGGTCAACCTCGGCACCGGCACCGCGGCCGACGCCCAGTCGCTGGTGTCCTACGTGAACGAGCCCGCCGGCACCGCCATGGGCGACTGGCGGGGGCGCAACGGGCGCACCGAGCCCTACGGCGTCGACCTGTGGTGCCTCGGCAACGAGATGGACGGCCCGTGGCAGCTCGGCCACACGAACGCCGGCGAGTACACCCGGCGGGCGCGCGAGGCGGCCCGGGCCATGCGCGAGGTGTCGCCCGGCATCGAGGTCGTGGCCTGCGGCTCCTCCGACCCGGGCCTGCCCAGCCACCCCCGTTGGTCGATCACGGTGCTCGACGAGTTCGGCGACGGCCTCGACTACGTGAGCCTGCACCGCTACGCCCGCAACTTCCGCCGGCGCACCCGGGAGTTCCTCGGCTTCGGCCACACGGTCGACGAGCAGATCGAGGAGACCGCGGGGTTGTGCGAGGAGGCGCAGCGCCGCCACGGCCACGAGCACCCGACCCGGATCAGCTTCGACGAGTGGAACGTCTGGTACAGGACCGGCCACGAGACGCTGCTGCGCTGGGCGGTGCCCTCCCGGTTCGGGGGCACCGCCCCCCACTTGATCGAGGAGGTCTACGACCTCGAGAGCGCGCTGGTCGTCGCCCAGTTCCTGAACAGCTTCGTCCGTCACGCCGACGTCGTGCGCATCGCCAACCTGGCCCAGGCCGTGAACGTGATCGCCCCGCTGCTCACCAAGGGCGACGACCTGCTCGTGCAGTCGATCTTCCACGCCTTCCGGCTGTTCAGCACCCGCCGCGAGGGTGACGCCCTGCGGGTCGCCGCCACCGGCCCGACCTACGGGACGAAGCGCTTCGGCGAGGTGCTCGAGGTGGACCTCAGCGCCATCCTCGGCCCCGATGCGCTCCACCTCTTCGCGGTGAACCGCAGCGTCGAGTCGCCGGCGCCGCTGGAGGTCACGGTCGAGGGCGTGGCCCTCGTCGGGACCGTGGAGGCCGAGGCCCTCACCGGCCCCGGCCCGCGGGCCCGCAACACCTGGGAGGACCCCCACGTGGTGGAGGCGGCGCCCTTCAGCGACGCCTCGGCCACGGCGGGCACCGCGGCGCTGCGCCTCCCGCCGCTCTCGCTCGTCGCCGCCAGCTTCGCCGTCGCCCGTGACGATGGTTGAGTGGGGCCGGCGCACCGGCGAGCCGCGGAGGGTCAGCGGCGGTCGTCGCCGAGGGGCCAGCCGGGGACGAAGCGGGGGGTGCGGGCGGCGTACGCGTCGTAGTCGGGGTACCGGGCGCGGAGGCGGCCCTCCTCCCAGCGGGCCTTGGCCATGAACCAGCCCATCAGGACGATCGCCGCACACAGGGACCACGGGTTGCCCGAGCGGGCGGCGGCGCCGAGGACGAGCGCCATCACGCCGGTGTAGATGGGGTGGCGCACGAAACGGTAGAGCCCGCCCACCTTCAGCTCGCCGTGGGGCACCGGCGTCGGCAGCGCGGTCAGCGAGCGGCCCAGGTTCACCAGGCCGACCACCAGGATCGCCGCGCCGACCCACGTCAGGGCGACGGCCCCCGCGTCGGCTGCCGGCGAGAGCGACCAGGCGTCGCCGGCAGGCAGCAGCAGCACGGCGAGGATCAACGCGCCCTGCACCAGCACGAAGCCCCAGGCGATCGCCGTCTCCCGGGGCGTCTCCCCGCCCAGCAGGCCCATGCCGCGGTTCTACCTCGTCGACCGGCGATGGGCGTCACAGCGGTGGCGTACCGTCCCCGGTGATGCCCGCCGTGCCGCCCCGCCGTTCGTGAGCCGTCGCCGATGAGCCTCGTGCTGCACCGGGCGGAGCGGGCCGACGTGCTGGCCGAGGTGCTGGCCGGCGAGCTGGCGGCGCCGCCGGCCGACCCGTTCACCCGCGAGGTGGTGGCGGTGCACTCCCGCGGCGTCGAGCGCTGGCTGGCCCACCGGCTGTCGGCGCACCTCGGCACCAGCCCCGGCCGGGCCGACGGCGTCTGCGCCCACCTCGAGTTCCCCTTCCCCGGGCGGCTCGTGCAGCGCGCCCTCGCCGAGGTCACCGGGATCGACCCCGAGCGCGACCCGTGGCGGCCCGAGCGCCTGGCCTGGCCGCTGCTCGACGTGGTCGACGCCTGCCTCGACGAGGACTGGCTCTTCGTCCTCGCCGGCCACCTCGGCGCCGCCCCTCGAGCTGCGCCGACCCCAACCGAGCGCAGCCAACCGCAGGACGTGCGGCCCGATGCGCCGGGTTCAGCCCGGCGCAGTGCCGGCGCCGGCCAGGAGGACGGGGGTGAGGACGACCCCGCCCGCCGTGACCGCCGCTTCGGCGCCGTCCGCCACCTCGCCGACCTCTACGACCGCTACGCCGTGCACCGGCCCGCCATGGTGCGGGCCTGGCACGAGGGTCGCGACGAGGACGGCGACGGGCAGCCCCTCGACCCCCACGTGGCCTGGCAGGCCGAGCTGTGGCGGCGCCTGCGCGCCGCGGTGGGCACACCCAGCCCCGCAGAGCGCACCGCCGACGGGTGCACGGCGCTCGTCGGCGATCCCGACCTGGCCGGTGACCTCCCCGAGCGCCTCTTCCTGTTCGGCCTCACCCGCCTGCCCGCCAGCTACCTCGACGTGCTCGAGGCGCTGGCCGTGCACCGCGACGTCCACGTCCTGGCCCTGCACCCGTCGCCGGCGAGCTGGGGCACCGCCGATCAGTTCGCCCTTCGCCACCCGCTGCTGCGGGCCTGGGGCCGGGACAGCCACGAGATGGGCGTCGTCCTGCGCCGACGCCTGGCCGAGGCGCCCCACGCCACCACCGACGACCGCCACCACCCCCTCCCCGACGGCTCGCCGGGCGAGCCCAGCCTGCTGCGCTGCCTCCAGGCCGCCATCCGTACGGACGAGGCGCCCCCGACCGACCCCGACCAGCGGGCGTCGCTCGACCCCGGCGACCGGTCCGTCCAGGTCCACGCCTGCCACGGCCGGGCCCGCCAGGCCGAGGTGCTGCGCGACGCGGTCACCCACCTCTTCGCCGACGACCCCTCCCTCGAGCCCCGCGACGTCGTGGTCATGTGCCCCGACATCGACGAGCTCGCGCCCCTGCTGCGGGCCGCCTTCGACGACGACCCCGACCACCCCCGGGCCATCCCCCACCGGCTCGCCGACCGGTCGCTGCGCCAGACCAACCCCGTGCTCGGCGCCGTGGCCGAGCTGCTCGCCCTGGTCGAGGCCCGCCTCACCGCCACCCAGGTCCTGGCCTTCGCCGCCCTGCCCCCGGTGCGCCAGCGCTTCGGCTTCGACGAGGACGACCTCGAGCGCCTCGCCGAGTGGGTCGCCCAGACCGGCACCCGCTGGGGCCTCGACGGCGACCACCGCGCGCCGTACGACCTCGCCGCCGTCGACACCGGCACCTGGGCCGCCGGCCTGCAGCGGATCCTGTTGGGCGTGGCCATGTCCGAGGACGAGCTGCGGCTCGTGGGCGGCGTGCTCCCCCTCGACGACGTCGACTCCGGCGACATCGACCTCGCCGGCCGCGTCGCCGAGCTGGTCGGCCGCCTCGGCGACGCGGTCCGCTCGCTGGCCGACCCCCGCCCGGTGGGCGAGTGGGTCGAGGCGCTGGACACCGCCGCCGACCACCTGCTCGACACCCGCTGGGACGACGCCTGGCAGCGCAGCCAGCTCGACCAGCTCCTCGGCGAGGTCGTGCACGAGGCGGGCGGCGACGAGGAGGCCGGCGACCCGGCCAGCGCCACCCCGCTGCGCCTCGCCGAGCTGCGCGACCTGCTCGCCGACCGCCTCAAGGGCCGCCCCAGCCGGGCCGCCTTCCGCACCGGCGAGATGACGATGTGCACCCTCGTGCCGATGCGCTCGGTGCCCCACCGGGTGGTCTGCCTGGTCGGCCTCGACGACGGCGCCTTCCCCCGCGGCGGCGCCCCCGACGGCGACGACCTGCTCGTCGCCGCCCGCCACCCGGGCGACCACGACCGCCGCGCCGAGGACCGCCAGCTCCTGCTCGACGCCGTCCTCGCCGCCGGCGACCACCTCCTGATCACCTACGACGGCCACGATCCCCGCACCAACGAGCCGCGGCCACCGGCGGTGCCGGTGAACGAGCTGCTCGACGTGCTCGACGACGTGGCCGTCGCCGCCGACGGGCGCCCCGCCCGCCACCACGTCGTGCGCCACCACCCGCTCCAGCCCGCCGACCGGCGCAGCTTCGAGCCCGGCGCCCTGGGCGTGCCCGGGCCGTGGAGCTTCGACGATCGCCTCCTCGCGGGCGCCCGAGCCACGACGACACCCGCGGCGCCGGCCGCGCCCTTCCTCGACCCGGCCACGCCGCTCCCGGCCGCGGTCGACGAGGGCGTGATCGAGCTCGACGCCCTCATCCGGGCCGTCGAGCACCCCGCCAGGGCCTTCCTGCGGCAACGCCTCGACCTCGGGCTCCACGACGACGACGGGCGCCTGGCCGACGCCCTCGCGCTCGACCTCGACGGCCTCGGCCGCTGGGCCGTCGGTGACCGTCTGCTCGAGGCGCTCCTCGCGGGCGCCGACCCCGACGTCGTGTGCGCCGCCGAGCGGGCCCGGGGTCAGCTGCCCCCCGGCATCCTCGGCGACCGGGTGCTCGAGGACGCCCGCGAGAAGGCCGAGCGCCTCGCCGCCAACGCCCGGGACGTCGCCGAGGGCCGACCCGGTTCGCTCGAGGTCGACGTGGCCCTGCCCGACGGCCGCCACCTGGTCGGCACCGTGCCCGACGTCTTCGCCGGCGCCGCCACCATCCGGCCCGTCACCTACTCGTCGCTCTCGGCCAAGCTCCGCCTGCGGACGTGGGTCCGCCACCTGGCCGCGGCGGCGACGGCACCCGACGCCGCGCTCACCTCGGTCCTCGTGGCCCGGTGGGGCGGCCCCAAGCGCTTCGGCCTGCCCCCGCTGGCGGTCGACGAGGCGCTTGCACACCTGGCGGCCCTGGCGGCGCTGCGCGACGAGGTCCTCTGCGGGCCCGTACCGCTCTACGCGAAGACCTCGTTCGCCTGGGTCACCACCGAGCGCGCCGCCGAGGACGACCCCGTGCTCGCGGCGGCCAAGGAGTGGGAAGGAGAGTTCCGCCGGCCCGGCGAGGCCGCCGACCCCGAGCACGTGCTGGTGCTCGGCGGGGTCCTCCCCTTCGACGACGTGCAGGCCGACCCCCGCTTCGCCGAGCGGGCCCGCCAGGTGTGGACGCCACTGCTCGACACCGCCCGGCGGTGGACGCCGTGAGCGTGACCGACGCCATGGTCGAGTTCGACCCGACCGCACCGGTGGGCGAGGGCGTCACGGTGCTCGAGGCCAGCGCCGGCACGGGCAAGACCCACGCGGTCTCCTCCCTCGTCGTCCGCGAGGTCGCCGAGGGCCACCCCCTCGACCGGCTCCTCGTCGTCACCTTCACCCGCAAGGCCACCGGCGAGCTGCGGGAGCGGGTCTGGCAGCGGCTCGCCGAGGCGGCCGAGGCCCTCGCCCCCGGCGCGCCCGATCCGGTCGGCCCTGGCGCCGACCCCCTCCTCACCCACCTGCGACGTGGCGACGAGGACGAGCGCCGCCGCAACCTGCGGGTGGCCCTGTCCGACTTCGACGCCGCCACCATCGCCACCACCCACGGGTTCTGCCAGCAGGTCCTCGCCGGCCTCGGCCTCGCCGGCGACGCCGAGCGCGACCTCGAGCTGGTCGAGGACGTCGGCGACCTCGTCGACGATGCGGTCCGCGACCTCTACGTGCGGCGGATCGTCGGCGGTGGCGAGGTCCACTTCGAGCCCGACGTCGCGGCCGAGATCGCGCGGGCCGTGGTCGAGCACCCCGACTGCGCCATCGCCCCGGTCGACCCCCACACCACCGACCGCCAGCGGCGAGCCTTCGCGGTGGCCGTGCGCCGCCGCATCGTCGAGCAGAAGCGCAAGGGCCGCCTGCTCACCTACGACGACCTGCTCGACCGCCTCGACGCCAGCCTGGCCGACGGGCCGCGGGGCGAGATCGTGGCCGAGCGCCTCCGCGCCCGCTTCTCGACGGCCGTGGTCGACGAGTTCCAGGACACCGACACCATCCAGTGGCGGATCCTGCACCGGGCCTTCGGCCGGCCCCCGTGCCGCCTCGTGCTCGTGGGCGACCCCAAGCAGGCGATCTACGCGTTCCGGGGCGGGGACGTGCACGCCTACCTCGAGGCCACCCGCTCCGCCGACCACCGCTGCGAGCTGACCACGAGCTGGCGGGCGGACCAGCCGCTGCTCACCGCCCTCGATGCGGTCTTCGCCGGCGCCCGGCTCGGCGACGAGGCCATCCGCCACCGCCCGGTCCAGGCCCGGCCCGGCGCCGACGGCCCCGGCATCGAGGGTCCGGCCGCCGGCCCGCCGCTCGTCGTGCGGGTCGCCCGCAACGACTCCCACCGCTTCGCGCTCACCAAGAAGACCCGGGTGGCGGCCAAGGGGTCGGTGCGGCGCTTCCTCGCCGACGACCTCGCCGCGGAGGCCGTCCGCCTGCTCAACAGCGGGAGCACCCTCCCGGCCGACGGGCCCGACGCCGCCCGCCGGCCCATCGGCCCGGGCGACCTCGCCGTGCTCACCCGCACCCACCACGAGGCCGCCCTCGCGCGCGACGCACTGCACGAGGTGGGGGTGCCCGCCGTCGTCCACGGCGCCGGCAGCGTGTGGCGCACCGACGCCGCCCGCCACTGGGGCGACCTGCTCGGTGCGCTCGAGCAGCCCGCGCGGGCGCAGCGGGTGCGCACCGTCGCCATCGGCCCCTTCATCGGGTGGGACGCCGCCCGGTTGGCCGCCGCCACCGACGCCGACTGGGAAGGGGTCGACGCCCTCCTCCACGACTGGGCCGCCACCGCCCGCACCCAGACCGTCGCCGGCGTGCTGCGGCGGGTCGAGGTGGGCACGGGCCTGAGCGAGCGCCTGCTGGCCACGGTCGGCGGTGACCGCCTGCTCAGCGACCTCCGCCACCTGGCCGAGCTGCTCCATGCCCGCCAGTCCTCGCACCCGTCGCCGCTGGCCACGCTCTCGGGATGGGTCGCCGACCAGCGGGCCGCGGCCGAGGAGCCCGGCGCCGAGTCGGAGGCGGAGTCCGCCCGGCGCCGCCTCGAGACCG
This sequence comes from uncultured Microthrixaceae bacterium, assembly GCA_964649545.1. GTDB lineage: Bacteria > Actinomycetota > Acidimicrobiia > Acidimicrobiales > DATDAH01 > JAEUJM01. The sequence goes on along the minus strand of CAZYPY010000013.1, from coordinate 15,137 downwards.
ACGCGGCCGCGGTCGCCGTCCACACCATCCACGGGGCCAAGGGCCTCGAGTTCCCGATCGTGCTCCTGCCCAGCCTGTGGGACGCTCGCCGCCAGGACGACCGTGACATCTGCACCTTCCACGACCCCGACGGCAACCGGGCCCTCAGCGTCGGCGGCGGCGGTGAGCTGCGGAACTGGCAGCTCGACCGGGCCGAGGCCGAGCAGGACGAGGAGGAGCTGCGCCTCCTCTACGTCGCCCTCACCCGGGCCCGCCACCGGGTGATCGCCTGGTGGGCCAGCGCATCGGACAGCGACCGCTCGCCGCTGGCCCGGGTGCTGCTCGCGGCCGACCCCGACACCGGTGAGGTGGCGCGCCGCCTCGATCACGTGCCCACCGAGGACGAGGTCGCCACGGAGCTGACCGCCCGCCTCATCCCGGCGGTGGACGCCGCCGGGGCGACCGGCGAGCGCTACGAGCCGCCCGCGGCGGTCGACGCCCCGCTGTCTTCGGCCCGCTTCGACCGCACCTTCGACCGCTGCTGGGTGCGCACGTCGTACAGCGGCCTCACCCGGGTCGCCCACGAGACCGGCCCCCACGTCGAGCTCGACCTCGGGGCGGAGCCCGGCGGCGAGGGCACGTCGGCGGCGGCCACGGAGGCCGAGCGCGAGGAGGTCGCGAAGGTCGACGAGCCCACGGTCGAGCCCGGCGGCACGAGTGGGGCGAGTGGGGCGGGCGGCGACCACGCCCTCGACGGCGCCCTGCCCCTGCCCCTCGCCGACGTCCCCGGTGGCGCCCGGGTCGGCACCCTCGTCCACGAGGTGCTCGAGCGGGTCGACTTCGCCGCTCCCGACCTCGACGCCGAGCTGGCCGCGGCCGCCGACGAGGCCGGCGCGGCCCGCCTGGTCGAGGGCCACGAGGACACGCTCGTCGCCGGCGTGGCCCTGGCGCTGCGCACCCCGTGGGGACCCGCGTGGGACGACGTCCGCCTATGCGATCTGACCCACCGCGACCGCCTCGACGAGCTCGCCTTCGACCTGCCCCTCGCCGGCGGTGACCGCCCCCACCACCGCCTGGTCACCATGGCGGGCATCGCCGACGTCTTCGCCGGCCTGCCCGCCGACGACCCCCTCGCCGCGTACCACGAGCGCCTCCGCGACCCCCTGCTCACCGCCGAGGTGCGGGGTTTCCTCTCGGGCTCGATCGACCTCGTGGCCCGCCTCGGCGCCGGCGCCGACGGTGGTGCGAGCGCGCGCCACGTGGTCGTCGACTACAAGACCAACCACCTCGTCCCCCACGGCGAGGTGGGGTCGACGGCGCACTACCGGCCCGAGGCGCTGGCCTCGGCCATGGCCGACGCCCACTACCCGCTGCAGGCCGCGCTCTACGCCGTCGCCCTCCACCGGTTCCTGCGGTGGCGCCTGCCCGGCTACGACCCCGCCCGCCACCTCGGCGGCGTGGCCTACCTGTTCCTGCGGGGCATGGTCGGGCCCGACACCCCCCGGGTCGACGGCGCCCCCTGCGGCGTCTTCACCTGGCAACCCCCGGCGACCTTCGTGACCGACCTCTCCGACCTCCTCGACCGGGGCGCCCCATGACGCCCGACCGCCGCCGACCGCCCGGCCCTCCAGGAACATTGGAGGAAATAGCTGTCACCTATGGCAGCTATTTCCTCCAACGAGATCTTGCGCGTGGCCACGGACCGGTGACGGCGTGACCGCGCCCGTGACGCCGGCGGCTGGGGCATCTGTCGACCTGCACGCGGGGCGCCGGCCGACGGTGGGCGACGGCCTCCTGCGGGAGCTGGGCGACGCCACCGTCCTGGCCGCCGCGGACGTGCGCGCCGCGCTGGTGCTGACCGACCTCGTCGGCGGCCCCGCGGCCGACCCCGACGGCCACGTGGCCCTCGCCGTCGCGCTGGCGGTGCGGGCGGTCCGCTTGGGCCACGTCTTCGCCGACCTGGCCACCGCGGCGACCACCGTCGCCCCCGAGGACGAGGAGGTCGCCCTCGACCTCGCCGCCCTGCCCTGGCCCGACCCTGCCTCCTGGGTGGCCACGGTGGCCGCCCACCCGCTGACCGCGGTCGGCCCGGACGGTCCCGCAGACCGGCCGCTGCGCCTCGACGGCACCCGCCTCTACCTCGACCGGTACTGGCGACACGAGCGGGCCATCACCGCCGACCTGCTCGCCCGCGCCGGCGGCAACGCGCCCGCCCTCGACGTCGCGGCGCTGGACGACGGCCTCGACCGCCTCTTCCCCGAGGCGGGGGGCGACGACCGGCAGCGAGCGGCCGCCGCGACCGCGGTCGAGCGCCGCCTCTCGGTCGTGGCCGGCGGGCCGGGCACCGGCAAGACCACGACGGTCGCTCGCCTGCTCGCACTCCTCCACGAGCAGGCCGCCGCCCTGGGCCGGCCCCCGCCGCGGGTGGCCCTCGCCGCCCCGACGGGCAAGGCCGCCGCCCGCTTGGGCGAAGCCGTGCAGGCCGAGGCCCGTCGCCTCGACACGAGCGAGGCCGTGCGGGCCGCGCTGCTCGCGACCCCCACCTCGACGCTGCACCGACTCCTCGGGTGGCGGCCTGGCAGTCACAGCCGCTTCCGGCACGACGGCGCCAACCAGCTCCCCCACAACGTGGTGATCGTCGACGAGTGCTCGATGGTGAGCCTCTCGCTCATGGCCCGCCTGTTGGATGCCGTGCGCCCCACCGCCCGGCTCGTGCTCGTCGGCGACCCCCGCCAGCTCGCGTCGGTCGAGGCCGGCGCCGTGCTCGGCGACATCGTGGCCTCGCCGCTGCCGGGCATTGTCGAGCTGCGCCGGGTCCACCGCTTCGGCGGGGGCATCGCCACCGTCGCCGCCGCCATCGAGTCGGGGGACGCCGACGCGCTGGTCCACGCGTTGCGCACCGCCGGCGACGACGTCGACTGGCTCGAGGTCGCCGCCGACGCCGATCCCACCGCCGCCCCCGAGCTCGCCGACGTGCGGGGCGCGGTCGTGGGCACCGCGCGGTCGGTCGTGGCCGCCGCCACGGAGGGCGACACCCCCGGCGCGCTCACCGCCCTGAGCGAGGTGCAGGTCCTCTGCGCCCACCGACGCGGCCCCGCCGGCGCCGCGAAGTGGCGCACCGAGATCGAGCGCTGGCTGCGCTCGACCATCCCGGGCTACGGCGCCGGCGCCTGGTACCCCGGCCGTCCACTCATCGTCACCGAGAACGACTACGCCCTCGGCGTGTTCAACGGCGACACCGGCGTGGTGGTCGACGTCGGCGACGGGCACCTCCGGGCCGTCTTCGAGCGCCGAGGCGAGCCCCTGTTCGTGCGCCCGACCCGGCTGGCGGCGGTCGACTCCCTCTACGCCATCACCATCCACAAGGCCCAGGGATCGCAGTTCGGCCACGTGATCGTCCGCCTGCCCCAGGCCACCTCACCCATCCTCACCCGCGAGCTGCTCTACACCGCCGTCACCCGGGCCCAGCACCACCTCACCGTGCTCGGCACCGAGGACGCCGTGCGCGCCGCGGTGGCCCGTCCCGTCGCCCGTGCCAGCGGCCTCACCGACGCCCTCGCCGCCGGCGCCCCCACCCCCTGACCCCGCTCCCGACACCCCCCTCCCGACACCCCCCTCCGGCGCTTCTGGTCACGGAAACGGAACGTACGGAGGCTGTCTCGTTAGCTCGAGTCCTCTTGCGTGAGGCGCGGGCGGGTGCCCGGCCGGGTCAGGCCCGGTGGGCGTGAAGGAGGGTGAGGTTGTGGCCGGTGAGGATGGTGAGCCACTCGGCGCGGACGGCGTCGATGCCGCGTCGTAGGAATCTGGTGGTGCGCCGGTTGGTCTTGATGTCGCCGAAGACGGGTTCGATGATGGCTTGGCGCTGCCGGTAGAAGCTGCGTCCGGCGGGCGACGCGAGGCGGGTGTCCATGGCGTGGCGGGCTCGGGCGGCGCGGGTCGGGCCTCGGGGCGGTTTGGGTCGCCGCCGGCGGGGCAGGTGGTGGGGTCGGAGCGCGTCGGGGCCGTCGGCTTGGTAGGCGAGTTTGAGTTCGCCGACGCGGGCGACAGATAGGCCGAGGATCTCGGCGCCTTCGCGGATCAACAAGGTCCCGGCGGCGACCTGGGCGATGACGGCCAGGCGTCGCTGTTGTTGGGCGTCGAGGACGTGTTCGTGGGCGGCGACCGCGGCCTGGTGGGGCGCGGGGTCGGGCTCGACGATCGGGTCCGGAGCCTTGTTCGGGGTGCGGCGACCGGTCGCGACCAACAGGTCGGCCCGGTCCGGGTCGGCGTCGATGGTCTCGATGAGTTCGCTGTCCCAGTAGCCGGCATCGCCGACGATCACCCCGGTGCGTTCCCCGGTGGCGGCGGCGATCTTGTCGTCGATCAGAGCGACCATCGCGTCCAACACGGTGTTGTCGGCGGGGTTGGCGCCCACGTCGCCGGCGACGACGATCCCGCCGGCAACGGCGGCGGCCTGAGCGTTGTAGCCCTGGATCCACCCGCCACCCGAGCGGGGCATCAGACCCGAGTCCGGGTCGACCGTGTTCATGCGGCGGTCGTCGGGCTCGGCGGCGCGCTCGGCGAGCCGACGACGGATCCACTCCCGGCGCTGATCCCGGTCGGCCATCTCCGGGACCGGACCCGACGGGTCCTCCGCTTCGGCGGCGTCCTCGGCGGCGTCGTTGGCCAACACGTCATCGGCCCACGCCGAGAACCGGCCCCGCAGGTCCCCCAGCGTCTCGTTCGAGTCCCGCGACGCGTCAGCGGCCATCTTCGTGCCGTCCACCGCGACCAGGGTCGGGTCCACCAGCCCCGCCTCCGCGGCCAGGCCCACCACCTGGTCGAACACCCCGGCGAGCGCCTGTTCGTGGCGGGCCAAGAACCGGCAGATCGTCACGTGATCCGGCCGCTCGTTCGCCGCCACCACCCGGAACCCCGCGTCGGTCGCCAACAGCCGCTCGATCTGACGAGACGACCGCACCGCGCACATCGACGCGTACAAGACGATCCCGACCATCACCGACGGGTGATACGCCGGACGGCCCCGCTCGACGCTCGAGCGATACCCGGCCACGAACCCTGACAAGTCCAACTCGTCGAGCAAGTCCACCACGAACAACGCCGGGTGGCCCTCCGGCAGCCACTCGCGCACATCCGGAGGCAACAAGAACTGCTGGTCACGAGTCACCGCACGAAACCGAGGAGGCACCCACGAATTCTCTCCCGCGCCCGCACCGAACGCGAGCACCTAACGCAACAGCCTCTACGAGGTTCCGTTTCCGTGACCAGAACAAGGGGCCGAGGGTCATCCCGGGGCGCACGTCGGTGCCTCTCGGGGCATGTCCCGCGCGGCGTCGCCGCGCCGCTACCTTGAGCGACTTGCTCCGCCCGCCCGCCGCCCGCCGAACCGAGCCCGTCGCCGCCGCATGATCAGCCGCATCCGCCTGCGGCCCTGGCAGAAGGTGGCCCTCGAGAAGTTCCGGGCCAGCGAGGCGTCCGACTTCCTCACGGTCGCCACGCCCGGCGCGGGCAAGACCACCTTCGCCCTCACCGCCGCCCGCCACGTGCTGGCCGAGCACCCCGAGCGGCGGGTGATCGTGGTGGCGCCGACCGCCCACCTCAAGGTGCAGTGGGAGCGGGCCGCGTCGCCGTTCGGCATCCACCTCGACCCGGCCTGGGCCGCCGCCGACGGGCGCCTGCCGAGCGACATGCACGGCATCGTGACCACCTACCAGCAGGTCGCCACCAGCGCCCCCGTGCTGCGGGCCTTCGCCGACCGGGCCTTCGTGATCTTCGACGAGATCCACCACGCCGGCGACGAGCGGGCCTGGGGCGAGTCCATCCGGTCCGCCTTCGAGCCCGCGCCCCGACGGCTCTGCATCTCCGGCACGCCGTTCCGCAGCGACACACGGGCGATCCCCTTCGTCACCTACGTGGCCGACGAGGCGGTGCCCGACTTCGAGTACGGCTACAGCGACGCCCTCGCCGACCGGCGCGTCGTGCGCCCCGTCTACTTCCCCCGCACGGGCGGCCACATGGAGTGGACCGCGCCCGACGGTGCGGTCCACGAGGCCACGTTCGACGACGCCCTCGACCAGACCCTGGCGAGCCAGCGCCTGCGCACCGCGCTGTCCCTCGACGGCGAGTGGCTGCCGACGGTGCTGCGCCAGGCGGTGGCCCAGCTCGACGCGGTGCGGGCCCACCAGCCCGACGCCGCGGGCCTCGTCATCGCCATCGACCAGGACCACGCCCGGGGGATCGCCGAGCTGTTGCGCACCCGCTTCGACCGCAACGCCACGGTGGTCACGTCCGACGACCCCGACGCCTCCGCGCGCATCGCCCGCTTCGCCGCCGCCCAGGACCCCTGGCTGGTCGCGGTGCGCATGGTGTCCGAGGGCGTCGACATCCCCCGCCTGCGTGTCGGGGTCTACGCCACCACGACCACGACCGAGCTGTTCTTCCGCCAGGCGGTCGGGCGCTTCGTGCGCTGGGTGCCCGGCGTGCGGGATCAGAAGGCCTACCTCTTCATCCCCGACGACCCGCGCCTGCGGGCCCGGGCCTTCCAGATCGCCGACCAGCGTCGCCACAGCCTGGCCAAGCGGGCCGTCGACCGCCCCGAGCGCGACCCCGCCGCCCTCGACACCGGCGTCGAGGAGCAGATGTCGCTGTTCGCCGCGCTCTCCGCGGTCGCCACCGACCACCAGACCCATGCCCCGTTCGAGAGCGGGGACGACGTCGACGACGACCTCGACCCCGACGACGACCCCGCCCTGCTCGTCGACCTCGGCCCGCCCCCGCCGCTCGCCGGCGACCGCCGCTTCCTCGCCGACGCCCGCGCCGCCATCGGCGACGATCCGGCCGCCGCGGCCAAGACCCGCAGCCAGGAGAAGCGGCGCCTCCGCGAGCGCAACGCCGAGATGGTGGCGCTGCTCGTCCGTCGCACCGGCCAGACCCACGCCCAGGTGAACGCCGAGCTCAACCGCCTGTCGGGAGTCGACCGGATCTCGGAGGCGACCGTCGGTCAGCTCGAGCGCCGCCTCCAGGTGGCCGAACGCCTCGCCCGCTGAGGCCGGCCGGTCGACGCACCGCAGCCCGCAGCCGAGGCCGTCAGTCCTGCGACTCGCCGCCGTCCTGCGAGCGCAGTCGACGAGTCGGCACGTTCTCACGGTCGTAGCCGAGGGGGCGGGCCTCGAGCCGATCGCGACTCCGTGCGTCGAAGAACGACAGGATCGCCAGCACGAGGTAGACCGCGCCGAGCGCGATCGCCACCCAGGCCCAGCCCTTGTCGCTCCACGCCCACCCGTCCGCGCCGTCGTACTTGTCCGCGAGCGGGTACAACGCGAAGCAGACCACCGAGAAGCCGACGAAGACCAGGGCCCGACGATCCATCAGTTGAAGGCCTCCACGACGACCATCGACACCGCCGCGATGGCGAAGGCGCCGGGGATGGTGAGGATCCACGCCCACACGACCTGGCTGGCCACCCCCCACCGCACGGCCGAGAGGCGGCGGGACGAGCCCACGCCGACGATGGCGCCCGAGATCGTGTGCGTGGTGGACACGGGGATGCCCGCGGCCGACGTGGCGAACAGGGTGGCCGCCGCCGCGCTCTCGGCCGCCACACCACCCACGGGCTGGAGCTTGGTGATCTTCGAGCCCATCGTCTTCACGATCTTCCAGCCGCCGAACATGGTGCCGAGGGCGATGGCGCTGTGGGCCGACAGCACGACCCAGGTCGGGACGTCGGCGTCGCTGGGCAGGTTGTTCGAGGCGATCAGGACGGCGAGGATGATGCCCATCGTCTTCTGGGCGTCGTTGGCGCCGTGGCCCAGGCTGAAGGCCGCGGCGGAGGCCAGCTGACCGCGGCGGAAGCCCTTGTTGAGGCGCTCGACGTTCCGGTACCGGTGCGAGCCCCACAGGATCACGATGGTCAGGATCATGCCCAGGGCCAGGCCGATCAGGGGCGAGAAGACGATGAACAGGGCGATCTTCCAGAGGCCCGAGGCCTCGAGCGAGCCCCAGCCCGACGCCAGCACGGCGGCCCCCGCCATGCCGCCGACCAGGGCGTGCGACGAGCTGCTCGGGAGGCCCAGCCGCCAGGTGAGGAGGTTCCAGCCGATGGCGCCGATGAGCCCGGCGAACACCACCCCGATGGTCAGCACGGACGGGTTGACCACGCCCTTGGCGATGGTGGCCGCCACCTTGGTGCCGAACACCAGGAAGGCGGCGAAGTTGAAGAACGCCGCCCACATCACCGCCGCCCGCGGCGCGAGCACGCGGGTCGACACGACGGTGGCGATCGAGTTGGCGGCGTCGTGGAAGCCGTTGACGAAGTCGAAGCCGAGGGCGACGGCGATGACGACGACCACGGCGACGTCCTGAAGGTCCATCAGCGGCAGGTCTCTCGCAGGCGGGTCGGAGGAGGGGCGGCTCAGGAGTGCTTGAGGACGATGCCCTCGACGACGTCGGAGATGTCCTCGATGGCGTTCATGGCCGCCTCCATCGCCTGGATCAGGTCCTTCCAGCGGATCACGTCGAGGGCCTCGAACTCGCCGCTGAGCAGGCGGGCCATGCCCCGGTTGAACACCGCGTCGCCCTCGCTCTCGAGCCGGTCGATGGCCGCGAGGTGCGGCCCCATCTCCTTCATCGACTCGAGGCGGGCCATGAGCTCGGCGGCCTCGTCGGCGAGCTGCACCATGATCTCGCCCTGCTGGTGGAGCTCCTCGGGGACGCTCGACGTCTTGGTCAGCTCGAAGCGCTGGGCCACCGCGAGCATGTCGTCGACGGCGTCGTCGAACTCCTCGGCCAGCCGGTGGATGTCCTCGCGGTCGAAGGGGGTGACGAAGCTCGTGTGCAGCCGGTCGAGGATGGCGCCGGTGATGGCGTCACCCTCCTCCTCGCACTGCTGGACCTTGGCCAGCAGTGACTCGTCACCGGGCGACTCGAACAGCTCGACCAGCCGACGAGCGCACTGCGCCGTGTTGGCCGCGCTCTGCTGGAACAGGTCGAAGAACTTCTCGTCGGTGGGGAGCAGCCTGAACTTCATTCGCCCGTCCTTCGGCGTTCACCGGTCGTTCACCTTCGTGTGCGGCACGCAGTCTGTCCGTTCGCCGCGCCGAAGGGAAAAACGACGCCGGCCGTCCCACCGGCACGTCCGGGGCCGGGGGCGGCCCGGGGCAACCCCTACGGTGTGGTGGTCGCCGGAGCACCCCCGGCGACGTCGAGGGAGGCGCCGCCGTGGAGTACGTGAAGCTGGGCCGCACGGGCCTGACCGTGTCGAGGGTGTGCCTCGGTTGCATGAGCTACGGGGACCCGGCCCGCGGCAACCACGCCTGGACCCTGGACGAGGCGGCCAGCCGGCCCTTCATCGCCCGCGCCCTCGACCTCGGCATCAACTTCTTCGACACCGCGAACGTGTACTCGGACGGCTCGAGCGAGGAGATCGTGGGGCGGGCCCTGCGGGAGATGACCAGCCGGGACGAGGTGGTGATCGCGACCAAGGTGCACGGCCGGATGCGCCCGGGCGCCAACGGCGGCGGCCTGTCCCGCAAGCACATCCTGAGCGAGATCGACCACAGCCTCCGCCGCCTCGGCACCGACCACGTCGACCTCTACCAGATCCACCGGTGGGACCCGAAGACGCCGATCGAGGAGACCCTCGAGGCCCTGCACGACGTGGTCAAGGCCGGCAAGGCCCGCTACGTCGGCGCCTCCTCGATGTACGCCTGGCAGTTCGCCAAGGCGCTGTACCTCGCCGACCTCCACGGCTGGACCCGGTTCGTCTCGATGCAGGACCACTACAACCTGCTCCAGCGCGAGGAGGAGCGCGAGATGCTGCCGCTGTGCGCCGACCAGGGGGTCGGGCTGCTGCCGTGGAGCCCGCTGGCCCGGGGCCGACTCACGCGCGACTGGGACGACGCCACCGCCCGCTCCGAGACCGACGAGTTCGGCCGCACGCTCTACGACACGTCGGACTCGGACCGACTGATCGCCGAGCGGGTGGCGGAGGTGGCCCGAGCGCGGGGCGTGCCCCGGGCGCAGGTGGCCCTCGCCTGGCACTTCGCCAAGCCCGTCGTCACCGCGCCCGTCATCGGCGCCACCCGGCTCGAGCACCTCGACGACGCCGTGGCCGCCCTCGACCTCCGCCTCACCGAGGAGGAGGTGGCGCGGCTCGAGGAGCCGTACACCCCCCACCCGATCGCCGGGTTCGCCTGACGGCGCCGCCCGGCCACGGCGTGCCGGGGCGGCCGGGCGCGGACGGTACGGTGCGCCCATGCCACTCGAGGGTGAGTACGAGCCGAGCAGTTGGGACTGGGTCCGTGAGCAGGTCGAGGAGTTCGAAGCGTCGGGGGGCCAGCGGGCCAACACCTTCGCCGACACCGGCCTGCCGATCGTCGTGATGACCAACCGGGGCCACAAGAGCGGCAAGCTCCGCAAGACCCCGCTGATGCGGGTCGAGCACGAGGGTGAGTACGCCCTGATCGCCTCGGTCGGTGGCTCCCCCACCAACCCCGGCTGGTACCACAACCTCCTGGCCGATCCGCACGTCACCGTCCAGGACGGCGCCGAGGTCATCGACGCCGTGGCCGAGCAGGTCGAGGGCGACGAGCGAGCCGTCTGGTGGGCGCGCGCCGTCGCCGCCTATCCCGACTACCAGGCCTACCAGGACGCCACCGAGCGCCGCATCCCGGTCTTCGTCGCCCGCCGCCAGTAGCGAGGCGGCGGGCCGACGGCCTCGGGCGGTCGCGCTCGCTACTCGTCGAAGGCGGCCACGTCGACCTTGGCCACGACGTGGTCGACGTGGACCCGCACCACCATCTCGGGAGGCACCGCGTTGCGCCGCCCGTAGGCCTCGGCCGCCGCCGCGCCCATGTACCGGCCGCCGATGCGGGTGCCCCAGTGCAGGAGCTCGTCGGGGTCGGTGCTGGTGCTGGCGGTGCCCCGGAGGGTCACGAAGCTGAACGGCGGGCGCTCGTCGTCGAAGCAGAGCGCCACGCGAGGGTCGCGGAGGATGGCCTTGCCCTTGAGGGTGTCGGCGGCGGTCATGAAGACCAGGTCGTCACCGTCGACGTCGACCCACACCGGCGCCACGTGGGGGCTGCCGTCGGCGCGCACGACGGCGAGCTTGCCCGTCGGCGCCGGGTCGCGCTCGGTGACGAACGTCTTCCACCAGCCCTCGGGGGCGTCCGTGTATCCCATGCCGCCCCCAACCCGGGGGCGGTGGCGGGGATTCCCGGTCGGATCCGTCGGCGAGGGCGGGAGAGCCGGCGGTGAGGTCGTCCTGCACGACCACCGCCGGTGGCGTGGCCTTCGGCCCGGGCGCGCCGCCGATCCGAGTCACGCCGCCTCGAGGGGGCCACCGTCGAGGGTGATGCGGTGCATCTCGCGGCGCTGGCCCCGGTAGTCGTTGCGGGCGTTGTGCCACGTGGCCCGGTTGTCCCAGATGGCGACCGACCCCGGCTCCCAGCGGAAGTTCGCGATCCCGGCCGAACGCAGCACCCGGGCGTGGATCGAGGCCAGCAGCGGGGCGGACCGGGCCACCGACATGCCCTCGAAGCGGATGGTGAAGCTGGGGTTGACGAAGAGCGCCTCTCGACCCGAGCGGGGGTGGCGGATGACCGCCGGGTGGGTGACCGTGCCGAGCGCGTCGGCCACGTCGGTGTTCTCGGTCTCGAAGCTCGGGTCGATCCACCGGCGGATCCGCGACGAGGTCGTCCCGAAGGCGTGCTTGGCCGAGTGCACGGCCCGCATGCCCCGCAGGCGCTCCTGGAGGTGGGCCGGCAGCACGGCGAAGGCGTCGTAGGTGCTCAGGAACTGGGTGTCGCCACCGCTCGTCGGCAGGTCCCGGGCGACGAGCACCGAGCCGAGCGCCGGCTCGACGTCGTAGCTGTGGTCGGTGTGCCAGAAGCCGCCCACGTTGAGGCGCTGGCCCGGCTCCTTGGTGACCATCGCGATCTCGGGGTGCTCGGGGTGGCGGACGAAGAAGCGGTTGACGTTGATGGTGCCGAACCGCTCGGCCAGGGCGATGTGGTCGTGCTCGGTCAGCTGCTGGTCACGGAGGAAGACCAACCCGTGGTGGTCGAAGAGCGCCCGCACCTCGGCGAACGTGGCGTCGTCGGCGGTGCGCACGTCGAGGCCGCGGACCTCCACGCCGGCGCCCGGGTGGGCGGTGACGTGCAGGGTCGAGGTCGGAGAGACGATGGTCATGGTCGATCCTTCGGGGTCAGGCCCTCGGCGGGGCGACGGGAGGAGGGGGCCTCGACGAGGCCGCAGCAGGCGTCGACGATGTCGGTGGTGAGCGCCCGGCCCGTCAGGTCGGCCGGCAGCGCGCCGACCTCGTGGCCGGCGAGCACGACGGCGGCGTACGCGAACACCGACTGCACCCGGAGCATGCGGGTGGCCTCGGGAAGCTGCTGGAGCCGGGCCGCGATGCGGTCCTGCGTGAGCTGGAGGGGGCCGTCGTCGACGGCATCGAGCGCGGCGAGGCCAGTGCCAGGGTCGCCGATGGCCTGGACCAGGAACCGGGCCCAGTAGCTCGGGTCCCGACCGAGGACCGACTCGATCATCGGGACCACGAGCACCTCGACGAGCTCGCGGACCGACGCCTCGGGGCCGAGGGCCAGCAGCATCGCCGTGCGTCGCTCGTTGGCGGGGCCCATGCGGGCGGCCACCAGGGCGTTGACGAGGCCCTGGCGGCCGCCGAAGTGGTACTGGACCGCCGACTTGTTGCGCTGGCCGGCGGCGTCCTGCACCGCCTGGACGGTGAGGGCCGCCAAGCCCCGCTCGGCCGCCAACCGCTCGGCGGCATCGATCATCAGCGTCCGGGCGTCCTGTGGCACGGTTCGCAGATTAAGGTCAATTCCTTAGCTAGTCAAGGAGAAACCCTTAACTCGCGGGGTGCCGACCGCCAGCAGGCCGCCGAGGTCGCCCGGGGTCGAGCCGGCTGATCCCCGGCGCGGTCGGGCGAGGAGTGACTCGCTGGCACGGGACGGGCGGCCGGCGTCAGCCGGGCGGCAGGGTGCGGAGCTTGAAGACCGCGCCGGCAGGATCCGCCACCGTGGCCAGCACGCCGTAGGGCGTGTCGACCGGCGGGTCGATCACCGAGCCGCCCAGCTCGACCACCCGGTCCGTGGTTGCGGCCACGTCGTCCACGAGGAAGTAGATCGACCAGACCGCGTCGACGCCCTCGGGCAGCCACTGGCTCCCGTCCATGATCCCGGCGACCTGCTCCTCGCTCCCCGCCTCGGCCAGCACGACGGCGTATCGGAACTCGTCGGTGTCGCCGACCAGCTGGGTCTCCCACCCGAAGACGGTCCGGTAGAAGTCGAGGGCGGCCTGGAAGTCGCGGGTGTGCAGCTCGCACCAGCTCGGCGCACCGGGCTCGTCGAGCACGGTGAAGCCCGCGAAGGTGCCCTCCTGCCACGCCCCGACCGTGGCCCCCTTCGGGTCGGCCAGCTGCATCTGGATCCCGAGGTCGGCGACCGGCTCGGGCTGCATGAAGAGGGTGGCGCCGGCCTCCTCGGCCGTCGTGGCCGCCGTGGCGATGTCGGGCGTGGCCAGGTAGATCGTCCAGACGTCGCCGGCGGGCATGTCGCCCATGGGACCCATCCCGCCGGCGGTGGGCACGCCGTCGCGCAGGAACATGAAGTAGCCCCCGAACTCCTCGCTCGGCTCGGCCGCCTCCCAGCCGAACAGGTCGGCGTAGAAGCGGCGGCTGCCCTCCACGTCGGAGGTCCAGAGGTCGGTCCAGCAGGGCGCCCCGGCCGGGGCGTGCTCACGGTGCGGCACGGTCGTGCTCCTCGCAGGTTCGTGGGATGGTGCGTGGTCGGTTCGTTGCGTCGTGCGTGGGACGGCCGCCGGCGCCGGATCTCATCGCGGCGGCGGCCTGCCCTTGCTGCTCAGGAGCGGAGCCCGACTGCAGCGCCGGCTACCGCCACGCGGCTTCGTACAGCGCATCGTCGCCGAGGTCGGGCAGACCGCCGGCGCAGAGCCGCTCCAGATGACGGCGTCGCGCCGCCAGTGCCGCGACCTCGGCGAGCGCTCGGTTCACGGTCTCGTCCGTCGGCGTCGTGCCAAGCGCCGACCGTGCAGCGGCCAGGAGCTCGTCGTCGATGTTCACGATCGTGCGCACGGCATGCCTCCCCGAAGTCCGCGTCCAACCGCTCACCATCTTGACGCTTGCATTCGGTCGTCGGCCTGGCACGTCGGATCCACGGCGGGGTTCGACCGAGTCGACGGCCGTGTCACCACGTGCGTCGATCCGGTGTCGTCGTGCGTTCTGCGGTGGCGGCAGCGGCCGTGGCCGCTGCGGTCAACATCGTGCTGGGGTGGGGAGGGTGTTTCGTCCGGGGTGGCGGAGCGTCGCGGGGTGGCGGGTGAAGGTGCGGCCGTCGGGGCTGGTGACGGTGACGATGCCGGTGGTGGGGTCGCGGGTGAGGTCCCAGCCGTGGTGGACGAGGGTGTGGTGGCGTCGGCAGAGCAGGACGCCGTTGATGAGGTCGGTGAGGCCGCCGTGTTCCCAGGGGTGGATGTGGTGGGCGTCGCAGAAGCGGGCGGGGCGGTCGCAGCCGGGGAAGACGCAGCCGCGGTCTCGGTAGACCAGGGCGCGTCGTTGGGTGCGGGTGAACAGGCGGGTGCGGCGGCCCATGTCGAGGATGGTGCCGGTGTCGGGGTCGAGAATGACCCGTCGGATCCAGCCGGTGCACAAGATGGTGGCGGCGAACGCGAGTGAGGCTTTCTCGCCGGTGGTGAGCCGGCAGATGCAGCCGGTCTCCTCGCAGCCGTCACCGTCGTGGCAGTGGTCGCACTCGTGGCCGTCACGGTCGTCGGTGTCGTGGGGGTGGCGGTAGGGGGCGAGGAGCTCGGCGAGGGGGTCTCGGGTGTCGAGGTCGAGCCGGTCGGGGTCGTCGAGCAGTTCGGCGGCGGTGCGGGGGTCGAGAACGATGTCGGCGCCGCCGGCGGGGTCGATGTCGCCGTCGAGGCGGTTGGCGAGGATCCAGCGGAACAGGTCCATGAAGGTGTCGTGGTCGCGCTGGGCCTTGGTGCGGGGCCCGTCGGGGCAGTCGTCGCCGCCGGGGGTGTCGTGGAGGTCGAGCACGGAGCGGATGAGGGCGAGGTTCTCGGCGGTGCTGTTGAGCTCGCCCCAGGCGAGCCCGTCGTAGCCCTTGTGGGCTCGCCAG
>CAZYPY010000012.1:30650-46377 GCA_964649545.1 uncultured Microthrixaceae bacterium | reverse complement strand
GTCGACGCCGTGCCCAAGGGCCTCGTGCGCGACGTCTGCCGGGCGCTCGCCGGGGTGCGCGTCGAGGCGCCGGTCGCGCTCGGCGACGTGGTCCTCGCCGACGTGTGCGGCACCGGCGTCGACGTGGTCGCCACGCGGCCGATGCCTGAGCATCCCGGCTGACGGTCGCGCCACGACGCTTCTGGCTCCCGATTTCGGTGCCAGGGCACCGAAATCGGGAGCCAGTTCGGGGGGTGGCCGCTACGCCGGCTCGACCTCGACCGCGAGCGCGGTCATGCGGGCCATGCCCGAGAGCGGTTCGATGCCGTCCGGGCCGTCCGCGGTGAGGACGTTGGCGTTCACCCCGGCGTGGGCGCGGGCGACCGCGAGGCCCTCGGCACCGGCATGGCCCCAACCGTGGGGCAGCGACACCACGCCGGGCATCAGGTCGTCGGTGATTGCGACCTCCACCTCGACCTCGCCGGCCTTGGAGCGCACCCGGGCCCGGCCACCGTCGGTGAGGCCGGCGGCCTCGGCGTCCTCGGCGGTGAGGTGGAGCCGGTTGGTGGTGCGGTCGCCGCCGACGAAGGGCTCGGCGTTGTGGGTCCAGGTGTTGTGGCTGTGGCGCTCGCGGCGGGTGATGAGGCGCAGGCCGGTGTCGGTGCGCTCGGCGTCGAAGTCGGCCTCGAGCCCGGCCGCGCCGGCCACGAAGTCGGACGGGGCCAGGTGCACCCTGCCGTCGTCGGTGAACACCCGCTTGCCGAGGAACTCGCCGCCGGCCACGTCGGGGAGGCGCACGCCGTGGGGGTGGCGGCGCAGCCGGCGCACCGGGTGGCGGGCCACCTCGAGCACGAGCGAGAGGAGGCGGGCGTCGGACACCTCCACGAGCCCGCCGACGATCGGCACCCCGCGGAGGCGCCCGAGGGCCCGGGTGAGGAACCCGGCGGCGCCGGCGCCGAGCCCCACCCCGCAGGCGTCGGCGAGGCGGGCGAAGATCCACGACTCCTCCCGGCGCTCGCCCGCCGGCCGCACCACGGCGTCGGTGTGCTGCAGCCACGGGTCGACCTGCAGGCCGGCGAAGGCGTGCACGAGGGGGACGTCCGGGCGCTCCAGCCAGGAGCAGGCCGGCAGCAGGTAGTGGGCGTGCTCGGCGGTCTCGTTGCGGAACAGGTCGACGCAGACGAGCAGCTCGAGCTCGTCGAGGGCGGCGGCGAGGCGGTCGCCGTTGCCGATCGAGAGCACGGGGTTGCCCGCCGAGACGAACAGCGCCTTCACCTGGCCCGGCCCGGGGGTGGTGATCTCGTCGGCGAGGAGCGAGGCCGGGAAGGTGCCGAGGATCGCCTCGAACCCGCCGACCCGGGACCGGGCCGTGCCCACGCCGAGGCCCATGGCCTTCGCTCGCTTCTGGAAGTCGAACGGCGGCGTGCGCACGAGCGCCCCGCCGGCGTGGTCGAGGTTGCCCGTCACGGCGTTGACGACGTTGAGCAGCCAGTAGGTGAGGGTGCCGTGGGGGCCCATGTTCACGCCGGTGGAGCAGTAGAGCGAGGCGCCGTCGGCGGCGACGTAGTCGGCGACGAGCGCCCGCAGGTCGGCGGCCGCGATCCCCGTCACCGCCTCGGTGCGCTCGGGCGACCAGTCGGCCACGACCGCGGCGAGCGCGTCGAACCCGGTGGTGTGGGCGTCGACGAGCGCACGGTCGACCGCGTCCTCGGCCAGGACCACGTGCAGGAACGAGGCCAGGAAGAACACGTCGGTGCCCGGCCGGATGAAGAGGTGGTCGCCGACGGCCCGGGCGGTCTCGGTGCGACGGGGGTTCACCGACACCACCCGGCCGCCCCGGTCGACGATGGCCTTGAGGCGGGCCATGGCCCGCGGCGCCTGCACGACCGACATCTGGGAGATGGCGGGGTTGGTCCCGATGAGCACCACGAGGTCGGTGCGGTCGAGGTCGGGGATCGGCTGTAGGAGCTCGTGGCCGTAGAGCCGCTTGGCCACGAGGTACTTGTTGGTCAGGTCCTGGGAGGCGCTGCTGTAGGACTGCGTCGTGCCGAGGCCCTCGAGGAAGGCGTTGAAGGCGATCGCGTGGAAGGCGCCGAAGGCGGCGGGGTTGCCGAGGTAGCCGGCGATGGCGTCGGCGCCGTGCTCGGCCCGCAGCGCCTTCACCTTGGCGCCGATCTCGGCGAGGGCCTGGTCCCACGAGACGCGCTCCCACCGGTCGCCGACCCGCTTCATGGGGTGGTCGAGGCGGTCGGGGGAGTGGTGGAGGTTGGCGAACTTCAGGCCCTTCACGCAGGCGAAGCCCTGGGAGGCGACGTGGTCCTTGTCGGGGTCGAGGCGCACCACCCGGTCGCCCTCGGTGGTGGCGAGCAGGCCGCAGCCCGCCTCGCAGATGCGACAGAACGTCGGCGTGGTCGTCGTGGCGCCCATGGCGTCCCCCTCGTCCCCTCGGCGTGCATCGGGCGGGAACGTCCGCCCCGCCGCAGCCTACGGTCCGAGCACGGCCGGCGACCGGCCCGGTACGGTCCGGCGATGGCGCGGTGGCGGATCGACACGGAGCGGGCCTCGGCGCGGGTCACGTTCTCGCCGGGCATCCCGGGCCTCGGGATCACGGTGAAGGGCCTCAGCGGCGAGTTCGACCTGACCCTCGGCGACGACGGCCGCCCCGACATGACGGTGCCCATCCGGGGCGAGTTCGCCCTCGCCCTCGCCGACCTCGACACCGGGCCCCTGACCAAGGTCTCCCGGTCGCTGCTGTCGAGCGGCGACCAGATCCCCATCAAGGGGACGATCCGTGACGTGGCCCGCACCCGCGGCCACGACCACGACGAGTTCGGCTTCACCGTCGAGGTGACGATGCGGGGCGAGACCCACGCCACCGACGGCCTCGGCACCAGCGGGGTGCTCGACGGCGACCGCCTCCGCGTCGAGGGCCGGACCACCGTGAACCCCCGGGCCGTCGGGGTGCCCGTCCCCAAGATCCTGCGGGCCCGCGGGCACATCGTCTGGGACCTCGCCCTCGTCCTGCTCGACCCGTAGGGCCGGACTCGACGTCGTGCGCTGACCCCAACCCAGCGCAACCACCCGCTCCACGTGCGGCGCGAAGCGCTCACTTCAGCTCGGCGCTGGCGGCGGTCCGACCGGCGGACCTGCGCTCACCCCAACCCGGCGCATCCAACTGCACCAGTTCCGGCGCGATGCGCCGGGTTCAGGCCGGCGCCCCCGGTGCGGTGGTGACGATCGACCCTCGCCGCGGTCGCCGCCCGGCGCGAGCATCGGGGTCGCGAAGCAGGAGGGATGCCATGACCGCGCCGAGGCGGGTCGATCCCGCCGCCGCTCGGGGCGGCGCCGTCACAGCGGGGCGGTACCGAAGGCCATGACCCGCGACGAGATCGAGCCGGTGGGCGTGCCCGAGGACGAGGAGCCGGGCGAGCCGTTCGACATGCGCTTCACCGTGATCGACCGCTCGGACGGCCGGGTGCACCTGGTCAGCGAGGGCGGCGGCGAGGTGTTCGCCCACCCCTCGGTGAGCGAGGACGTGTGGTCCGCGGCCCTCACGGAGGTGCCGCCCGCGTGGGAGATCGTCGACCTGGCCCGGCCGGTGCCCGCCGCGGCCGTGGTGCCCCGGGCGTGCCGGCACCACCGCCACCAGCGACGCGGCCGGCGTTGATGTCGCCGGGCCACCGACTTGATCAGCTGCACGGCGACGCTCCGCTCGGCGCACACCGCCAGCAGGCGCTCGACGTCGGCCCGGTAGCCGTCGTCCCGCGAGAGCGCGATGTTCCAGGGCAGCAGCACGGAGTCGTAGCCGAAGCGCTCGAGGCTCGCGAGGTGGCGGCCTGCGATGCGGGTGCCGTGGCCGGTCACGCCGATGAAGCGCACGAGGCCCTCGTCCCGGGCCCGGACCATGGCCTCCAGCGCGCCGCCGGGACCGTGGGCGAGCTCCCACTCGTCGGCCTCGACCAGGTTGTGGAGCTGGATGAGGTCGACCGAGTCGACGCCGAGCCGCTCGAGGGACGCCTCCAGCTGGGCCCGGGCCCCGTCGGCGGTCCGCTGGTCGGTCTTGGTGGCGAGGAAGAAGTCGTCGCGGTGCCGCTCGAGCCAGGGCGCCAGGCGCAGCTCGGCGTCGCCGTACGAGGCGGCCACGTCGAGGTGGTTGACCCCCGCCTCGCGGAGCAGCGGCAGCAGGGCATCGGCTCGGTCCTGGGTCATGGCCCAGAGCGCGGCGGCGCCGAACAGCACCCGGCTGCTCTCGTGGCCGGTCCGGCCGAACGGGGCCCGGTCGATCATGGCGGTGCCTCCTCGGGCGGTCAGGTCGAGGGCTCGTCGAGGCCGAGGACGCTGACGAGGCCCTCGCAGTCCTCGACCGTGACGGTCAGCGCCGAGTGGGGGCGGGGGCTGAGGGTGGCCCGCACCCGTTCGTGGAAGTGCACGCAGACGCCGCGGTCATGGTTCGTGCCGAAGGTGAGGCCGTCGTCGGCGAGGGACTGGCGGGCGCCCACGGCGGTCCACCACCGGTAGCCCTCGGTGATGTGTCCGCCCTTCACGTTGGTCAGCGGGGTCTCGAGGTGGAGGAACCCGAACGACGCCCGGAACGTCTCGTCGCCGACGCGCACGCCGTCGCGGCCCGGCAGCGCGCCGAACGGCAGCCACATCGCCGCGAAGCGGCGATCGAACTGGTAGGGGAAGAAGGTCTCGGCCACCGAGGCGGACGCTACCCGTCGCCCGCGGTCGACCGACCCGGCGGGCTCACGGTGCTGCGGTCGTCGCGGGGGGTTCGGTGACGGGCGGCTGGGTGACCGGCGGTTCGGTGACGGGTGGGTTCGTCGCCGGGGTCGTGGCGGGCGTGTCCGTGGCCGTGGTGGCCGTGGGCGTCGCCGGCGAGTCGTCATCGCTGCGGTTGATGACGAGGAACCCGATGGCCAGGGCCGCCAGCACGAGCACGATGGCGACCACGATCGGCAGCGCCGACGAGCGCGGTGCGCTGGGCGCGGGATCGGACCCGGTCGGCACCGGGGCCCGCAGCTCGCTGCCCGGCACCGGCGGGACGGTGGCCTGGGTCGGGTCGGGGGCGACGTGCAGGGTCACGCCGCCACGCGAGACGGCGTCGGTCCACATCGAGCCGTTCCAGTAGCGCCCGTCGGCCTGACCGAACGGGTCCCGGTACCAGCCGGGCGGGGGGCCGGGTGGGTACGCGCTGCCGGACATGTGCACCTCCACGAGCGGAGCGGCGAACGCTCGCCGCCCGTGCAGCGTAGGGCCGAGCCGGCCGGCGGGCCGTGATGGTGGACACTGATCGAGGGGGGACGACAATGCACCGCCGGGCGAGCGAATCGAACAGGTGTTCGTGAACGCCGGGAGTCGGGGGAGTAGGGTCTGCGCATGGAGCAGCGGGTGTCCCTGGTCACCCTGGGCGTGGCCGACCTCGACCGGGCCCAGGCCTTCTACGAGGCGCTCGGCTGGCGAGGCACGGTCGACGAGAGCATCGTGTTCTTCCAGACCGGCGGCATGATCGTCGGGCTCTGGAGTCGTGAGCGCCTCGCCGAGGACAGCGCCGTGGAGGACACGGGCGGCTGGGGCGGGATCACCCTGGCCCACAACGTGCGGTCGCCCGAGGAGGTCGACGCCGTGCTCGCCGAGGCCGAGGCCGCCGGCGGGCGCATCGGACGGCCGGGGGGTGAGGCCTTCTGGGGCGGGTACACCGGCCTGTTCTTCGATCCCGACGGCCATCCGTGGGAGGTCGCCCACAACCCGGGCTGGACCGTCACCGCCGACGGCGCCACCCGACTCGTCGACCCCGGTTGACCACCCGGGCTGCCCCCGCCGTCCGCGTGGTCGGCGGGGGCGCCCGTAGGCTTCGGCCCCATGCCGAGCCTGGCCGACCTGGCCCGCCGCCAGACGTCGCTGGGCGAGGACGACATCGCCCACCTCCTGCGCCTCGCGGCCAGATGGGGCCTGCCCGGGACGCCGGCGTCACAGCACGGTCGTACGCATCGGAGGAGCGGGCCGTTCGGCCCTGCCTGACGGTTCGGGAGGGTGTCACGATGGGGGCAAGACCAACGCACAGGGGAGCGACGATGCGGACTCGGGCGGTAGTCGATCCAGATGTTCCAGCCGGTCGGGCCCTGCACCTGATCGACCTCGAGAACCTCCTCGAGGGCCACCACCAGGAGGCGGACGGCGACGACGTCCGGTGGGCGGTGTCGGGCTTCTGCCGCCAGGCCGACTGGCACCGGGACGACCTCGTGGTGGTCGCCGCGAACCCGGCGCTGCTCGGCCGCATCGCCTACGACCTGCCCCCGGGCTGGCAGAAGGTCGCCGCGCCCGGGAGCGACGGGGCGGATCGGACGCTGCTCCGCTGGGCCGGGCCAGACCTGTTGCGCCACCGCTTCCACCGCCTCGTCGTCGGCAGCGGGGACGGCATCTTCGCCGATCTCGCCGAGGACGTGCGCGGTCTCGGCGGGGAGGTGTGGGTGGTCGCCTCGGGCGGGCACCTCTCCCGCCGCCTCGCGGCCTGCGCCACCACGGTGGTGCTGCTCGACGAGCCGTGCTCATCGCCGTGGCCACCGATCCCGGCGCCGCCGGCTGCCGTCCCGGCGCCCCGTCGCTGCCGGCGGCCCGTCGCACGACCCGCCGAGGCCCCGGCCTTCGCCCCGACATGACGCGCGAGCCTGCTGATCCGCGCGGGTTCGGTCGCCACGAGGCGATCGCCATCGCCTCGACCCTCCTCCGCGCCGAAGGGCAGGGCGGGTAGCGGGGAGTGCGCCACCGGCACGACTCCAGTTCCCCCGAGTGCCACCCCTAAAGTGGGGGTCGGGTTCACAACACCGTTCAGGGGGCTCTGGTGCGTCGCAAGGTCGGAAGGTTCGTGCGGTCACCGGCCGCGTTCCTGCTGCTGGTCCCGATCGGCCTGGCCGTGTGGGCGAGCCGGGGTCAGTGGACCTGGCTGCTGGCCAGCGACGACGCCGAGACGCTCGGTGCGTACGCGCCGGCGCTCGAGGGCCTGGACGCGGACACCGAGCACCTCTACCGCATCACCAGCGGCAACGGCAGCACGGTGAGTTACGAGATCGAGGAGAGCCTGGCCGGCGACGACAACCTGGCCCGTGGGACCACGCCGTCGGTGGCCGGCGACCTGGCGGTCAACGTCGCGGATCCCTCCGCGAGCCGCATGGGCACCATCGTGGTGAACGTCGAGCAGTTCGAGTCGGACTCGAACCTCCGGGACAAGCGCATCCGCCACGACTTCCTCGAGTCCACCCACCACCCCTACGCCACCTTCGAGGCGACGAGCATCGAGGGCCTGCCCAGCGGGCTGGACGGCGACACGACGGCCGACCTCACGGTCACGGGCGACCTGACGCTGAAGGAGACGACGGCGCCGGTGACCTTCACCGGGTCCGCGACCCTCACCGACGACGAGCTCGTGGCGACGATGACGGGGACCGTGCAGCTCTCGACCTTCGACGTCGGCCCCATCCACGTGCCTGCGCTCGCGCACACCGGCGACGAGGCCCGCTTCGTGCTCGACATCGTGGCCGAGCGCACCGACGTCGACGAGCCGCCGCCGACGGGCGAGATCGACGCGCTCACCGAGGTGGCGATCCCCGAGGGCGAGTTCGCCGCGACCGTGCAGCCGATCCTCGAGTCCCGGTGTGTGACCTGCCACGACGAGGGGGGTCCGGGTTTCGACACCGTCGAGCTCGCCACCGCCCGTGACGCGGCCGAGATCGCCGAGGACCTGGCCCTCGTCACCGAGACCCGCTACATGCCCCCGTGGCCGGCCTCCGACCTGGGGCCGGAGTTCGAGCACGACTTCTCGATGAGCAACGACGAGATCGCGGCCATCGCCGAGTGGGCGGAGGCGGGCGGGGGCCTCGACGTCGACCCCGCCACCGAGCTCGAGGCCGAGGAGGAGCCGTTCGAGCCCATCGAGCGCGACCAGGTGGTGCCGTCGCGCGGCTCGTACGTCGGCGACCTCGACGTCAAGGACGACTACCGCTGCCAGGTCCACGAGATCGAGGACCCGGAGGGCGACGGCACCTGGATCTCGGGCATCGCGTTCGAGCCCGACCAGGAGCAGATCGTTCACCACTCGATCATCTACCGGGTGCCCGCCGAGGGCATGGCCGAGGCCGACGAGCTCGACGGGGCCGACGGCCGGGCCGGCTGGACCTGCTTCGGGCGCTCGAACATGCGCACGCCGGGGGTCACCTCGATCGGCGGGTGGGCGCCGGGCCAGCAGCCCCGCGTGTACCCCGAGGGGGTGGGCCTCTACCTCGAGCCCGGCGACTTCATCGTCAACCAGATCCACTACCACTTCGACCACGAGAACCCGCCCGACCGGTCCACGTTGGTGTTCGACACGCTGAGCAGCGAGGAGCTGGCGGCGCGTGACGAGCCCATGACCTCGATCACCGGGAGCACCTACCTGACCCCGGCCGAGGGCCCGTGCACCCCCGAGGAGGACGGTCCGCTGTGCGATCGGGAGGCGGTGCTCGACGAGATCGCCGACAAGTACGGGTTCGAGGCCCGGTTCATCCCCGACGCCCTCATCCGGGCCTGTGGTGGCACCCTCGACGACTACGACGACCTCGACGGCACGAGGTTCGGCACCTCCTGTGACATGCGGGCGCGGGACTTCGGCACCCTGCACTCTGTGCTCGGGCACATGCACGAGTTCGGCGCCGCCTACCGGATGACGCTCAACCCCGACACCCCCGACGAGCGGATCCTGCTCGACATCCCCCGGTGGAGCTTCGAGTGGCAGCTCTACTACGTGCCGACCGAGACCATCCGCATCCAGGAGGGTGACGTGCTGCGCTTCGAGTGCACGTGGGACCGCGCCAACGCGACCATGCTCGAACCCCGCTACATCACGTGGAACGAGGGGACGGTGGACGAGATGTGCTTCTCCAGCGTGGCGGTCATCCCCGACACCGACGTGGAGGGGAATCCCAACCGCTTCGCGCCCTGACGGCAAGCCCACCGGGAGGTCGAATCGTGAGCGAGCAGGCCGGCGAGGCGGTGTGGGACGGGCAGGCGTGGGTCCATCCCGCCACGGGGCAGGTGTGGGACGGCACCCGCTGGCACGTGCCGGCGCCAGCGGCCCCGCCGCCGCCCCCACCCCCGCAGGCCGCCGTGACCGCGCCGGCGGCCTCGTCCGCACCGGTCCCCGTGGTCGGGCGGGGCGTGGTGTTCGGCCACGTGCTGTGGCGGGTCATCGTCGTCTGCGTCGCGGGCGGTGCTGTCATCGGCACCCTCGTCATCCTGGCCTTCCTGGCCTTCCCCGACGAGGCGGGGGAGGGCGAGGCCTGGTCGTTCGTCATCGTGGGCCCGATCTTCGGGGCGATCCTCGGCGTCCTCCTGGCGGTCGTGGCGGCCCCGCTGATCGCCGGGGTGTGCGCCGCCTCGCTCGTGCCGTACCCGGGCGCCGCGCGGGCACGCCTGGTGGCCCGTGCCCTCGGCGTCGGCCTCGTGGCGCTGTTCATCCCCTTCCTCTTCCTCGGTGCCGTTCCCGAGGTGGGCGTGCTGGTGGTCATCGGTGCCATCTGGTTGGCCGCGGTGGCGGGCGCATGGTTCCTCTCGCCCTGGGTGGTGCGCTGGTATGTCCGGCGCATGGAGGCCGCGCCGGCGGGCGCGCCGCCCCCGCCCGCGACCGCCGCGGAAGCGTTCTGAGCCGGCGCCGGCCCGCGTGGGCCGGCGCCGTGACGTACAGTCGGTCCGTCGCACGGGCGGTGGGGAGCGGCGACCACCAGGGGGGACGTGGCAGCAGCGACCATCGGGTCCGATCGGTCCAGGAGCACGGGCGTGGCCGCCGCCGTGTTCCTCGCGGGGGCTGCCGTGGCCGTGGCGCTCGGCGTCTACGGCCAGGTGCACGACCCCACCGGCGAGACCGCGCTGACCGCCTTCTTCTCGGGCCAGCTCCAGTTCAAGGTGTGGGCGGCCACCCTCGCCGCACTGTTGGCGGTCGCCCAGCTCGTGAGCGCGCTGCGGCTCTACGGCCGGTTCCGCACCCCGGCGCCGGCCTGGCTCGGCGATGTCCACCGCCTCACCGGGACGCTGGCCTTCCTCTGCACCCTCCCCGTCGCCTACCACTGCCTCTGGTCGATCGGCTTCGACCTGGACGCCGGCGTGGACCGGGTGATGGTGCACTCGGTGGCCGGTTGCCTCTTCTACGGCGCGTTCGTGGTCAAGGTCGCGGCGGTCCGGATCCACCGCATCGGCTGGCTGTTGCCCTTCGTCGGCGGCACGGTGTTCACGCTGCTCGTCCTGCTCTGGTTCACCAGCAGCTTCTGGTTCTTCACGACCTTCGACGGGGCCCTCCGGTGAGCGGCGCCAGGGGTCGCACCCCGTTGGGCTGGCTGGTCACGATCGTCGAAGCGCTCACGGGCGTGGCCGTCGTCGTCACCGTCGTGCTGCTGTTCGCCAACGAGCCGGCTCCGCCGCCCGAGGCGGCACCCGCGGCCGAGGACGGCGTGCCCGGTGCGGCGGTCGACGGTGCCACGATCTACGCCGACGACTGCGCCGCCTGCCACGGGGCCGACGGGGGTGGGGGCGTCGGGCCGGCGCTCGCCGACGGCGCGGTCGTGGCCGCGTTCCCCGAGGTCGCCGACCAGGTCGTCGTCGTCACCGAGGGACGGGGCGGCATGCCGTCGTTCGGCGACCGCCTCACGCCCGAGCAGATCACCGCCGTGGTCGACTACACGAGGTCGCTCTGAGATGGGCGATCGCACGCCGCGGTGCCGGTCGAGGATCGGCGGGGCGTCCGCGCTCGCCGGCCTGGTCGTCGCCGGCGCTCTGGTGCTGACCCCGGCGGCACTGGTGGTGCCGGTGGTCGGCGTGGCCGCACCCGTGCGGTCGGCCGCCGAGGCCCAAGGCGCGTCCGAGGCGCTCGAGCACCAAGGCGAGATCTTCAGCTTCGGGATCACCGTGCCCGACGAGCCCGTCACCGCCGGCGACCGCATCGTGTTCCCCAACGCCTCCGAGCTGCCCCACACGATCACCGACCGAGGCGGCACCTTCGACACCGGGGAGATCGCCCCGGGCACCAGCGGTGAGGTCACCTTCACCGTGCCGGGGCGCTACGAGATCTTCTGCCGGATCAACCCCTCAACCATGAACGCCCTCGTGGACGTGGCGCCGGCGGGGGAGGCGGCGGACGCCGTCCGGATCCAGGCCTACGACGAATTCCGCGAGGGCGAGACCCGACGGTTCGACCTCGACGACCTCGAGGTCGACGTCGGCGCCACCGTCACCGTGGCCAACGTGGGCGGTCTGCAGCACTCGCTCACCGCCGCCGACGGCTCGTTCTCCACCGGCACCATCGAGCCGGGCGCGGAGCAGGGCCGGTTCGCCGGGACCAGCGCGGAGCTCGTCGCCGAGACGGCGGGCACGTTCGAGTTCGTCTGCGAGTTCTTCCCCGACGAGATGCGCGGCGTACTGCGTGTCGTGGACCCGTCCCCGCCGACGACGGTCGCACCGACCACCGCGCCGCCGGACGACGGTGGGGGCGGCGAGGAGTCGGCGGCGCCCGCGCTGGGCGACGACGACGGTCCCGGGGGCCTCGTCGCCGCGGTGGCCGTCGTGCTGGTCGGCCTGGGGGCGATCGTGGTCGCCCTCGTGCCCCGCGGTCGACGCCACCCCGCGGAGCCGACCGCGTTCTGAGGCGCGTCGGGCGCCATCGGTGCGCGGTTCCCGGGCTGCCGCTCCGAGTGCGGCTCGGTCGTCCTTCCCGTGCCGGCGTGCGCCGGGCGACCCCGCCGGGGGCCGAGTCGTCCGCGTCGGTCGACGGGAGCGCCCGTAGGCTTCGGCCCCATGCCGAGCCTCGCCGACCTGGCCCGCCGCCAGACGTCGCTGCGCGGGGACGACATCGTGCACCTCCAGCGGCTCGCGGCCAGCTGGGGCCTGCTCGCCGACCTCTGCTTCGCCGACCTCCTGCTCTTCGCCCCGGTCGCCGGCGACGGGGTCGAGAGTGACGACGAGCGCTTCGTGATCCTCGCCCAGATCCGGCCCACCACCAGCCAGACGCTCTATCGGAGCGACTGGGTGGGGGTCGTGGTCACCGACGACGAGCGACCCCAGGTCGCGCGCTCCTACCGACTCGACGAGCTCATCGAGGGCGAGCTCGAGGTCTCGGCCCTCCGCGGCGAGCGGGTGCGGGTGCAGTGCATCCCCGTCCGCCACGACGGTCGCATCCTCGCGGTGCTGACGCGGGAGTCGACGCCCTCGATCGGCCGTGCCCCCGGTGAGCTCGAGCGCACCTACGTCGAGCTGTTCAACCGCTTCGCCCGCATGATCGCCGCGGGCGACTTCCCGTTCGCGGACGAGCACAGCCGCAGTGAGGAGAACCCCCGGGTGGGGGACGGGACGATCGTGCTCGACCGGACGGGGCGCATCGAGTTCACCTCGCCGAACGGGGTCTCGGCGCTGCACCGCATCGGCGTGCACGCCACCCTCGAGGGTCGCCACCTCGCCGAGTTGGGCCTCGGCGACGACATCGCCCACATCGCGTGGGCCTTCGCCATCCCGGTGACCGAGGAGGTCGAGCGTGGCGCCGGCATCACCGTGGTGATCCGCTGCATCCCGCTCATCGAGCGTGGTGAGGTCTCCGGTGCCCTCGTGCTGCTGCGCGACATCTCCGAGCTCCGCCGCCGGGACCGCCTGCTGCTCTCGAAGGAGGCGACCATCCGGGAGATCCACCACCGGGTGAAGAACAACCTCCAGACCATCTCGTCGCTGCTGCGCCTCCAGAGTCGACGCCTCTCGAGCCCCGAGGCCCGGGCCGCGGTCGACGAGTCCGTCCAACGCATCCAGTCCATCGCCCTGGTGCACGACATCTTGTCCCGAGAGGCCGGGGAGATCGTCCCGTTCGTCGACATCCTCCGCCCGCTGCTGCGCATGGTCGAGGAGGGGTTGTTGCCCTCCGACAACCGGGTGCACTTCCGGGTCGAGGGGGACGCCGGCGAGCTCCCCGCCACGGTGGCCACCCCCTTGGCCATGGTGATCACCGAGCTCATCCAGAACGTGCTCGAACACGCCTACCCCGCGAGCGACTCGCCGGTGTCGGGTGAGGTGGTGGTGGGGCTCGGCTACCTCGACGGCAAGGAGCTGGTCGTCCGGGTCACCGACGACGGGGCGGGACTGCCGCCCGGGTTCACCATGGAGAGCTCGACCGGGCTCGGGCTGTCCATCGTGCGCACCCTGGTGGAGACCGAGCTCGACGGCCGCATCTCGATGCACGAGAGCGGGTCCGGGTCGGGGACGGTCGTGGAACTGCACATCCCGGTGGCGCGCACGTGGCCCGAAGCGGTGCGCGAGTCGGTCCGCACGGTGTCGCCGCCACCGTGAGCCGGGGGCGCGGGCGGAGCCGAGCCGGGTGGGACCGGGACGGGCGGGGCGATCGGCGCCCGGACGCGACACGACCCCCCGTGACCGGGGGGTCGTCGCGGGGGTGCGGCGCCGAGGGGGGAGTCGGCGCCGCCGATCTGGTGGCTCAGCTGGCCTTGCGGCGGCGGGCGAGCCAGGCCTTGCGCAGCTTGCGGCGCTCCTCCTCGGAGGTGCCGCCCCACACGCCGGAGTCCTGGTTGGTGGCCAGGGCGAACTCGAGGCACTCGGACTGGGCGTCGCACTCGCCGCACACGGCCTTGGCCGAGGCGATCTGCTCGATGGCCGGGCCGGTCGTGCCGACCGGGAAGAACAGGTCGGGGTCGGTGTCCCGACAGGCGGCGTCGACCCGCCAATCCTCGTTCTCCATCGTCACCGGCAGGGTCAGGGCCACCGCTCCTCCAAGGAGTCGATCACACGTTCGTGATTTCGTTCACATGCCGTCACCACGCGGTATTGCGGCGTTGATGCGGCGGGGACGGTGCGCACCTTACCGCCCGGTAACAACAGTAGCAAGCACTTTTTCTCCGAGAGTTCACACGCCCGCCTACCCCCCGAAGCCCCTTGCAGAACCAGGGATGAATACCGTTCACCGAGGCCAGGAGAACCCCGTTCTGTGACCCTTGTCATCGCGCACCGCGGCGCCTCCGCGGCCTTTCCCGAGAACACCGTCGCCGCGTTCACCGGCGCCCGCACCCTCGGCGCCGACTGGGTGGAGCTCGACGTCCGGCGGGCGGCCGACGGCACCCTCGTGGTGCTCCACGACGAGGCCCTGCCCGACGGTCGGCCCCTCCACGCGCTCACCCGGGGCGAGATCGACCCCTCGGTGCCGTCGCTGAGCGAGGCCCTCGACGCCTGTGAGGGGATCGGCGTGAACGTCGAGATCAAGAACCTGCCGACCGAGGCGGCCTACGACCCCGCCATGGCGATCGTCCCCGACGTGGTCGAGGAGCTGCGCCGCCGGGGCGACCCCGAGCGTTGGCTGGTCTCGTGCTTCGACCTCGCCACCGTCGACGCCTGTCACGCGCTCGCCCCGGAGATCCCCACCGCCTTCCTGGTGCTCGACCCGAAGGGCGCGGAGGCCATCGAGGTCGCCGCCGCCCACGGCCATCGGGCCGTCCACCCGTGGGTGCCCTTCGTGGACGAGGCCTTCGTCGAGCACGCCCACGCCGCAGGCCTGCGGGTCAACACCTGGACCATCGACGACCCCGAGCGCATCGTCGAGCTGGCCGCCTGGGGCACCGACGGCGTGGTGACCAACGTCCCCGACGCGGCGAGGGCGGCACTCGCCGGAGCGTGACGTGGCGCCAGGAGGTCAGGCGGGCAGGACGAGGTGGAGTGCGTCGGGCTCGTGGCGGAACTCGAGCCGTTCGATCTCGCCCAGGTAGTCCCCGTCCACCTGGTAGGGGAAGGGGCCGTACCCCTTGATCGTCAGCGCCGAGACGTCCGGGCGGTAGTCGATCAGCTTCGACGATCGCAGCCGGGCGCCCGACCCGAGCGCCGAGGCCATGATGTTCAGGAACGGGATCGTGCGCATCGAGCGCACGGTGACCGCGGTGAGGGGGCGGTCGAGGGTGGCGTCGGGGGCGAGCTGGAAGGGCCGGTTGCCGACGTAGGTGTACGGGTTCGTGTTCAACACGACGGTCATGTAGCCGTCATCCACGACCGACCCGTCGGCGTGGTGGACCGAGAAGTGGGGCCGTGACCGGTCGTAGTGGCGGGCCCACGTGTCGAGGCCGGCGTACGCGAAGAGCGCGTGGCCGGCGTAGCGCTTGAGCGCAGCCCGTCGCTCGACCTGGGCGACGAGGGCGGCGTCGAAGCCGATGCCGACGTGGAAGACGAAGTAGCGGCCGTTCACCACGCCGAGGCCGATGGGCTCGATGCGGCCGGCGTCGAGGCTCTCGAGCAGCAGGCCGGTGGCGTCGATCGGGTCGTCGGGGAGGCCGAGCTGGCGGGCGAAGACGTTGGTCGACCCGCCGGGCAGG
The DNA here is from genome assembly GCA_964649545.1 of uncultured Microthrixaceae bacterium. GTDB lineage: Bacteria > Actinomycetota > Acidimicrobiia > Acidimicrobiales > DATDAH01 > JAEUJM01. The sequence goes on along the minus strand of CAZYPY010000012.1, from coordinate 31,030 downwards.
GGCGCCAGCGCGCACTCGGAGCCGGCGAGGCCGTTGGCCGCCTCGTTCAGGGTGCCGTCGCCGCCGAGGACGACCACGACCTCGGTGCCGGCCGCCGCCGCACCCATGGCCAGGCGGGTGGCGTGGCCACGCCGGGTGGTCTCGGCGAGGCTCACCTCGTGGTCGGCGCTCAACGCCTTGCGGATCACGACCCGAGCCCGGGCGGTCACCGACGAGGCCGACGAGTTGACGAGGAGCAGCACCTTCACGAGGGGCCCGACCCTAGCGAAGCGCGTGCTGACGGCCGCTCGATGAACGACGAACGGGGGCGAGAGGCGGCGGAGCGGAGCGGAGCAGCGCCGCCGGCGAACCGGATGCCGAAGGCCGCCCGACGGAGGAGG
>CAZYPY010000012.1:0-30550 GCA_964649545.1 uncultured Microthrixaceae bacterium | reverse complement strand
GAGCGGAGCAGCGCCGCCGGCGAACCGGATGCCGAAGGCCGCCCGACGGAGGAGGGCGAAGGCAAACAGGATTTGTCGGCCTGCCCACCCAGCGCCGACAATCGACGCCATGAACGTCGTTGTCTGCGTGAAGCAGATCCCTGACCCGGCCGAGCCCGGGCAGTTGGATCCCGAGACCAAGACCCTCAAGCGGGACGGCAAGCTCATCCTCGACGAGTCCGACTCGTACGGGGTGGAGATGGCCCTCCAGTTGGTCGACGCCGCCGGTGGGGGCGAGGTCACCCTCGTCTCCATGGCCCCCAACAACGAGGTCGGCGGCCTGCGCACCGCCCTCGCCATGGGTGCCGCCAAGGCCATCCTCGTGTCCGATCCGGCCCTCGCCGGCTCCGACGCCCTCGGCACCGCCAAGGTCCTCGCCGCCGCCATCACGCGCGCCGAGCCCGATCTGGTGCTCACCGCCACCGAGTCGTCCGACGGCTACACCGGCACCGTGCCCGAGCAGGTGGCCGGGCTGCTCGACCTGCCCTCGGTGACCTTCGCCAAGCAGATCTCGGTGGGCGACGGCAAGGTGTCCGTCCAGCGCCAGACCGAGGCCGGCTTCGACGATGTCGAGTGCCCGATGCCCGCCGTGGTGTCGGTGACCGCCGGTGTGGTCGAGCCCCGCTACCCCTCGTTCAAGGGGATCATGGCCGCCAAGAGCAAGCCGGTCGACGAGCTCACCGTCGCCGACCTCGGCATCGACGCCGGGGCGGTCGGCTGGGCCGGCGGCCAGCAGGAGATCGTCGACGTGTCGGCCGCCGAGGAGCGCCAGGCCGGCGAGATCATCGAGGACGAGGGCGAGGCGCACCTGAAGATCGTCGAGTTCCTCGACCAGCTCAAGGTCCTGTAGGAGGGCACTGACAATGGCACTTTCCACCGTCTGGGTCCTCGCCGAAGCACGCGACGGCAAGGTCCTCCCCATCACCCTCGAGATCGTCGCCAAGGCGCGGGAGCTCGGCGGCACCGTCGAGGCCGTGTACGGCGGCGACGGCGCCGAGGTGGCTGCCGAGCTCGGCGCCCACGGCGTCACCAAGGTGCACGCCACCGGTGACCTCGGCGGCGCCCTGCCGGGCGTGCCGGTCGCCGCGGCCATCGCCGCCGCGGTTGAGGGCGGCGCCGCCCCCGACCTCATCATGTTCGGCACCACCTACGACGGCCGCGACGTGGCCGGCCGCCTGTCGGCCAAGCTCGACCGCACGGTCATCACCAACAACGTCGGCATCACCGCCGAGGGCGACTCGATCGTCGTCGTCGAGCCGGTGTTCGGTGGCTCCACCAACGTCTCGACCCGGTTCTCCGGCCCCGGCCCGCACCTGGCCATGTTCCGCCCGAAGTCGTTCGAGGCGGCCGAGTCCGGCGGCGGCGCCGCCGAGGTCGCCGACCTCGCCGTGCCCGACCTCGGGGGCTCCGGGGGCGCCACCATCACCGAGCGCCACGTGGAGGAGCGCGAGGGCCCGTCCCTCGACGAGGCCGCCGTGGTGGTCTCGGGTGGACGCGGTCTCGGCGAGGCGGACAAGTACGACATGATCGAGACCCTCGCCAAGCTGCTCAAGGCGGCCCCGGGCGCCTCCCGCGCCATCGTGGACGCCGGCTGGGTGCCGTACTCGTACCAGGTGGGCCAGACCGGCAAGGTCGTGAAGCCCACGGTGTACATCGCCGCCGGCATCTCGGGCGCCACCCAGCACATGGTGGGCATGAAGGGCTCCAAGAACATCATCGCCATCAACAAGGACGCCGAGGCCCCGATCTTCTCGATCGCCGACCTCGGCATCGTGGGCGACGTGCACAAGGTGCTGCCCAAGCTCATCGAGGCCCTCCAGGCCCGAGGCTGACGCCAGACCTGACGCACCACACCTGACGTTCGGTCGGGGCCCCGGCGTGATGGCGCCGGGGCCCCGCCGCGCTCGGCCCGAGGTCGTGACCTTCTGGGACCAGGCTGGTGTTCGGGTGAACATCATGCTGGTCCCAGAGCGAGGAACGGCGGGATCCGACCGGCCGTTACGGTGGCCGTCGTGGCCGGGAGGGAGTGGACGAACTGGGCGGGCAACCAGCGGTGCCGGCCCGTCGCCATCGAGCGCCCTCGCACCGAGGAGGAGATCGCCGCAGTCGTCCGGCGGGCCGCCGACGAGGGCCAGCGGGTGAAGGTCGCCGGCAGCGGCCACTCGTTCACCGACATCGCCACCACCGACGGGGTGCTGGTGGATCTGGCCCACCTCACCGGCATCGTGCGCTTCGACGCCGAGCGGTCCGAGGTCACCGTACGGGCGGGGACGACGCTCGCCGTGCTCAACCGGTTGCTCGCCGAACGGGGCGTGGCCCTGCCCAACCTCGGCGACATCGTCGAGCAGACCGTGGCCGGCGCGACGTCCACCGGCACCCACGGCACGGGGCGCGGCTTCGGCAACCTCTCGACCGGCATCACCGGCTTCCGCCTCGTCGACGGCGAGGGCACGGCCCGGGTCGCCACCGAGAACGAGGACGCCGAGCTGCTCGCCGTGGGTCGGGTGGGGCTCGGCGCGCTCGGGATCCTCACCGAGCTCACCCTCCGGTGCGTCCCCGCGTTCAACCTCCATGCGGTCGAGGAGCCGAGGCGGGTCGACGCGGTCCTCGCCGAGTGGGAGGAAATCCTGGAGCGAGAGGACCATTTCGAGTTCTTCTGGGTACCCAACACCGGGTGGGCCCTCACGAAGCGCAACTGGCGTACCACGGAGCGTGCCCAGCCGCGGTCTCGATGGCACCGCTGGCGGAACCAGGTGCTGTACGACAACCTCGCCTTCGGGGCCGCCAACCGGGTGGCCCGCCGGTGGCCGGCGGCCACGCGCCGGCTCGGCAAGGCCCTCCCCTCGGCGGGTCGGGTCGACTACGTCGAGCCCAGCCACGACGTCTTCGCGAGCCCCCGGTTCGTGCGCTTCTACGAGATGGAGTACGCCATCCCGCTGGCGTCGGTGCCCGAGGCGCTGAACCGGGTCCGCGACCTCGTCGCCGCGGAGGCGCTGCCGCTGCTCTTCCCGGTGGAAGTCCGGGCGGTGGCGGCCGACGACATCGCCCTCAGCCCTGCGTACGGCCGCGAGACGGGCTACGTCGCCGTGCACGTGTACCGGGGCACGCCGTTCGAGCGGTACTTCACGGGGGTCGAGGCGATCATGGGCGACTACGGCGGTCGCCCCCACTGGGGCAAGCTGCACTTCCTGACCGCCGCCGAGCTGGCGCCCCGCTATACCCTCTGGGAGCGCTTCGCGACGCTGCGCGACCGGCTCGACCCGGCCCGCCGGTTCGCGAATCCCCATCTGGACCGGGTGCTCGGGCCGTAGCGGGCGCGGCGAGGAGGCCGGGGCCTTGAAGTGTCTCGGCTGCCCGCCGATGAGGTCACTGATGACTCGCGGTGGCGGCCGTCGTGGCGGCCGCATCCTCACGGTGGTGGCCGTCGTCGGCATGACCCTCGTCATGGGGGGACCCGCGGGAGCACGGCCGGCCGCCGAACCCCGAGATGCGCTCGGCGCCGAGATCGTCCTGCCGCCCGTGACGGTGCCGCCGGTGACGGTGTCGCCGGTGACGGTGCCGCCCCTGCCGACCGACGACGTGCTCCCCGGCGTGGGCCAGGTGATCGACGGCGCCGGCGCGACGGTGGACGGCGTCGTCGGTGGGGTGACCGGCGTCCTGCCCGGCGGTGACGGGCCGCCGGCGCCGGCGCCTGCGCCCTCGTCGCCGTCGCCAGGCCCGACGCCGTCGGACCCGCCCGGACCCCGCGGCGCCGATGACGGGTCCCGGGGCGGCACGAGCACGGGGTCGGGGAGCGAGCGGGGTGCGGGCCGCGGTGCCGGTGGCACCGGGCGCGCGAGCGGCGCCCCCGAGCGGGCCACGGCAGGGTCGGCCGATCGCTCGGGCCCGACCGCCGGTGCGCCGGTCGCCGCCGTCGAGGCGCCGGTGCCGCAGACCGACTCGTTCGACGCGGCGGTGCGCGAGGACGCTCGCCGCTTCGGGTGGCCGCTCGCGCTCGGTGGGATCATCGTGGCCTTCCTGACCCTCCAGCACCGGGCCGACCGCCACGAGCGCAAGCTCGCCGACGCCCCCCTCGATCAGGGCGAGCGGCTGAGGTTCCGGTGATGTCCGAGTCCGACCGCCACGACGCCGACCTGGTGCCGCTGTCGGACCGGCTGGCGGTCCTGCTCATCGCCCGGCTCGCGATCGCCGCGAGCGTGATGATCGCCGTCGGCCTCGTCGACGAGCTGGTCCCCGACCCCTCGGAGACCGTGTTCCTCGCGGCGGTGCTCTACGCCGGACTGACCACCGCGGTCGAGCTGACCCGCCGTCGCCTCGGGTGGCGGGGTCTCCTGGCGGTCTCGGCGCTGCTCATGGTCGACGGCGTCTTCCTGGCCTACGTCGTCGCCCGGACCGGGGGCAACGACAGCCTGCTCACGTTCCTCATCTACTTCCACATCGTCGCGGTCACCCTCGTCGCGTCCTACCGCACGGGGCTCAAGGTCGCGGTCTGGCACGCCTTGTTGATGGTCGGGGGCGCGTCCGCGGTCGTCGCGTACTACGTCGACGGCCAGGATCGTGGCCTCGACGGGGCGGCCGCCTTCCGTGCGTCGACGCTGCTCGTCCTCGCCATCGGTGCCGCGGCCTTCTCCTCGCTGAACGAGCGGGGGCTCAACCACAGTCGCCGTCAGATCCAGTCCCTGCTCGACCTGAGCTCCGACCTCGAACGCGAGGAGTGGCCGAGCGAGATCTGCGCGGTGCTGGCCACCCACGTCCGCCGGCGCCTGCGGTTCCGGCGGGCGCTCGTGCTGGCCACCGAGGCCGGCCACCTCATCGGTGCGGTCGCCGACGAGGACGCCACGGTCTTGCTCGAGGCTCCGCCGCTCCCCGACGACGGAGGCGAAGGCGCGGTGGGGGACGCCTGGCGGACCGGTGCGCCCGTGCTGTTGCGCGGCATCGACGCCGAGGCGGATCCCCTCGTCGACGCACTGCTCCCGTTCGCCCACAACGTGGTCGTCGTACCCCTGCTGGCCAACGGCGACGTCGTCGGCGTGCTGGTGGCGGAGTGGGCGGGCGGTCGCTGGTCCGGTCTCCCGTCGGCGACGCTCGCGGCGCTCGTGCAGTCGGCGTCGCACGCCGGCATGTCGCTGCGCACCCGGATGCTGCTCGGCGAGGTCGACCGTCTGGCCCGTCACGACGGCCTCACCGGCCTGGCCAACCGCACGGAGTTCGACGCCGCCCTCGAGCGGGAGCTCTCCCGCGCGCAGCGCACCGGTTCGCCCCTCAGCCTCGTCCTCGTCGACGTGGACCACTTCAAGCGGGTCAACGACACCCACGGCCACCAGGTCGGCGACGAGGTCCTGCGGCAGGTGGGCGGCGGCCTGGAGCGGTTGGTGCGCCGGGAGGACGTGGCGGCGCGCTACGGGGGCGAGGAGTTCGTCGTCCTGCTGCCCGGCGTCGACGCCGAGGGCGGTCGTGCCTTCGGTGAGCGGGTGAGGGAGCGGCTGCGCACCGACGTGGAGGCGGTCCCCGTCACGGTGAGCGCCGGCGTGGCCTCGTACCCCGAGAACGCGCGCGACGTCGACGAGCTCGTCGGCCGTGCCGACGCCGCTCTCTACGCCGCCAAGCGGGGCGGGCGCGACCGGGTGGTGCTGAGCGACGTCACGGTGCGCCCCGCCGCGGTCGCCGAGGCCGGCTGAGCCCCCTGCCGGGTCACGTCGGCGCCGCCCGCGCCCTCGCGCGCGGCCGGGTCAGACGAGCGGCCAGGGGTACTGGCGGCCCGACGTGTCCACGGGGAACTCGCCGACGTCGAGGAGCCGGCGAGCACGGAAGAGCAGGGCACGGCACTCCACGTCGGTCAGCAACGCGGTCAGGGACGTCGGAAGGCCGTCCGCGCAGAGCGCGGCGAGGTCGGACGCGAGGTCGTCGGGCAGCGGCTCTCCGCCGAAGTCCCAGATCACCGTGCGCAGCTTGAAGTCCTCGTGGAAGGCGAGGCCGTGGTCGATCCCGAAGACCCGGCCATCGGGGGCCAGCAGGCAGTGACCGCCCTTGCGGTCGGTGTTGTTCGCCACGATGTCGAACACCGCGAGGCGGCGGAGCTGGGGGTGCAGGGACTCGTCCTCGAGGAGGGTGAAGTAGTGCTGTTCGAAGTCGGCCTCGATGAACAGCTGCACCGAGCCCTCGCCGAGCGGCCCGTCGCGCAGCACGGTCGGCGGGACCAGGTCCCACCCGAGGGCCCGGGCGAGCTCGTACGCCGCCACCTCGCGCTTGCCGAGCCCGGGTGGGAAGTCCCACAGCGGCCGTTCGCCGCGGATGGGCTTGTAGACGGCACGCTCGTGGCCCGTCGCCCCCCGCACCTCGACGAGGAAGGTGGCGTTCGAGCTCCAGGGCATGCGCCCGACGACGGAGAGCTCGGCCTCGGCCAGCAGGGCGAGCACCTCGTCGTCGTCCGGCACCTCGATCACCTGCCGCCGCTCAGGTGGACGGGCGATGGTGGCCGTTGCTTCGGGGACAGGCGTGCCCGTCGGGGTCCATGGGGTGACCGCAGAGGGGGCAGAGCGGGCGGCCCCGGCCCACCAGCTCGGTGGCGTGGGGGACGAAGGCGGCGACCTGTGCGGCGGTGACCCGGAAGCGGGCGACTGCGGGCGGCTCGTCGCTGTCGTCGGGGACGAGCTCGTCGACCACGATGACGAACCGCTCGTCGTCGTCGTCCCACGCCACGCCCATGCTGCCCGCCACCCACTCCGCGAGCACGGGTTCGACGAGGGCGGGCGGGACCTTGGCGACGCCCGGGCCCACCGGCGGCAGGTCGGCGAGGAGCTCGGCGAGGTACTGGGCGAGCGCGGCGACCTGCTGCTTCTCGCACTTCAGGCTGACGACCTGGCCGGCCTCGACGACCTGGAGGAAGAAGGTGCGGGCGCCGGGCTCGCCCACGGTGCCGGCGGTGAGGGCCTCGGGCTCGTCGAAGCGGAACGAGGAGCTCACGGGCCCTCCTGCTCGGGTGCGGGGCGCGTCACGAGGGCGCCAGGGTGGACAGGTCGCCGCCCGCCGAGTTCACGGCGAGGACGACCGGGCCGGCATCGGTGTAGAGCACCGCGGTCACCGAGCACGGCGAGATCACGATGCGCTGGAAGAGGTCGAGGTGGGTGCCGAGGGCCTGGGCGACGGCCGCCTTGATGGGGTCGGCGTGCGACACCGCCACCACGGTCTCGCCCGGGTGACGGCCCACGAGGCGGTCGATGGCGCCGGTGATGCGGGCCTGCATCTCCGCGAAGGACTCGCCCTTCGGGAAGCGGAAGCCGCTCGGATAGCGCTGGACGGTCTTCCACTCGGGCAACTTCGCGAGGTCCTTCAGCGCCTTGCCGGTCCAGGCGCCGAAGTCGCACTCGAGCAGTCCCGCCTCGGTGCGCACGCGTCGCTTGACCGCCCGGGCGATCGGAGCGGCCGTCTCCTGGGTGCGCTCGAGGGGGGAGGCGTACACCGCCCGCACCTTGTCGCCGAGGGGGCGGATGCGCTCCGCGGCGGCCTCGGCCTGGGCGAGGCCCGTGTCGGCGAGGTGCAGGCCGGGGGCCCGGCCGGGGAGGGTCGTGCCGGTCGTCGGCGTCTGTCCGTGTCGGACCAGCAGCACGAGGGTCGGCGCGGGCCCGGCGGGCTTGCGTGCAGGCATGGCTCCGTGAACCTACCGGGTCGGTTCGCGCCTCGGGCGATCCGGGCTCGGCGGCGGGTGGCTTAGCGTGGCGACGTGGCCGGCGGCAGGGAGGACTCGCTCGAGCGGCTCGAGGCCGAGATCGTGGCCTGTCGGGCGTGCCCACGCCTGGTGGCGTGGCGGGAGGAGGTCGCCCGGGAGAAGAAGGCAGCCCACCGGGACGAGACCTACTGGGGGCGGCCGGTCCCCGGGTGGGGCGACCCCCGGGCGAAGATCGCGGTCGTGGGCCTGGCGCCGGCAGCGCACGGGGCGAACCGCACCGGGCGGATGTTCACGGGCGACCGTTCCGGCGAGTGGCTCTACCGGGCGCTGTTCCGGGCGGGGTACGCGAGCCGGCCCGAGTCGGTGTCGCGCGACGACGGCCTGGCGCTCACCGGGGCGTGGATCACGGCTCCCGTGCGGTGCGCCCCGCCGGCCAACAAGCCCACCGTCGAGGAGCGCGACGCCTGCCGGCCCTACCTGGCGCGGGAGCTCGCCCTGCTGAGCGAGCTGCGGGTGCTCGTGGCGTTGGGTGCCTTCGGCTACCAGGTGCTCGCCGGGATGCTCGGGGTGCGGCCCCGTCCCCGGTTCGGCCACGGGGTCGAGGTCGAGGCGCCCGGCGGGTTGACGATCGTCTGCTCGTTCCACGTGAGCCAGCAGAACACCTTCACCGGCAAGCTCACCGAGCCCATGCTCGACGCGGTCTTCGCCCGGGTCCGGGCCCTCAGCGAGGCCGGGCGTACCGGCTGACGTAGGGCGGCACCGGCACCCGGTGGTCCTGGAGGGGGTCGCCCTCGGGGGGCCCCGGGGTGAGCGACAGTGGAAGCACCCCGGCCCACACGGGCAGGTCGAGGTCGGCCTCGTCGTCCACCGGCGGGCCCGTGCGGACCTTCACCGACGCCTCGTCGAGCGAGAGCGACAGGACGAGGGTGCCGGCCAGCTCCTTGGCCGACGGTGGACGGGCTTCGGCCATGCGACCGGGGACGACGTGCTCGACGAGGCGGTGGAGGGCCTCGGCCTTGGCGGTCGGGTCGTCGATGGCGGTGGCGTCGCCGAAGACGACCGCCGATCGGTAGTTCACCGAGTGGTGGAACGCCGACCGGGCCAGGACCAGGCCGTCGACCAGGGTGACCGTGACGCACACCGGCGTGCCCTCGGCGCCGGCGCCCCGCAGCAGGCGACTGGCCGGCGACCCGTGGAGCACGAGCACGTCTCCGTGGCGGGCGTGCGTGGTGGGGATGACGACCGGGCCGTCGTCGGTGCAGAGGCCGACGTGGCAGACGAGGGCCTCGTCGAGGATCGCGTACAGCGCCTCCCGGTCCGCGTGGCCCCGCTCGGGGTGGCGACGCAGGGTGGTCCGTGGGCTGGAGCGGAGGGGGTCGGTCGGCGCCATGCCCCCAGGGTGCCGCGGCGGCCGTGCCGCAGCGGCCGGATTTCACCCGACGAGGGCCAGCGTCTCGCCGATGCCGTAGGCGAGGGCCATGGTGCCGAGGAAGACGGCCACGATCCGGCGGAGACGTCGGTCGCCCGAGGCGATGGCCAGGGCCGCGCCGATGCGGGCACCCGGCACCACGCCGACGCAGAGCAGCAGCGCGAACCGCCAGTCGATGTTGCCGAGGAGGGCGTGGGTGATGGTGCCCGGGATGGCGAACAGGCCGACGCAGGCGAGCGACGTCGCGATGGCCCGCTTGACCGGGAGTCCGCCGAACTGGGTGAAGCCGGGGACCATGACGATGCCACCGCCGATGCCGAGCAGGCCCGACAGGCCGCCGGCCACGATCCCGACCGCGAGGAACGACAGCGGCCGCCGCCGGGTCGGATGGGCCACGAGGACGTCGTCGGCGCCGCCGATCGCGCTCGCGACCTCGGCATCGGTCTCGGCCAGCTCGTCGTGGTCCGGGGCCGGATCGGGGGAGCCCTCCGGCTCGTCGCGCGGCAGCATCCGGAAGGCGCTGTAGCCGAGGAGGCCGGCGGTCATGAGCATGAGCACGTGGCCCTCGCCGGGCACGTGGTCCGCGGCGAGCGCACCCCCGACGGCGGCGACCACGCCGGCGGGCGCGGTGATGGCCACCACCTGCCAGTCGACCATGCCCTCTCGGGCGTAGCGGGCCGTCCCCGACGCGGCGCCGGGGATGATCGAGGGCAGGGTCGTGCCCACCGCGAGCAGCGCCGGGACGCCGAGCACCCGGATGCCCGGCGTGGAGATGACGGCCCCGCCGACGCCGAACAGCCCGGACATCACGCCGGTCAGCAGCCCCAGCGCGACGGTGAGCGCGTCGCGCAGGATCCCCGGGTCCACCGCCTCGGTCTACCCCCGCTCGCGAGATCGTCCAAATGACCCTTGTGGACGGCTCCGGGCGGCCGATGGGAAGGCATCGCCCAACCGTCGCCCCGCCCCCACCGCCCAACGGCGAGCGGTGGGGGCGGGGCCGGTCGGCGGGGTACGGTGAGCGCTCCCGCCGCCGCCGAACCCGCAGGAGAGCGAGAACATGCGTCGTGCCGTCGTACTCGGCGTGTTGGCCGTGGCCCTGGTGATCTCGGGCTGCGGTGACGACACCCCCACGGAGTACAACGCCGAGGTCGAGGAGAACTTCATCCAGACCTGCACCGACCAGGGCGGGGAGGATCTCCAGGACGTCTGCCAGTGCGCGTACAACGCGTTCGAGGAGAACATCCCGTTCGACCGGTTCCAGCGGGTCGACGAGCGCCTGGCCGACGACCCGAACGCCGAGCTCCCCGACGATTTCCTCGATCTCTACACCGACTGCGTGATCCAGGCCGGCGGCGGCTCGGCGGACACCACGCCGACCGTGCCGACCACCACCACGACCACGGTGGCCGGGGCGACCACCACCGCCCCCGCGGTGACCGACACGACGGTCGCGCCGTGACCGACACCGCGGCGGCGCCCGCCGCGCCCGCCCGCAAGCCCCGCTGGACCAACCAGTGGAAAGAGCTCTACGACGAGGTCATCCAGACCGGGCTCTGCACCGGCTGTGCCGGTTGCGTGATCTCGTGCCCCCACGACGTGATCGGCTACGACCACGAGGCCGGCGGCTACAAGCCGTTCCACCTCGAGGACGAGCTCGGCGCCGGCGACTGCGTCCACGGGCAGAAGGGCTGCACCACCTGCACCCGGGCCTGCCCGCGCTTTCGGACCTGGGAGGCCGAGGCCGACGAGCACCTGTTCGCCCGCACCCGTGAGCCCGACGAGATGTCCGGCATCTACCAGGACGTCCTGCTCACCCGGGCCAGCGACGACTACGTCCACAAGATGGGCCAGGACGGCGGGCTCGTCTCCGCGCTGCTGATCTGGGCCCTCGACCACGGCTACATCGACGCCGCGCTCACGTCCTACGTCGAGGGCGACGGCACCTCCTGGAAGGCGATCCCGGGGGTGGCCAGCACCAAGGACGAGGTCCTCGCCGGCGCCGGCAGCCGCTACACGTACTCGGCCAACACCCTGGCCATCGACGAGGCCCTCGAGCGGGGCTTCTCCAAGCTGGCCCTCGTCGGCATGAGCTGCCAGTCGTCGGTGCCGCCGGTCATGTGGCACCGCAAGGCCGGCAAGATCTCCAAGCCCATCGTGTTCAACATCGGGCTGCTCTGCTCCAAGACCTTCGACGACGCCATCTTCCCCGAGCTCTTCGAGGCCAAGTACGGCCTGAAGAAGCAGGACATGGTGAAGATGAACATCAAGGGCGTCTTCCAGATCTGGATGCGCAACGGCGACTACCACGAGATCAACCTCAAGGAGTGCCACGCCTGGACGCGCGAGGGCTGCAAGTGCTGCCCGGACTTCTCCGCCGAGCACGCCGACATCTCCACCGGCGGCATCGGCGAGAACAACGACTGGACCCTCACCATCGTCCGCACCGACCTCGGCCGAGAGATCATCGAGCGCATGATCGCCGACGGCTCGATCATCGCCCGCCCCGGTGACGAGGACCCGGGCGCCATCGACCTGATGCGCCGCCTGTCCATCGTCAGCCGCCGCCGCTGGCCCGCCACCGCCGAGGCGTCGGTCAAGGTGGGCGTGCCCCCGCCCAAGAAGAAGAAGGCCTCCGCGCCGGCCGCCGAGGCCCAGCCGAAGGAGCCCTCCGCAGCCGTCGACGGCGCCGCCGAGGCCACCCCGGCCGTTGCCGACGCCCAGGCGTCGGAGGGCGCCGCCCCGGAGGCTCCCCCCGCCCCCTGAGCCGATGGGGACCCACCACTTGACCGACCGGTCAAGAAAAGGGTCAAGATGGGGGCATGGACCTGACGTACCCGCCGGAGGCCGAGGCCTTCCGCACCGAGATCCGCGCCTGGCTCGAGGAGCATCTGCCCGACGGCTGGTTCGACGAGGGCTTCGAGCTCTCCGGCGCGGAGCGGGCCCGCTTCAACGAGGAGTGGACCGAGCAGCTCTACGGCGGCGGCTGGATCTGCGCGTCGTGGCCGAAGGAGTACGGCGGCAAGGGCCTGTCGACCATGGAGGCGGTGGTCCTCACCGAGGAGTTCGCCCGAGCCGGGGCGCCCATGCGGGCCGACTTCTTCGGCGACACCCTCGTCGGCCCCACGATCCTGCAGTGGGGGAGCGAGGAGCAGAAGAAGGAGTTCCTGCCCAAGATCCTCTCGGGCCAGATCGCCTGGTGCCAGGGCTTCTCCGAGCCCGAGGCCGGCTCCGACCTGGCGGGGCTGAAGACCCGGGCCGAGCGCGACGGCGACGAGTGGGTCATCAACGGGCAGAAGGTGTGGACGACCCAGGCCGGCTTCGCCGACTACATCTTCCTGCTCGCCCGCACCGACCCCGACGCCCCCAAGCACGCCGGCATCTCCTACCTGCTCGTGCCCATGAAGCAGCCGGGGGTCGAGGCCCGCCCGATCCACCAGATCGACGGCTCGGCCGAGTTCTACGAGGTCTTCTTCGACAACGCCCGTTGCCCGAAGGAGAACGTCGTGGGCGGCGTCAACAACGGCTGGAAGGTGGCCATGACCACCCTCGGCTTCGAGCGGGGCACCTCCGCCACCACCGGGCACCGGCGCTTCGAGAAGGAGTGGGAGATCATCGTCGACAAGGCGCGGGCCAACGGCCGCATCGACGACCCCCACGTCCGCCAGGGCCTGGCCCATGCGTGGTCGAAGGTGCAGATCATGCGCATCAACGGCCTGCGGAGCCTGACCGCGGTGGTGCAGGGCAAGAAGGACCTGGGTGTGGCCGCCCTCGGCGCCACCAACAAGATGTTCTGGTCGGAGTACCACCGTGACGTGATGGAGCTGGCCATCGACATCCTCGGGATGGACGGCCAGATCCTGACCGGCACCGTGGACGAGGAGGAGTCGGTGCCCGGCTACGGCGTGCGCCCCACGAACGCGCACTACCCGGCCAGCGTGCTCCAGTCGTCGTTCTTCTTCAGCCGCTCGGAGACCATCTGGGGCGGCACCGCGCAGATCCAGCGCAACATCGTGGGTGAGCGGGTCCTCGGCCTCCCCAAGGAGCCCAAGCCGGCGTAGGTCGGTCCCGTGGCCCACGAGCTCGAGGTCGGGCGCCTCGACCCCGGCGAGCTCGACGAGGTGGTGGTGGCGACGGCCCGGGCCTTCTGGCCCGACCCCCTCTTCGCGTACTTCGCCCGCGACCACACCCACCACCACCGCTTCGCGCCGAGGATGCTCCGGCCGGTCGTCGCCGATGCCGAGCGCCACGGGCAGGTGTGGGTGGCCCGCACCGCGCGCGGCATCGCCGGCAGCGCGTCCTGGGTCGCGCCGGGCGAGATGCCCCGCAGCACGGGGCGCGACCTGCGCATCGCCGCCGGCGCCCTGGGCGCGTTCGCCTGGGGACGCAACCGCGCCCGTGCGCTCCGCCTCCTCGGCGCCGTCGATCGCCGTCATCCTCGCGAGCCGCACTGGTACCTGGCCCTGCTGGGCGTGGACCCCCGCTTCCAGCGCCAGGGCGTGGGACACGCCCTCATCCGACCCGGGCTGGCCCGCTGCGACGAGGAGGGCGTGCCGGCGTACCTGGAGACCCAGAAGGAGGAGAACCTCGCGTTCTACGCCCGGTTCGGCTTCGAGGAGACCCGGTGCGTCGAGCGCGACGGTGCGCCGCCGATCTGGTTGATGTGGCGGGAGCCCCGGCCGGACGGCGCGTGATCCCGAGACCACCGAACCCTCCGGTTCGTCGTCGGTCTCCGGGTGGCCCGGGGCCGCGCGGCGTCGGCCGCTAGATCGGCTCGGCCGCGAGCACCGGCGCGTCGCCGGCGGCCGCGCCTTCCCGGGCGTCGCGTCCCACCGCGACGGTCTCGCGCAGCGGGAGCTCCTTCAGGCGCCAGACCAGCACGAAGCCGACCACCAGCACCGCCATGGCGAGGAGGAAGACGTCGTGGATCGCCAGGGTGAGGGCGTCGACCACCGCGTCCCGGATGCCGGCGGGAAGCGAGCGGATGGCCTCGGGGCTGTTCAGCAACGAGCTGGTGTCGCCGCCGGTGGTGGGTGTGCCCTCCGCGAGCAGGCGGGGCAGCTCACGGGTGAGCCCGGCGGTCAGCACCGCCCCGAAGATCGCCACGCCGAACGAGCCGCCGATCTGACGGAAGAACGTGGCCGACGAGGTCGTGGTGCCGAGATCGGCGGGGTCGGCCTCGTTCTGCATGGCCAGGATCAGGACCTGGCTGATGAGGCCGATGCCGAGGCCGAACACGAACATCGACAGCGAGCTGTAGGTGTGGGTGGTGGCGGCGTCCATCCGGCTCAGCATCCACATGCCGAACGCCGCCACCCCGAACCCGGCCACCGGGAAGACCTTGTAGCGGCCCGTGCGCGTGATCAGCCGGCCCGAGCCGATCGACGTGATCATGATGCCGATCATCATCGGCAGGGTGAGCAGGCCGGAGTTGGTGGCCGAGACACCGGTGACCACCTGCAGGAACAGGGGCAGGAAGATGATCCCGCCGAACATGCCCACGCCCACCAGGAAGCTGAGGATCACGCTCATCCGGAACACGGGCTTGCGGAACAGGCGGAGCGGGATGATCGGCTCGGCGGCGCGACCCTCCCAGAGGACGAACCCGGTGAGCAGGACGAGGCCGGAGACGACGAGCCCGAGGATCAGCGGCGAGCCCCACGGGTACTCGTTCCCGCCCCACACGAGGGCGAGCAGCAGGGTCGTCACGCCGGCGACGAGCAGCGCGGCGCCCTCGTAGTCGACCCGGTGGCGCCGCACGACGAAGGGCAGGTCGAGCACCTTGGCGGTGACGACCATGGCGGCACCGCCGATCGGGACGTTGATGTAGAAGACCCAGCGCCAGCTCAGGTGGTCGACGAACAGGCCGCCGAGCAGGGGGCCGGCCACGCTCGCCACCGCGAAGACCGAGCCCAGGTAGCCCGTGTACCGACCCCGCTCGCGCGGCGGGATGATGTCGCCGATGATGGCGAAGGCCATGGCCATGAGCCCGCCGGCGCCGATGCCCTGGATGCCGCGGAAGGCGACCAGCTGGGCCATGTCCTGCGACAGGCCGGAGAGCACCGAGCCGACGAGGAAGATGACGATGGCGGCCTGGAACATCTGCTTGCGGCCGTAGAGGTCGCTGAGCTTGCCGTACAGCGGGGTGCTGGCGGTCGAGGTCAACAGGTACGACGTCACGACCCAGGACAGGTGATCGACGCCTCCGAGCTCGCCGATGATGGTGGGCAGTGCGGTCGACACGATGGTCTGGTCGAGCGCCGCCAGCAGCACGCCGCTCATGAGGCCGCTGAACACCAGGAGGATCTGGCGGTGGGTGAGCTGGGTGGGGGCGGGGGTCATCGCGGCACTCGGAAAATACTTGTAGTCTGCAAGGAGATTGGTTGTATGCTACAAGTTCATGGGGACGACGCCAACTCGGGCCGACGGGAGGATCGAGGACCTCGTGGCCGACCGCCAGCGCATCGGCGTGGCGTGGCGTGAGCTGCGTCGGGGCGCCTCGATGCTGCGCTTCCGCGAGCTGCTGTACGGCGATGAGCTCGAGATGGGCCAGGTCGACACCCTCGACCTGCTGGTGGCCCTCGGGCCCTGCCGCATGCGAGACCTCGCCGCCTCGTTGCGCGTCGACGCCTCGACCGCGACCCGCATGGTGGCCCGGCTCGTCGACCACGGGCTGGTGGTGCGTGAGACCGATCCCGACGACGCGCGGAGCGTCCGTGTCCGGCTCAGCGAGCGGGGGGCGCGCACCCACGCGAGCATGAACGAGCGTCGACGGCAGCTCTTCGACGAGGTGCTCGGCGGCTTCGCTCCCGCCGAACTGCACCAGTTCGCCGAGCTGCTCGAGCGACTGGTCGACGCGGTGGACACCACCGTCGCTCGCGCCACCGGTGACTGACCCCGGGCCTGCACCCGCGTCCGGACCCGATCGGCCCCACCTCGACGGAGTGACATTGCGGTTCGGTTACGGATTGTTACCCTGTTCCGGTCATGTCCGCCCGACGCTCGGCCCGCGCCGCCACGCCGCGCCGCACCTGGCCCCAGCGCATCGTGATCGGCACGGGCCTGCTGGTGGCCTTCCTGTGCGCGCTCACCGCGTCAGGCCTGGCCTACGGGACCTGGAAGTTCGGCCAGGTCGAGCAGTACGAGGTGGAGCTCGTCCAGGCGGCGCGCGGGGAGCCGGAGAACTTCCTCATCGTCGGCTCGGACTCCCGCGAGAACATCGACCCCGACGAGGCGGGCGCGGACATCTTCCTGAACGGCGAGTCCGGCGGCGAGCGGTCCGACTCGATGATGGTGGCCCGGGTCGACCCCGAGAGCCAGCACGTCCACCTGCTCTCGGTGCCTCGCGACCTGTGGGTGACCATCCCGGGCGGTGACCCGGACGAGCACCACCGCATCAACGAGGCGTACGCCGGCGGGCGTCAGCAGCTCATCGAGACGGTGGAGGCCACCCTCGGGATCGACATCAACCACTACGTCGAGGTCGACTTCACCGGGTTCCGCGAGCTGGTGGCGGCGATCGGCGGAGTGCCCACCTACTTCGACACCGCGTGGCGCGACTCGAACTCGGGCCTCGACATCAAGGGCGAGGGCTGCGTCACCCTCAACCCGGACCAGGCCCTGGCCTACGCCCGGGCCCGCCACCTCCAGTTCTACGACCCCGAGGACGGCGAGTGGGAGTCCGACCCCACGGGCGACCTCGGGCGCATGAACCGCCAGCAGCTCCTGGTGGTCAACGCGGTGGACGAGGCGGTCAACCTCGAGCTGGCCAACCCGGCCCGGCTCAACCGACTGATCAACGTGGGGGTCGACAACGTCGGTGTGGACCCGGGCTTCACCTTCGACGACATGGTCGCCCTGGCCAAGGCCTTCTCGGACACGAACAGCGAGGACATCTCCCGCCACAACCTCGAGATCGAGGACTACCGCACGCCCGGCGGCGCCGCGGTCCTCACCCTCGACGAGGCCGCGTCCCAGCCGGTGCTCAACCTCTTCCGGGGTCTCGACCCCGACGCGATCACCGAGGCCATGGTCACCGTCGACGTGGTCAACGGCAACGGCGCGGACGGCCAGGCCCAGGCCGTCTCCGAGGCGCTGGTGGCGAGCGGCTTCGCGGCCGGCACCACCGACACCGCCCCGGCGCCGCTGGCGGTGACCGAGGTGCACTACGCGCCCGGCTCGGAGAAAGCCGCCGACCTCGTGGCCCGTCACCTCACCGCCGGCGCCACCCTCGTCCCCGACGAGTCGCTCGACCTCGACCCCAACCAGGTGGTCCTCGTGACCGGCGCCGACTTCACCACGGTGCAGCAGGCGGCCCGCCCGCCGGCGGCCGGCGCGACGGACGACGCCGGCGCCGGCACGGCCACCTCGTCGACGTCGACCACGTCGACGACCATCGGTCACAGCGCGGGCGACCCCGCCTCCGACGGCATCGACTGCGAGTGAGCCGGGTCACCTTCGGAGCCGCGGCCCGCCCGCGGTAGAGTCGTCATCCTGCCCTCGTAGCTCAGCGGATAGAGCATCGCCCTCCGGAGGCGTGTGCGCAGGTTCGAGTCCTGCCGAGGGCGCCAGCAGCAGCACCGTGCGCAACGGCCTCGTCGGAGGTGGCGGCCCGTGACACCGACCCCAGGCCCGCCGCCGATCGAGGACGGCAACCGGCTGCTCGACGGGCGGGTGGCCGTGGTGACCGGTGGCGCCGGCGGCATCGGCGGGGCGATCTCGCGGCTCTTCGCCGCGCACGGCGCGCTCGTGGCGATCGCCGACGTGGACGGTGACGCCGCCGCCGCGACGGTGGCGGCGATCGAGGCCGCCGGCGGGACGGCGCGGGCCCACGTCGTGGACGTGACGACCGCCGGCGGCGTGGCGGCGCTGGCCGCCGGGGTGCTCGACCACCACGAGCGGGTCGACGTGCTCGTCAACAACGTGGGCGACTACCGGCCGTTCACGCCGTTCACCCGGTCGGGCCCCGAGTCGTGGCAGGCGCAGTACGAGGTCAACCTGCTGCACGTCTTCGCGGTGACCCGGGCCTTCCTCGACGCCATGGTCACGGCCCGTTCGGGTGTGATCGTGAACGTCCACTCCGTCGAGGGCATGCGGGGCTACCCCGGCGACCCGGTCTACGGCGCCATGAAGGCGGCGGTGGCGGCGTTCACCACCGATCTCGCCGTGGCCGTCGGCCGCCACGGCATCCGCGTCAACGGCATCGGCCCCGACCTCACCCAGACCGCCCAGGTCGACTACGCCGCCGCCGGCGAGGCCGACGACCCCCTCTGGGCGGCCTGGGCACCGGTGGGCCGCGTGGGCACCCCCGAGGACCAGGCCCGGGTGGCGCTGTTCCTGGCCTCCGACCTGTCGGCCTTCGTCACCGGCCACAACATCCCGGTCGACGGCGGCACCCGCGCCGGCGGCGGCTGGTTCTGGTCCCCGTCCGTCCGCCGCTTCACCAACCGCCCCCCCGGCCTCTGACCCGCCCCGTCCCCGGGCACGGCGGGTGCCATCAGGGCGCCAGGCGCACCACCCGCGCGGAGTGGCGAGGCAGCACGCCGACGTCCACCAGGGCGCCCCGTACCTCGACCGGGCGCCCGCGCCAGTGCTCGGTCAGGCTCGTGGTGCCAGCGGGCAGGCGGTCGGCGAGGCCGAGGCGGGCCAGGTCGACCACGCCGGGACGGGGCCGGTCGGTCAGGTTGAGCAGGCCGACGTCGACCCGGCCGTCGGGGTGGCGGCTGACCAGCAGCTCCGGCAGCGCCCGCTCGAACAGGTCGACCACCTCGGGGGTGCCGCCGGTCAGTGCCCGGGCCTGCGCCACCAACGCCCGGCGGGCCGCCGGCAGCGCCTCCAGGCGGTCGGAGAGCACGAGCATCCCGTCGGTCATGGCGAACACCGTCGCGAGCAGCCGTACCTCGTCCTCGTCGAGGCGGGTGTCGGCGTCTCGGACCATGAGGCAATCGGGGTCGTTCAGGAACCACGCGCCGTCGAGCACCGACCGGGTCAGCGTGTTGAGCAGGGCGTGGAAGGTCGACAGCCCGTGGCGGTTCCGACCGACCGTGCGGCCGAGGAGGCTGGTCCACGACGGGGTCACGTCGGCGCCGATGCGCATGGCGTCGACCACGCCGACCGCGGGCCCGAGCGGGCACCCGCACCCGAGCAGGAAGGCGTCGTCGCCGGCGCCCTCCCGGATGGCCTCGAGCCCCCGACGCAGGGACTGCGCCCGCGTAGCGCTCGGGTCGTGGCGCACCCCGGGGAGCGCGGCGGCGTAGAGGAAGTCGAGCTTCTGGATGGCGTAGCCCCACTCGTCGCCGATGGTCGCGGCCACGTGGGCGAGGTGGTCGAGCACCTCGGGGCGGGTCGTGTCGAGCACCCGCATGGGGGTCGTGAGCCCCCATCCCGGGTTGAGCAGGCCGAGGATCGGCCGGCCTCGCCGGTCACGGACGAGCCAGTCGGGGTGCTCCGTCGCCACCTGGGACCGGGACGAGGCGAGGAAGGGCGCCCACCAGATGCCGGCGTCGAAGCCCTCGGCGGTGATGGCCTCGGCCACGGCGGCCATGCCGCCCGGGAACTTCTCGTTGGTGGTGAGCCAGTCGCCGATCGCGGCCTGGTGCCCGTCGTCGACCATGAGGTACTCGCAGCCGAACGTGGGCCCGTCGCGTCCGTCGGCGGCGAGGACGGCCAGGTTCTCCCGGACGTCGGCCTCGGTGACCTTCGTGAAGTAGAAGTACCACGAGCACCAGCCGGCGGGGTGGTGGCCGGCGCCCGATCGAGCCGCCATGGCCTCGCCGGCGGCCTCGGCGACCCGCCGCAACGCCCGGAACCCCGGCGCCGGCCCGCCGGACTCCTCGGCCACGAGCACGGTGAACCAGGGGGTGGACTCGCCGGGGCCGAGGACGGTCCCGTCGAGGTCGACCCAGGCCGACAGCCGGGGATCCTCGCCGCCCGGCGCCACCACCTCGACGAAGCCGAAGGCATCGGCCAGCGCGGTGAACCCGACCGCGACGGCGTCACCGCTCACCGGTTCGTCGACGGCGGTGAGGGCGTCGGAGCGAACGTGACCCTTGCTTCGCGGGGCGGGGTGACGGGCGTCGGTGGCGGCCCCCCGGGCGAAGGCCGTGGGCAGGTCCCGGTCGCGCTCGTCGACCCCGATCGTCCACGTCCCGGACCACGACTGGTACCCGTTGCGGTAGATCCGCCAGCGACGGGGGTCCTCGCCCACCTGCAGGGGGCCGTCGAACAGGACGAGGCGCTCGAGGGCGACGGGGCGATCCTCGTCGTTGCGGGCCCGTGCGGACACGCGGGCCCAGCCCGGCCCGTCGTCGAACGTGGCCTCGACCCCCAGCGCTGGCGCGTCCGGGTCCGCGCAGTGCCTGGGGTCGGTCGGCACCACCTGCCATCGGGCCATCGGGCCGAGCACGATGCGCTGCCCGTCACCCTCGATCCGCCAGTGGGGGGCGTCGCCGATCCTCACGTCGGGGACCCTACGACGGCGGCGTCACGGCGCACGGCCACGCTCGGGCGGCGGGCTCGGCGCACCGCACTCGTACCGGGTGACGTCGGGGTCACCGGTGACACGGGTACGGATGCCGGTGACGTCGAGGTGCGAGCCGGGCACGCAGTCGGCCTCGAACGCGGCCCGGAAGAGGCGGGCCTCCGGCGGGAAGGCGACGTCGAGGGACCCGAACGTGTCGAAGGTCTCTGTCCGGCAGCCGCCGTCGGGCTCGCACCGCACCGCGGTCGGGGTGTCGTAGGTGTACAGGTGGTGGGAGAGGTAGGCGTCGATGGCGCCGCCGTAGAAGAGGAGGGGGGTGGCGAGCAGGCCGAGCGCGGCCAGGCGCACCGGCGTCGTGGCCAGCAACGGCTCAGGTCGTGGCACCCAGAACAGCAGCACCGCCACGATCGCCAACGCCGCGTTCCACGCCCAGACCGAGGCGTTCACACCCGCGAGCAGGGGCGAGAGGGTCAGGAGGATCCCGACGTGCAGCGCGGCGGCGCCCACTGCGGTCGCGCGCCAGGCCCGGGGCACCATGGCGCCGATCCCGAGCGCGATCTCCCACAGGGGGACGATCCACGCGATCGCCACCCGGGCGCCGGGACGGTCGTAGACCCCGGCGATGAAGGCGGCACCGACGGTCGGCCAGGCGAGGCTCAGCGCCTTGTTCAGCCCGGCCCAGAGCCACGTCGCGGCCAGAAGCCAACGCGACGCCGCCCGCCCCGATGGGCCCAATGCCGGGAGGGTCATCAGCAGGCCGAGCGAGAGCACCTCGGGCTGGATCCGCACCTGATCGCCGAGCACCGCCAGCCCGTACAGCGCCAGGAAGGCCGGGCCACCGAACCTCGGTCGCCAGATCGCCAGCAGGGTGGCGAGCAGCAGGGGCACGCCCCACGGCACACCGGCGAGGGTGTCGACCACGGGCAGGTTCGCGGGGTCGCGGCGCTCGTGCCACAGCGGCCAGGTGACCAGGAGGGTGACGAGCTGGGCGCCCGCGGAGACGGCGCACGTCGCGTACGACCGCGCGTCGAGACCTCCCGGGCCCGGCCACCCCGGCCGCTGGTCTACCCCG
Source organism: uncultured Microthrixaceae bacterium (assembly GCA_964649545.1). GTDB lineage: Bacteria > Actinomycetota > Acidimicrobiia > Acidimicrobiales > DATDAH01 > JAEUJM01. Next base: position 8,868 of record CAZYPY010000012.1, on the reverse strand, counting down.
ACGCCCGTCACGCTGGGTACCTTGCTAGCGGACCGTGGCCCCGCCGGCGGGCCGGGAGGGACGTGATGGGCCTGCGAGCGACGATCACCTGGTGTGACCGGAGGCCCGTGCGGTGAGCCACGGCCACGATCACACCCACGGCGTGGCCCGGGCGGGGGAGCGCCACAAGGGCCGCCTGCTCGTCGCCTTCGCCCTGCTCACGGTGTTCATGGTGGTCGAGGTCGTCGCCGGCCTCGTCAGCCAGTCGCTCGCGCTGCTCTCGGACGCCGGCCACATGCTCACCGACGTCATCGGCATGGGGATGGCCCTGGCCGCCATCCAGCTGGCCAGCACCGGCACGCGGCGGCGCAGCCACACCTTCGGCCTGTACCGGCTCGAGATCCTGGCCGCGCTGGCGAACGCGGTCCTGCTCTTCGGGGTCGCCGGCTACGTGCTCTACGAGGCGATCGGACGCATCGGCGACCCGCCGGAGGTCGAGGTCGGGCTCATGCTGGTCGTCGCGGTGCTGGGCCTCGCCGCCAACCTCGTGGCCTTCTTCCTCCTGCGCGAGGGGGCCCAGGAGAGCCTCAACGTGGAGGGGGCGTACCTCGAGGTGCTCTCCGACACCGTCGCCTCCGTCGGGGTGATCGTGGGCGCACTGCTCATGGCCGCGACCGGCGTCGAGTGGATCGACGCCGTGGTCGGCGTCGCCATCGGGCTCTGGATCCTGCCCCGGGCGTGGAGCCTCGGTGCCCGGGCCGTGCGCATCCTCGTGCAGGCGGCGCCACCCGGCCTCAACCTCGAGGCGCTGGAGTCCGACCTGTGCGCGCTGGCCGAGGTCGTCGAGGTCCACGACCTCCACGCCTGGACCCTCACCTCGGACATGGAGGTCGTGTCGGCCCACCTGGTCGTGACCCAGGAGGCCGACCACCACGGGGTGCTCGACCAGGCCCGTGAGGTGCTGAAGGAGAACCACGGCATCGACCACGCCACCCTCCAGGTCGAGCCCGAGTCCCACGAGGGCTGCGCCGAGGTCGCCTGGTAGGCATCACACTGGCTCCTCGTCCCTCGGAGCGGCTTCGCCATCCGGTTCGGCGTCGGCGCGCCTCCGCTCCGCTCCGGCACGTCACGGACGCCCGGCACACCGGTCGCCGGCCAAAGGTTTGCGGTATTCCGCCGCGGTGAGGCCAAGATGGCGCGTGGCCGGAATCAGGGAGTCGTTGACGGAGGCGCTGGGCGGCGCACTCGCGGCGGTCGGGGTCGAGCCCCCGGCCTCGGGGATCGCCCTGGAGCGCCCCGCCCGACGCGAGCACGGCGACTGGTCGAGCAACGTGGCCATGGCCACCGCCAAGGCCGCCGGCCGCAACCCCCGCGAGCTCGCCGGCGAGCTCATCGCCGCACTCGAGGCCGACCCGCCGGCCCACGTCGCCGCGGTCGAGATCGCCGGCCCCGGCTTCGTGAACTTCCGCCTGCACGACTCGTGGCTGCACGAGGTGCTGGCCGACGTCGTCACCGCCGGCGTCGACGGCTTCGCCCGCCCGGACCTCGGCAGCGGGGCCAAGGTCAACGTCGAGTTCGTGAGCGCCAACCCGACCGGCCCGGTGCACGCCGGCCACGGTCGCGGGGCGGCCTTCGGGGACTCGCTCGCCCGCCTCTTCGATCGGTGTGGGTACGACGTCCACCGCGAGTTCTACATCAACGACCGGGGCGTCCAGATGGAGCTGTTCGGTGCCTCCCTCGCCGCCCGCAAGGCCGGCGAGGACGTTCCCGAGGACGGGTACCGGGGCGAGTACATCAAGGAGTGGGCCGCCGAGTTGCCCGACGGCGTCGACCCCGTGGCGTGGGGCGAGGAGCGGGCCATCGCCGACCAGCGGGCCACCCTCGACCGCATGAACGTGCGCTTCGACACCTGGTTCAGCGAGAAGTCCATGGTCGAGTCGGGCGCGATCACCGCCACCCTCGAGGACCTGCGCGCCCGGGGCGTCGCCTTCGACGAGGACGGCGCCACGTGGCTGCGCAGCACCGACTTCGGTGACGACAAGGACCGGGTCCTGGTGAAGTCGGACGGCGAGTACACCTACCTGCTGCCCGACATCGCCTACCACCGCGACAAGCTCGCCCGGGGCTTCGCCCTGCTCGTCGACGTCTGGGGCTCCGACCACCACGGCTACGTGCCCCGGATGCGGGCGGCGCTCGAGGCGCTCGGCCACGATCCCGACGCCTTCGAGGTGCCCATCACCCAGATGGTCAACCTGCTGCGGGCCGGGGAGACCGTGCGGCTCTCGAAGCGGTCCGGCGACCTCATCACCCTCACCGAGGTGCTCGACGAGGTGGGCCCCGACGCCGCCCGGCTGACCTTCCTGCTCCAGTCGATCGACACCCGCCAGAACTTCGACCTCGACGTGGTGGCCAGCCAGGCCATGGAGAACCCGGTCTTCTACGTCCAGTACGCCCACGCCCGGATCCACTCGATCGGCCGGGTGGCCGCCGAGCGGGGGGTGGCGCGGGCGCCGCTCGCCGACGTCGACCTCGCCCTGCTCGCCCACGAGCGCGAGCTCGACGTGCTGCGGAGCCTTTCGGAGCTGCCCGAGACGGTGGCCACGGCGTGCAACGCCCGGGCACCCCACCAGATCACGACCTGGGTCCGCGAGCTGGCCGGTCGCTTCCACGGCTTCTACCACGACTGCTACGTCATGGGCGATGGCGTGCCTCCCGAGCTGACCCAGGCCCGGCTGTGGCTCGTCGAGGCCGCCGCCGTCGGCTTGGCCATCGGGCTCGACCTGCTCGGGGTCTCGGCCCCGGAGTCGATGTGACCGCGATCTCCCCGTTCTGGGTACACGCTGGAGGCGCCGGTGACGCCAGCGTGTACCCGGAACGATCGAATTGGGGTGGGCGCGCCCGATGACGGCGCTGCCGCGGCACCTCCTGCCGGACAACGCGGTCGTCGGCGCCGATGGGCGCCTGTCGGTCGCCGGCTGCGACCTGATCGACCTCGCCGAGCAGTTCGGCACCCCGCTGTTCGTCTACGACGAGGACCACCTGCGCGCCCGCTGCCGCGAGGCGGTGGCCGCCTTCGGCGACGGGGTGGCGTACGCGGCCAAGGCCTTCCTCTGCACGGCCATGGCCCGGCTCGCCCACGAGGAGGGCCTGCACATCGACGTGGCCAGCGGCGGCGAGCTCTTCGTCGTGCTCGCCGCCGGCGTCCCCGCCGACCGCGTCGTGCTGCACGGCAACAACAAGTCGGTCGAGGAGCTGCAGGGCGCGCTCGACGCCGGCGTCGGCCGCATCGTGGTCGACTCCTGCGACGAGATGGACCGGATCGAGGCGCTCGTGGCCGCGGGGGCGCCCGTCCCGAAGGTGCTGGTGCGGGTGACGCCGGGCATCGAGGCCCACACCCACGAGTACATCCGCACCGGTCAGCAGGACTCGAAGTTCGGCTTCGGGCTCGGGTCGGGCGACGCCGCCGCGGCGGTCATCCGGGCCTCGGGCTCCGACGCCATGGAGCTCGTCGGGGTCCACGCCCACATCGGCAGCCAGGTGTTCGTGGCCGACTTCTTCGCCGAGGCCATCGAGGTGCTCGCGCCGTTCGTGGCCCCCTTGGGCCTGCCCGAGCTGTCGATCGGCGGCGGGCTCGGCGTCCCCTACGTGGTGGGCGAGTCGGCGCCGACCATCACCGACTGGGCCAAGGCCGTGCACCAGGCCTGCGCCGAGGCCGGGCTCGTCGCCCGCCCCGTCGCCGAGCCGGGTCGGGCCATCGTGGCGCAGGCCGCGCTCACCCTCTACCGGGTGGGCACGGTGAAGGAGGTGCCCGGCGTGCGCACCTACGTCGCGGTCGACGGCGGCATGATCGACAACCCGCGCCCTGCCCTCTACGGCAGCGGCTACGAGGCGTTCCTGCCCCGGGCCACGCTCGCCGAGCGGCCCCGCACGGTCACGGTCGTGGGCAAGCACTGCGAGTCCGGCGACGTGCTCGTGCGCGACGCCGCCGTCCCCGCCGACCTGGCGGTCGGCGACGTGCTCGCCACCCCCGTCACGGGCGCCTATGGCCACTCGATGGGTTCGAACTACAACAAGCTGCCCCGGCCGCCCGTGGTCTTCTGCCGCCGCGGCGACGCCCGCCTGGTGGTGCGCCGGGAGACCTACGAGGACCTCCTCCGCGCCGACCTCGCCTGAGCGACGCCACCCCCACCGGCCATGCCATCTGGTCACGGAATCGGAACGTTCCACGTTCCGATTCCGTAACCAGAACGGAGGGTGTGGGCGGGCCGCGGGGTCAGCGGGTGGGGGCGCCGCGGCGGTGGGCGACCAGGAGGTCGTCCTGGGCCTCGACGACCAACCAGTCCTCGGTGTCGAGGATCTCCTGGAGCTTCTCGTCGAGCTCGGGGCTGAGGCTGAGGCGGTCGATGACGAGCCAGTCCACGTCGGCGGGGTCGTGCTGGTTCTCGTTCGCGACGCCCCAGTTCTGGGGCAGCCACGGGTTCGGGAACGAGTAGATGTTGCGCCGGTGGGTGAGATGGGGGACGAGCAGGTAGGTCGCCGACACCGAGGCGTCGTCGGGGGGTGTGTTGACGGCCCGCTCGAGCTCGTCCTGGCGCTCGATGGGCGTGAGGGGCCAGAAGCCCTCCCGGTAGTAGGTGCTGATCGGCGAGATCCCCCACGCCGCGGTGGTGGCCAGGGCACAGGCGGCCACGAGGCCGAGCAGGAAGCGGCGCACGGACAGCGACGTACGCCGGCCGATGCCCTCGACCATGGCCAGCGTGGCGCCGGCGAGGGGCATGGCCGCGTAGTGGAAGCGCAGGCTCCAGGTGAACGAGTTGCCCGACAGCAGGTTGACGAGGGCCTGGGGCATCCCGATGATCAGCACCGCCGGCGCCAGCAGGGGGGTGAACCCGTAGGGGGCCAGCAGGTCGCGCAGGTAGCCGACGGCGTTGGCCCGCTCGAGTTGGCGGGTGATCGCGGTCGGGTTGGTGACGGCGGTGTCGGCGAGCGCCCAGGGCGAGTCGCCGAGCGGGCCGAAGAAGTCCTCGTAGAAGACCCCGCCGGGGCTGAAGGCCGGGATGATCAGCCGCGTGCAGAGCAGGAACCACCCGAGCGATGCCGCCACGGTCCAGAGGCCGGCCCGCCGCGCGGACCGGTCGCCCGAGCGATGGCCGCGGACGAGCAGGACCACGCCCACCACGAGGGCGGCGAGGGCGATGTCCTCCTTCCACGACACCGCGAAGGCCATCCAGAGGGCGTAGGCACGCCAGCGTGATTCCGTGGCGGCGAGATAGGCCATGAAGAACGGGAAGAGGGCCACGACCTCGGCGTGGAAGGTCTCCTGCACCATCCACTGGCTCGTGAAGTGCAGGAGGAACGCGAGGGCCGGGACGAGGGCGTGCCAGTCGTCGCGCAGCCAGATCCGGCCGAGGCGGAACACGGGGATGGCGGCGGCGCCGACCGCGCCGACCATGACCAGGTTGAGGAAGTTCGGCCCGGCGCCGAGCCAGTAGAAGGGGACCAGCAGGTAGAACGCCAGGTTCACGTGGTTGCCGAAGACCCCGAGGCCGCGCACCGTGTCGAAGCCGTGGCCGTTGGCCAGCAGCCAGACCGCCTGGTCGTAGATGCCGAGGTCGAAGTCGAAGGAGCCGAAGCGCTCGTGGCGCAGCACGACGAGGCGGCCGAAGACCACCACGAACAGGCCGATGGCCAGGGCGAGGGCCACTCGGGGCGGACCCAGCTGGTCGATCCCGTGGCGCACGAAGGCGACACCACGCCGCGGCCACGTCCGCAGCGGCGGCCGAACCGGGGGCGCCACCGCCTCAGCCATCGCGGCGAGTGTACGGCCGGGGGTCGGCCGGGTCCGGGAACCAGGCCCGACGGGGTGGGGAACGCGGGCGGGAAGGGGGAGGGTCAGCCACTACCGTGGCGGGGTGGACGAATCAACGGTCCGGGTCGGCGTCCTCGGTTGCGGCAACGTCGGGGCGGCCCTCATCCAGCTCATCGAGGACCGCGGCGACGACATCGCCGCCCGCACCGGTCTGCGGCTCGAGGTCACCCGGGTCGCGGTGCGCAACGTGGCCAAGGCCCGGCCGGTCGAGCTGCCCGAGCACGTCGTCACCCACGACGCCGGTGCCGTGGTCGACGACCCCGACGTCGACCTCGTGGTCGAGGTCATCGGCGGCATCGAGCCCGCCCGCACCCTCACCCTCGACGCCCTCAAGGCCGGCAAGCCCGTGGTCAGCGCCAACAAGGAGCTGCTGGCCAGCATGGGGGCCGACATCTTCGACGCCGCCGACGCCGCCGGGGTCGACGTCCTCTTCGAGGCCGCCGTCGCCGGCGCCATCCCCCTCATCCGGCCGCTGCGCGAGTCGCTGGCGGGCGAGCGCATCACCCGGGTGACGGGCATCGTCAACGGCACCACCAACTACATCCTCACCCGCATGACCGAAGAGGGCGCGTCCTACCAGGAGGCCCTCGCCGAGGCTCAGAGCCTGGGGTACGCCGAGCGTGACCCCACCGCCGACGTCGAGGGCTTCGACGCCGGCGCCAAGGCCGCCATCATCGCCATGATCGCCTTCGGCGCCCGTGTCGTCGCCGGCGACGTGTACCACGAGGGCATCTCGGGCATCACGCCCGCGGACATCGCCTTCGCCCGCCACCTCGGCTACGTGGTCAAGCTCTTGGCGGTGGTCGAGGACGTCGAGGGCGAGATCGCCGTGCGGGTCCACCCGGCCATGGTCCCCGTCGCCCACCCGCTGGCGTCGGTGCGCGAGAGCTTCAACGCCGTGTTCATCGAGGGCGACGCCGTCGGCGAGCTCATGCTCTACGGCCGCGGCGCCGGCGGCTTCCCCACCGCCAGCGCGGTGCTCGGCGACCTCATCGACGCCGCCGTGAACCTGCGCAAGGGCTCGAGTGCCCACATCGGCCGCCTCGGGCCGGCCCGCATCCGCCCCATCGACGAGGTCCGCTCGGGCTACTACCTCAACGTCGAGGTGTTCGACCGACCGGGCGTGCTGGCCACCGTCGCCGGGGTGTTCGGCGAGCACGGCGTGTCGATCCGCTCGATGGAGCAGGAGGGCCTCGGCGACGAGGCGCGCCTCATCTTCATCACCCACGAGGCCTTCGAGAGCGACGTGGCCGCCACCCTGCACGACCTCAAGCAGCTCGACGTCGTGGGCAAGGTCGGCAGCGTGCTGCGGGTCATCGGGGACGACTGAGCCCGTGCGCTACGTCTCCACGCGCGGTGCCGCGCCCACGCTGCGCTTCGCCGACACCCTGCTCGCCGGCCTGGCCACCGACGGCGGGCTCTACGTGCCCGAGTCCTGGCCCAAGCTGCCCCACGGCCTCGCCGCCCTGGCCAACGTGCCCTATGCCGACGTCGCCGTCGAGGTCATGTGGCCCTTCGTGGAGGGCGAGTACGACCGCGACGAGTTCGCCGAGCTGGTGCGGGCCTCCTACGCCACCTTCGACGACCCCGAGGTCACGCCGCTCTACCGTCTCCACGACGGCCTCTGGCTGCTCGAGCTCTTCCACGGCCCGACCCTCGCCTTCAAGGACGTGGCCCTCCAGCTCGTCGGGCGCCTCTTCGACCACGAGCTGGCCAAGCGGGGCGAGCGGGTCACCATCGTCGGGGCCACGTCGGGCGACACGGGGTCGGCCGCCATCGAGGCCTGCCGCGACCGAGACGGCATCGAGATCTTCATCCTCCACCCCGCAGGCCGGGTCTCCGAGGTGCAGCGGCGTCAGATGACGACGGTCCCGTCGTCCAACGTGCACAACCTGGCCGTCGAGGGCACCTTCGACGACTGCCAGGACCTCGTGAAGGCGCTCTTCAACGACGCCCCAACCCGGGAGAAGCTGCGGCTCTCCGCGGTCAACTCCATCAACTGGGCCCGGGTGATGGCCCAGATCGTCTACTACGTGCGCGCCGCCGCCCGGGTCGGCCACGGCACCCCGGTCTCGTTCTCGGTGCCCACCGGCAACTTCGGCAACGTCTTCGCCGGCTACGCCGCCCGCCGCATGGGCGTGCCCATCCCGCAACTGGTCATCGGGTCGAACGCGAACGACATCCTCTTCCGCTTCCTCGGCTCGGGCGACCTCGAGATGCGCGACGTCGAGCCCACCATCAGCCCGAGCATGGACATCCAGGTGTCGAGCAACCTCGAGCGCCTGCTGTTCGAGCTCTACGGCCGCGACGGCGCCGGCGTCGCCGCGCTGATGGACGAGTTCCGGGCCGAGGGTCGCGTCACCGTCGGCACCGAGCGCCTCGCCGAGGTCGCCGAGGTGTTCGCCGGCGCCCGGTTCGACGACGACGAGACCCGTGCCATCATCGAGGCCGAGTACGAGCGCGACGACGTGCTCATCGACCCCCACACCGCCGTCGGCGTCGGGGCGGCTCGGGCGTGCCGGCGGGATCCGACGGTGCCGATGGTGGCGCTGGCCACGGCGCACCCGGCCAAGTTCCCCGACGCGGTCGAGCAGGCCACCGGCATCCGCCCCGAGCTGCCCGACCACCTCCGCGACCTGTTCGACCGCCCCGAGCGCTACGAGACGCTGCCCAACGACGTCGACGCCGTGCGGGACCATCTGCTCGCCACCGCGGTGCTCGGCTGAGGCAGCCGGCCGGCGAGCGGGCAAGATGGGCGGCATGGAGGCACGGTTCTCATGAAGGCCCGGTTCTCGTGAAGTACGTGGTGTGCGTGCCGGACGGGTGCGCGGACGAACCGGTGGCGGCCCTCGGTGGCAAGACGCCGCTGCAGGCGGCCCACACCCCGACCCTCGACGCCCTCGCGGCCCGCGGCGAGGTGGGCCGGGCCGCGGTGATCCCCCCGGGGATGCCGCCCGGGAGCGATGTCGGCAACATGTCGATCTTCGGCTACGACCCCGCCCGCTTCCACACCGGCCGGG
>CAZYPY010000011.1:1842-47135 GCA_964649545.1 uncultured Microthrixaceae bacterium | reverse complement strand
TCTGGCTGAACCTGCCCGCCGAGGACAAGATGGCCGAGCCCTGCTTCTCGATGATGTGGGACGCCGACGTGCCCCACCTCGACCAGGTCGACGAGGCCGGCGGTCACACCCGCATCACCGTCATCGCCGGCGAGGTCGACGGGCACCGGCCTCCCTCGCCACCCCCGAGCTCGTGGGCGTCACGCCCCGAGGCCGACATCGGCATCTGGCACGTCTCGATGGACGCCGGCGCGACCTGGGTCGTGCCCGCGGCCGGCCCCGAAACCGCCCGGGTCCTCTACTTCTACGAGGGCGACGAGCTCGTGGTCGACGGAGTCGCACTCGAGGGCGGCACCGGCGCGGTGCTCGACGCCGACCTGGCCGTCACCCTCACCGCCGGCGCGGGCGGGGCGGAGATCATGGTGCTGCAGGGCCGGCCCATCGCCGAGCCCGTGGCCCAGTACGGGCCCTTCGTCATGAACGACGAGGCCGGCATCCGTCAGGCCATGATCGACTACCAGCGCACCGGCTTCGGCGGCTGGCCGTGGCCCGCCGACGACCCCGTCCACCCTCGGGACCAGGAGCGCTTCGCCCGCTACCCCGACGGCCGCACCGAGACCGCCCCGGCCTGAGCGTTCAGGACGGGCGGAGGGCGCCGACGTCTCGGCGCATGCAGACCCGCGGCCAGACCCCGAGGCCGATGTCGTCCTCGTACGTGCGGATGGCCGCGAGGCCCGGCGTGATCTCGTCGCCGGCGAGCACCCGGAAGCCGAGACGCTCGTAGTAGGGCCGGTTCCACGCCACCTCCGAGAACGTGGTGAGCGTGAGGGCCGGCAGGCTGCGGGCGGCGGCCCAGCCCTCGGCGGTGTCGATGAGCCGGGCGCCGACGCCCTGGCGGCCGTGGTCGGGGTGCACGGTGACCTGCTCGATGTGGGCGCAGCCGTCGACCTCCTCCACGAGGAGGTAGGCGACGGGGTCGCCGCCGACCGGTGTGGCCACCCAGAACGCGCCCCGGTCGAGGAAGCCCTGGAGCTCGATCGTCGTGAAGGGCTCGTGCTCCGCCACGAGCCCCATCCCGATGTCGGCGAAGAGGCGGCCGGCGGCGATCTCGACCTGCTGCACGGCACGGAGCTCGACCGGCCGGGGTGGCCGGATCATGAGCTGGGCGCTCACGACTCGGCCACCAGGTCGCGCAGCTCGCGCTTGAGGATCTTGCCGCTGGCGTTCCGGGGCAGCGGCTCGGACCAGAGGACGACGTTGGTGGGCACCTTGAAGGCGGCGAGGTGCTCGGCCACGTGGGCCTGGAGCTCCTCGACGGTGGCGGACTCGCCCACCCGCAGCATCACCGCCGCGGCGACCTCCTCGCCGAGGCGCTCGTGGGGGACGCCGAAGACCGCGGCCTCGTGCACCGCCGGGTGCTCGTAGAGGACGGCCTCGACCTCGGCGCAGTAGACGTTCTCGCCGCCCCGCAGCACCATGTCCTTGGCCCGGTCCTCGACGTAGACGAAGCCGTCCTCGTCGATCCGGCCGATGTCACCGCTGCGCAGCCAGCCGTCGACCAGCACCTCCGCGGTGGCCTCGGGGTTCTTCCAGTAGCCCCGGATGAGGTGCGGCCCGCGGAACCAGATCTCGCCCCGCTCCCCGACCGGGACGGGCCGCTCGTCCGGGTCGCGCACCTCGACCTGCAGGATCGGGGTGGCGCGGCCGGTGCTGGTGGGGTGGGTGAGGTAGTCGGCGCCACCGTTCTGGGGGCCGTAGGCGTTGGTCTCGGTCATGCCGTAGCCGATGCCGGGGCTGGCCGAGGGGAAGCCCTTGGCCACCCGCTTGACCAGCTCGGGCGGCGCCGGCGCCCCTCCGCCGCCCACGCCCCGGAGGCTCGACGTGTCGAACTCGCCGAAGCGGGGGGAGGCCAACAGGTCCCAGCTCTGGGTGGGCACGCCCACGAAGTTCGTGACCTGCTCGCGCTCGACGAGCTCGAGGGCCCGCTCGGGGTCCCACTTGTGCATCATCACCAGCTTGAGCCCGCCGAACAGGCAGCTCAGCATCACCGGCACGCAGCCGGTGACGTGGAAGAGGGGCACGACCAGGATGAAGGCGGGCGGAAGGGAGGGCGGCGCGTCGCCGGCCTTGGCCGGGGCGGGAGCACGAAGGCGGTCGACCGCCGAGCGACAGGCGAAGCCGAACAGCGCCTGCACGATGGCCCGGTTCGTCGACACCGCACCCTTCGGGTGCCCGGTCGTGCCCGAGGTGTAGAGGATGGTGGCGTCGTCCTCGCCGTCGACCTCGACATCGGGCAGCGGGGCGCCCCGCAGGACCACGTCGTCCCAGGGGTCGACGCCCGCCGTGCCCTCAGGGCAGCGGACGCCCACGAGGGCGACGCCCCGCCGTGCGCACGCGAGCCGGGCCCGCTCGACCCGCTCTGCGTCGGCGATCAGCACGGTCGGGGTGCAGTCACCGAGGGCGTAGTCCACCTCCTCCTCGGTCCACCACGCGTTGAACGACACCGAGACGCCGCCGACCGCGGTGACCGCCGCGAAGCTGACGACCCACTCGGGGTAGTTGCGCATGGCCACGGCGACCCGGTCGCCCTTCTCGATGCCGTACCGGTCGACCAGCGCGGCGGCGAGGGCGGCGACCTCCTCGTGGAAGCGGGCGAAGGTCCAGCGCTCGTCCTCGTAGACGAGGAACACGGCGTCGCCCCGGGCCGCGGTGCTGCGGACCAGGTCGCGCAGCGTCCTCGGCGCGTGCTTGAAGGCGGTGACCGTCTGGCCGTCGACCTCGATGGGAACGGTCTCGAACGGCGCCCCGGGGGCGGTCACGGCGGCGACGGCCTCGGCGTAGTCCATCGGCGGGCGACCCTACCCCCCACCCGCGGCCCCCGGGTCCTCCACCCCCCGCCTCCGGGAACGAGGTCGCCCAGGGAATCAGGGGAGGAGGACGGCGGCGCCGGTGACGCGGTCGTGGGCGAGGTCGGCGAGCGCCTCGTCGGCGCGGTCGAGGGGGTAGGCCTCGGTGTGGACCTGGATGTCGATCTCCGCGGCGACCGCGAGGAACGCCTCGCCGTCGGCGCGGGTGTTGGCGGTGACCGAGCGGATCTGGCGCTCCTGGAACAGGTGGCGCTGGTAGTCGAGCACGGGCACGTCCGACAGGTGGATGCCGGCGATGGCGCAGGTGCCGCCCCGGTCCAGTGCCTCCAGGGCCGCGGGGACGATCTCGCCGGCGGGGGCGAACACGATGGCCGAGTCGAGCGGCTCGGGCGGGGCGTCGAAGGTATCGCCCGCCGACGCCGCCCCGAGCTCGAGGGCGAGGCGGCGTGCGTCCGCCGATCGGGTCATCACGTGGACCGTCGCGCCCTGGGCCAGCGCCACCTGGGCGGCGAGGTGGGCCGAGCCCCCGAAGCCGTAGATGCCGAGGCGCCCGCCCTCGGGCAGGTCGGCCCGCTGCAGGGCGCGGTAGCCGATGATCCCCGCGCACAGCAGCGGCGCGACCCGCTGGTCGTCGAACGAGGACGGCAGGCGGTACGCGAAGTGCTCGTCGACCACGGCGTGCTCGGCGTAGCCGCCGTCGGCGTCCCACCCCGTGAAGCGCGGCGACACGCACAGGTTCTCGTCGCCACGGGCGCAGAAGCGGCAGACCCCGCAGGTGTGGCGCAGCCACGCGATGCCGATGCGCTCACCCAGCGCGAACCGCTCGGCGCCCGGTCCGAGCGCGTCGACGACGCCGACCACCTCGTGCCCGGGCACGACCTCGTGACCGTGCGGCGCGAGGTCGCCCTCGGCCAGGTGCAGGTCCGTGCGGCAGACCCCGCAGGCGGACACCCGCACCCGCACCTCGCCCGGGCCCGGCTCGGGGACGGGCCGGTCGACCGCGACGAGCGGGCCGGTGTCGACCGGTCCGGGGACGTGGACGGCCCACGCGCGCATGGTCGGCGTCACCCGAACGAGACCGGGACCTCGTAGACGTTCACCTGGGCGCCGTCCCCCGCGCTCTCCTCGAACGCCGTCACGGTGCCGGCCCCCGACGGCGACCCGTCCAGCGACACCGAGACCGAGAACGTGCCCCACGTCCCCGTCCCGGCGGTCGCGGTGGTGAAGCCGTCGGCGACCACGGTCCCGTCGGCGGCGGTCACCGTGTAGCGCACGGTGGCCTCGAAGGTGTTGGACAGCCCGCCCAGTTCCACGGGCGAGGTGACTTCGGCCCCCGGGACCGGCGACTCGACCAGGATCAGCGGCGTCACCGCCTCGAAGTCGGCGCGGGTGAGGTCCTCGCTGGGGACGCCCTCGCCGCCGATGCCGTCGACCGCCTCGCCGTCGAGACGCACGTCCACCTCGTCCACCGAGTCGAACTGGGTCAGGGTGAACACCACCTGGGCGACCCGCACCGTCATCGACAGGCTGCCACCCCCGGAGGCGAACGTGGACGACAGGTCGACGGTGGCGGTGCCGTCGGCGATGTCGACGCCGAGCAGCTCGGTCCCTTCGGGGATCTCGGTCCCCATGCCCGCGTCGACCTCGGTGCCGTCGGGCCCGGCGAGCAGGGCCTCGAGCGCACCCCGCGCCAACGCCGGGGTGGGCACGGTCTCGCCGCCGGTGGCGACCTTCTCGTCGCGGGTGAAGTAGACGAGCACGTCGGCCTCGTCGCCGGCCACCGTCGTGGTCGCGGTGGTGCCTGCACCACCCGACGTCGTGGTCGTGGCCGGCGGGGAGGTCGTGGTGGTCGCCGCCGACCCGCCGTCGCCCTCGCTGCCGCACCCCGCGAGCACCGCGAGAAGGAGGAGCGAGGCGGTGAGCACGACGGCCGCCGACGAGCGGGGCGAGCAGGATCGAGTGCGCACGGGCACCTCCTCGGCGGCCGGGCGGGTTCCCGGCCCGCTCCGATGGTACGGGTGTCGTCCCCGGTCGGGGTAGGGCCGGTCGGCCCGCGCCGACCTCGGCACGGGTCGCTCGCGTCTCCTCGCCGCCGGGACACCCGGCCGTCCCGCAGATCCACGATGATGGAGCGCCGCCGCCGGCGCTCCCCGGGCGGCTCACGACAGGGGGACGACATGGCCGACCACGACGAGGCAACCAGGAGCAGGACCGCCGCCACCCGCACCGCGACCGCGGCCGCCGCCGGCGGCGCCGCCGACCCGGACGCGGTCGGCGCCTACGCCTTCCGGGTCTGGAGCTTCCGGCAGGGACAGGTCGTCTCGGTGCTGATCCACCTCGGCGACCGCCTCGGGCTCTACCGCGCGCTCGCGGGTGCGGGCCCGGTCACCGCCGCGGAGCTCGCGGCGGCGACGGGCCTGCACGAGCGCTGGCTGCTCGAGTGGCTGCGGGGCAACGCCGCCGCCGAGCTCCTGGCCTCGGACGACGGCGAGCGCTTCGAGCTCCGCCCCGAGGGGGTCGACGTCATGGTGGCCGAGGAGACCAGCCTGGCCTTCGCCGCCGGCGCGTTCACCGCCCTCCCCGACCCGACCGTCGTCGACGGGCTCGCCGAGGCGTTCCGCACCGGCGTCGGCCTGACCTACGACGAGCTCGGCCCCGCCGAGGCCCACCAGACCGAGCGCTCGCTGGCACCGTGGGCCCGGCTGGCACTGGTCCCCCGGATCATCCCCGCGCTCGACGGGGTGCACGAGGCGCTCGCCACCGGCATCGAGGTCGCCGACGTCGGGTGCGGCGCCGGCGTGGCGATCACCACCCTGGCGGAGGCGTACCCCTCCTCGCGATTCCACGGCTTCGACCTGTCCCGCCACGCCCTCGCCCGCGCCGAGGCCCGCGTCCTCGAGCTCGGCCTCGCCAACGTCGAGCTGCACGAGGCCAGGGCCGAGGACCTGCCCGACGACGGCCGGTACGGCCTCGTCCTGACCTTCGACTGCCTCCACGACATGACCCGGCCGGCCGATGCCATCGCCGCGGTGCACCGGGGGCTCGCGTCGGAGGGCACCTGGCTGATCAAGGACATCCGCTGCACCGGTGACTGGGCGAAGGACCGCCGCAACCCGATGCTGGCCATGATGTACGGCTTCTCGGTCACCGGCTGCCTGTCGTCGGCGCTCTCGGAGCCCGACGGCGCGGGTCTCGGGACGTTGGGCTTCAGCACCGCCGTGGCCGAGCGCATGACCCGGGAGGCGGGCTTCAGCCGCTTCACCGTCCACGACTTCGACGACCCCGCCAACCTCTACTACGAGGTCCGCCACTGACGTATGTAAGGGAGGGTTTACATCAGACCGTCGCCTGGGCTACCGTACCGCCGTCCCGACTTCCGGAGGTCTCCCCGTGCCGCACCGTCGCCCCTTCCTCGCCCTCGCCATCAGCGCCGCCCTGGTGCTCGGTCTCGGCACGGCCTGCACCGACGACGGCGGCGACGTCCGCTCGAGCGGAAGCGGCAGCGGTTCCGGAAGCGCGAGCGGCGCCGCGTCGGGGTCCGCGAGCGGCTCGGGCAGCGGTTCGGGCACGGAGGCCGAGTGCGTCCCGGTGGGCGAGGACCTCGAGGCCGACACGGAGGTCGACGTCACCCTCGACGAGTTCTCGATCCTCGCCGACCCCGACGAGGCGCCGGCCGGGGTCGTGCGCTTCGTCACGAAGAACGACGGCGAGGAGCCGCACGAGCTGGTCGTGGTCCGCGCCGAGGAGGCCGACCTCGAGATCGTCGACGGCCAGGTGGACGAGGATGCGCTGCCCGACGGCGCCTTCATCGGCGAGATCGAGCCCTTCGCCGGCGGCACCTCGTGCAACGGCGCCTTCGAACTGGCCGCTGGTGACTACACGCTGTTCTGCAACATCGTGGAGACCGAGGAGGACGGGACGGTCGAGAGCCACGTCGAAGAGGGCATGATCACCGGCTTCACCGTCACCGGCTGACCCCGCCCGCGGGGCCGGGTACGGTCACCCCATGACGAGCGAGCGGCCCGCCTCGCGGGCCCGCCGGATGGCCGATGCGGTCCTCAACGTGGACGAGACCCTCGAGGCCCTCAACGCCACGGTGGACCACATGCACGCCACCCTGAGCAGTCTCGACGGCACCATCGCCAAGCTCGACGAGGCCATCGACCGGTTCAGCAGCGTGGTCGCCGGCGTGGACGACCTGCGCAGCGGCATGGCCGACACCATCGGCGACGTCGGCGAGCTCACCCACCAGGTCAGCCGCCTCGTGGACGCCATGGAGGTCACGGTCGGGCCGGCCATGTGGGCCAACGACACATTGCGACGCCTCGGGTTGCGGGGTGGGCGCGAGGGCGGCGAGGCCGAGGCCGACGAGGAAGAGGACGGAGACGGGGACGGGGCCGCCACCGATGACTGAGGCCGCGGCGGTCGAGCGTGAGCTCACCGAACCGGTCGACCTGTGTGACGCCCGGGGCCGGCTCGCCCCCGACGCCCGAGGCTGGTCTCGCCGTCCCCTGCACCGAGCGAACCTGCGCGGCCCCTGGGGTCGCCGCAAGCGCTGGGAGTACTGGTGCGTGACCGCGCCGGACCTGATCGTCTCGATCACCTACGCCGACGTCGACTACGTGGGCATCGCCGGCCTCTGGATCCTCCGGCCCTCGGACGGCCTCGTCGTCGACGTCGGGCAGGTGGTCCCGCTGGCGCGGGGGTTCCATCTCCCGGACGAGCCGTGCACGGGCACGATGGTCTTCGGGGCCAAGGCCTTGTCGGTGGGCATCGACGAGCGGCCCGAGGGCACGCGCCTCACCGCGGAGGCGGCCACCACCCCGCACGGCCCGGTGGCGGTCGACCTCGTCGTCGAGCGCCCGCCCGGCCACGAGACCATGAACGTGGTCATCCCATGGTCGGACCGGCGCTTCCAGTACACGTCGAAGCAGAACACCCGGCCGGCCCGCGGCGAGGTCCGACTGGGCGACGAGGTGATCACCGTCGGCGGCGAGCCCGGGGACCCGACGGAGGCCTTCGGCACCCTCGACCTCGGCCGGGGGATCTGGCCCTACTTCATCCGGTGGAACTGGGGATCGGGCTCGGGTCGATCGACCGACGGCCGCCTCGTCGGCCTGCAGTTCGGCGGGAAGTGGACCGAGGGGACGGAGCACACCGAGAACGCCCTGTGTGTCGACGGTCACCTCACCAAGATCCACGACGAGCTCACCTGGGAGTACGACTGGGACCGCCCCCTCGAGCCGTGGCGGGTCGCCGACACCGCCGGCGACCTGGTCGAGGCCCGCCTCGACCCCTTCCACGACAAGCACTCGCGCACCAGCCTCGGAGTCCTGTCGATGGAGGTGCACCAGGTCTTCGGCCACTGGTCGGGGCGGCTCCGCACCGCCGACGGTGACGAGGTCACCTTCGAGGGCGTGCCCGGCTGGGCCGAGGAGGCCCGCAACCGGTGGTGACCGGGTGAGCGACTGGGGCGCGCGCGGTGTCGAGCGGGGCGACGACGGGAAGCGTCGCTGCCCGTGGTCGACGGGGTCCGACGACTACGCGGCGTACCACGACGCCGAGTGGGGGCGGCCGGTGGTCGACGACGTCCGCCTCTACGAGAAGCTCTGCCTCGAGGGCTTCCAGTCGGGCCTGTCCTGGCTCACGATCCTGCGCAAGCGCGAGGGCTTCCGCGCCGCCTTCGCCGGGTTCGACCCCGAGGCGGTGGCGCGCTTCGGCGAGGCCGACGTTGAGCGCCTGCTCGGCGACACCGGGATCGTCCGCCATCGCGGCAAGATCGAGGCCACCATCGCCAACGGCCGGGCGGTGCTCGACGTGCAGGACCGCCACGGCTCGCTGGCGGCCCTGGTGTGGACCTTCGAGGCACCCCGGCAGGACCGACCCGCACCTGCCCGCCTCGGCGACCTCCCGGCGACCACCCCCGAGTCGACCGCGCTGTCCAAGGCCCTGAAGGGCCACGGCTTCCGCTTCGTCGGGCCGACCACGGCCTACGCGGCGATGCAGTCGCTGGGCCTGGTCAACGACCACCTCGCCGGCTGCCACGTCCGCACGGCCTGCGAGCACGACCGCGACGCCACCGCGGTCCCCCGCCCCGCCGACGGCTGAGGCGACGCCCTCAGCCTTCGACCGCGTGGGCCTTCAGGTCGTCCAGGTCGCACCACTCGAGGGTGCCGACGTGGGTGGCCTCGAGCACCACCGGTGGGGCCACCCCCGCCTCGAGTGCCTCCTGCCAGCGGGGGGCGCAGAGGCACCATTGATCGCCGGGCCGCAGCCCGGGGAACTCGAGCTCGGGATGGGCCGTCGAGAGGTCGTTGCCCACCGACGCGGAGAACGCGAGGAACTCCGCGGTCACCCGGGCGCAGACGGTGTGCACACCGAGGTCGCCCGGGCCCGTGTCGCAGCACCCGTTGCGGTAGAAGCCGGTGCGGGGCGACTCGCTGCACGAGGCCAGCTCACCCCCGAGCACGTTGCGGGCCATCAGGGCCTCGTCCCGATGCCGAGCAGCGCGGTGACGTGGATGCCGCCCGACGTGCCGCCGGCGGAGGTCACGAGCTCGGCGAAGGCCGTGGCGCCGGCGGCCACCTGGGCCTCGTCGAGCACCTGGAACAGGGGCTGGACGGGCGGCGACCACGCCGGGAGCTGGCGGAAGAACTCCTCGGGGTCCTCCCAGGTCCAGGCACGGGTCACCGGGTGGACGGCGACCGCATCGAGGCCCGCTCCCGCGAGCGCCGCCGCCAGCCCGTCGGCGTCGCCGATCCGGGCCCACACCGGCTCGGGCGAGGGGATGTCGAGCTCGGGGAGCGCCCGGCGCAGCGCCTCGCGGACGAGGTCCACGAGGCGGAAGCCCGCGAGGTCCCACGTGGCCACGGCCACGCGACCGCCGGGTCGGGTCACCCGGGCCAGCTCGTGGAGGCCGGCGTCGATGTCGGGGAAGAAGATGACGCCGAACATCGAGACGCTCAGGTCGAACGACCCGTCCGGGAGGTCGAGGGCCTGGCCGTCCATGACCGTGGCGGTGCCGCGCTCGTGGCCGGCCGCGGCGAACCGCTCGCGCAGGAACTCGACCATCCCCGGCGCGAAGTCGGTGGCGGTGACCGCCGCACCCCGCGCCGCGACCCGGAGGCTGAAGGCGCCCGAACCCGCCGCCACGTCGAGCACCCGGTCGCCGGCGCCGACCTCGACGAGGTCGAGCAAGGCGTCCGAGTAGGCACCGGTGTAGCCCGCGAACGCCGAGTCGTACTCGGCGGCCACCGAGCTCCAGGAGCCGGGTCGCTGGTCGTGGGTGAGGTCGCTCACCCCGCCATGCTCGCGCGCACGAACGAGCGGTAGGTGTGGAACTGCTGGGCGGCGATCACCAGCCCGACGAGGGCCACCAGGACCACGGCGTCGACGTGGGGCCCGACCAGGGCACACAGCCCGGCCACCACCGCCACGGTCAGGGTGCGCTCCCGCGACCACCGGTGCACGATCTGCCACTGCAGACCGGCGAGGCCCCCGACGAAGAGGGCCACGGCGCCGGCCAGCGCCCAGCGGTCGGGCCCGCCGAGCACGTCGAACGGGTGGGCGATCACGTGTTTGCCCACCACGGCGTAGAGGACGAGCCCGAACACCACGGGGAAGTGGCCGAAGGTGAACAGGTCGCGGGCCACCCGACCTCGCTCCCGCGCCACCGCGGAGGCGAGCCGGTGCTCGACGACCCCCGGCACGTAGGCGAAGTACGCCCACCACAGCACGCAGGCCACCCCGACGGTGGCCACCAGACCCGCCCCCACGGTCGCCGTGGGCTCCAGCCCCGTCGCGGCGGCACCCACGGCCACCAGGATCTCGCCGAGCGAGATGATCACGAACAGACCGTGGCGCTCGGCGAAGTGGGTGGCGTCGATCCGCCACTCGCTGCTCTCGTCGCCACTCCCCGCGGCGAGGGCCCCGGCGATGTCGAGCAGCGCGACCACGGTCCACACCACGACCCGGGCGTCGCCGTCGAGGAACGATCCGGCGAGCAGCGCCACCGGGGCGATCGCCGCGAGGGACGCGTACCGCAACCAGGGGTCCCGGGCTTCGGGTCGTCGCCACGCGTCGTGGCCCTGGATCGCGAGCGACCAGAGGTTGGTCACCAGGTAGGCCGCCGCGAACTGCCGCCCCGTGCCGCCGAAGGCGTCCGGGATGGCGACCGCCATCATCAGCGCCGGCGGGACCGCCAGCAGTACGAGGTACGGCACGAGCGATCGGGCGTCGAGGTCGATCGCGGTGCCCAGCCAGGTGAACTGCGACCACAGCCACCACACGAGCCAGGCGACCAGGAGGCCCCGACCGACGCCCGACCAGCTCAGGTCGCTGGCGAGCACCGCCGCGACCTGGGTGACCGCGAACACGAACACCAGGTCGAGGAAGAGCTCGAGGAAGGTCGCGTGACGGCCCTCCACGAGGCTCGGCATCGCCGTGGCGCGATCGTCGGCGCCGGGGCCCGCGCCCGCGCTCGTCCTGGCGGGCATCCTCCCCGACGTCGTCTCGAGGCCCGTCCCGATCGTCCCCCGACCCCGTCATGGGCGAGACCCTACGGCGCCGCCGCCCGCAATGCCGGGGCCAGGTCGCCGCGGCCCACCACCGTGACGTCGTCGAGTTCGAGCCAGGTGGCGAGGGCCCGCAGCTCGGTCGCCAGCCGGGCGGCGACCTCGCCGTGGTCGACGCCCTCCTCGGCGTGGGCGGACTGCACGAGCAGGCAGCGGTCGGCACGGTCGGCCTTGAGGTCGACCCGGGCCACGTAGCGGTCGCCGAGCAGGAACGGCAGCACGTAGTAGCCGTAGGTGCGCTTGGGCTTCGGGACGTAGATCTCGATGCGGTAGCGGAAGCCGAAGACCCGCTCGACCCGCTCGCGCTCCCACATCAGCGAGTCGAAGGGCGAGACCAGCGCCGCAGCCTCGACGCGGCGAGGAAGGACGGCGTCGGGGTGCAGGTAGGCGGGCTGCTTCCAACCCTCCACCGCCACCTCCTGCAGGACGCCGGCGCCGGCCATCTCGTGGAGCAGGGGCCGCACCTCGGTGATGGGCAGCCGGAAGTAGTCGGCCAGGTCGCGGGCGGTGCCGATGCCGTGGCCCCGGGCCGAACGTTCGAGCAGGCCGACCATGGCGTCGCGCTCGGGAGGCGTCGGCCGCTCCGCGGTCTCGGGCGGGACGACGGCGCGGGGGTCGCAGTAGACCCGCTCGAAGCTGCCCCGCCGCATCGCGCCGACCTCACCCACGTAGAAGAGGTGCTCGAGCGCCCGCTTCGTGTCCCCCCAGCCCCACCAAGGCCCCTTCTTGCGCTCGGCCTCGTCGAGCTCGCCGGCGCTCATCGGGCCGCGCGCGAGGACGTCCGCCCGCACCGTGGCGATGAGCTGCTGGTTGTCCCGGGCCCACTCGCGCATCCCCGACCACTGGTGCTCGCGGGCCATCCGCCACCGGAGCAAGGGGTGGAGCTGGTGGTGGATCAGCGACGCCTCGTGGCCCCAGTACTCGAAGACCTCGTGGTCCCGGTAGGCGAGGCGGTCGAGCAGGGACCGGTCGTACGGGCCGAGCCGGGAGAACAGCGGTAGGTAGTGGCTGCGGACGAGCACGTTGACCGAGTCGATCTGGACGAGCCCGAGGCGCTGGAGCACCCGTCGCACGTGGCGGCGGTCGACCCGGCCCGCCGGCCGGCGCTCGGCGAACCCCTGTGCGGCCAGGTGGATGCGGCGGGCCTGGTCGGCGCGGAGGTGGTCCGGGCGGGCCATCCCCCGACGGTAACGGCGGGGCGGCGGCGGTAGCTTTTCGTCTGTGCCTACGACGGTGATCACGGGCGGGACGGTGTTCGACGGAACCGGTGCCGAGGGTCGCCGGGCCGACGTGCTGGTGGAGGACGGGGTGGTGCGCCGCATCGGCCGCGACCTCGACGTGCCCGAGGGCGCCGACGTGATCGACGCCGCCGGCTGCTGGGTCACGCCCGGGTTCGTCGACCTGCACACGCACTACGACGCCGAGGTCGAGTTCTCCCCCGACCTCACCGAGTCCGTCCGCCACGGCATCACCACGGTGCTGGTCGGGTCGTGCGGACTGTCGTTCGCGGTGGGCGACCCCGAGGACCTCGCCGACATGTTCTGCCGGGTCGAGGGCATCCCCCGCTCCGACGTGCTGCCCATGCTGCGCCAGGTCGTCGACTGGGACTCCCCCGCCGGCTACCTCGACCACCTCGAGGCGCTGCCCCTCGGCCCCAACGTGGTCTCGCTGCTCGGGCACTCGGCCATCCGGGCCCACGTGATGGGGTTCGGCCGCTCGGTCGACGAGCACGTCGTCCCCACCGGCGGCGAGGTCGCCACCATGCGTCGGATGGTCGCCGACGCTCTCGACGCCGGCTACCTCGGCCTGTCCGTCAACACCCTCCCGTGGGACAAGTGCGACGGCGACCGCTACCGGAGCCGGCCCACGCCCTCGGTCTTCGCGAAGTGGAAGGAGTACCGCGCCCTCGTCGAGCCGGTGCGGGCGCGCGACGCCGTGTTCCAAGCGGTGCCCAACATCCAGACCCGCTGGAACATCGCCCTGTTCATGGCCCTCGCCTCCAAGGTCCGCCACCGACCGATGCGCACCATGTTGATCTCGCTGGTCGACGTGCGGGTCGCTCGTGGGATGCACCGTGCCGTCGGCGCGTCGCTCAGCGCCGCCCGGCGGTTCCTGGGCGCCGACCTGCGCATGCAGTCGCTGCCGATGGTGTTCGACATGTGGATCGACGGTCTCGAGAACCCGGTGATCGAGGAGCTCGGCGCCGGCACCGAGGTGCTGCACCTCGAGCGGGGTCACCGGGGTGAGCTCATGACCGAGCCGGGGTGGCGGGCCCGCTTCCGATCGCAGTGGACGAACAAGGTGAAGGGCCGGGTGTACCACCGCGACCTCCGCGAGGCCCGGATCATGGGAGCACCCGACGAGTCACTCGTGGGCCGCACCTTCGCCGACGTCGCCGCCGAGCGGGGCGTCGACCCCCTCGACTGCTTCATGGATCTGATCGCCGAGCACGGCACCGACCTGCGCTGGTACACCGTGATCGGCAACGACCGGGTCCGTGAGCTCGAGTGGATCGCGGCCCACCCCCAGGTGCTCGTCGGCTTCTCCGACGCCGGCGCCCACCTGCGCAACATGGGCTTCTACAACTTCGCCCTCCAGATGCTGCGCCTGGCCCGCGACGCCGACCGGCGGGGCCGGCCGTTCCTGACGACCGGTCAGGCCGTGCACCGGGTCACCGGTGAGATCGCCGACTACCTCGGTGTCGACGCCGGCCACCTCCGCGAAGGCGGCCGGGCCGACGTGGTCGTCGTCGACCCCGCCGGCCTCGATGGCCACCTCGACGAGATGCACGAGGTGCCCATGCCCGGCTTCCCCGGCCTCGACCGCCTCGTGCGCCGCAACGACGACGCCGTCCGGGCCGTGCTCATCAACGGGAAGCTGGCGTGGGACGGCCACGAGGCCGCCCCCGACCTCGGCAAGGCCGGCGGCTACGGCCGCCTCCTGCGCGGCTCCTACTGACCCCGGCGCCCGCCGCGCCCGGGCCGCTCGTTCTGGCACCGGATTTCGGTGCCCTGACACCGAAATCCGGTGCCGGTTCGCCGGGGCGTGGCTGTCTGGTCAGACCCAGAGGAGGGGCTCGCCGTCGTCGGGGGCGTCGGCGGGGCGCTCGCCGGGCGGGGTGAGGCCGGCGGTGGTGGCGCCCCAGGCAGCGAGACCCGGGAGCAGGGCGGCCAACTCCCGGCCGGGCTCGGTGAGTTCGTAGACGTAGCGGCGGGGGCGGTGCTGGTACGGCGCCGCGGTCACGAGGCCGCGGGCCTCCATGCGGCGGAGGCGGTCGGTCAGCACGTTGGGGGCGATGCCCTCGACGTCGGCGGCGAGGTCACCGAAGCGGCGGGGGCCGTCCGCCAGGGCGGCGACGAGCAGCAGCACCCAGCGGTCGCCGGCCAACTCGGCCGCCTCGTGCATCCCCGGTTCGAGCACGCCCCCAGTGTGGCGGGTTGCGATCTCTGGAGCTGTCGGTACAGTCACTTGCAAACATGAAGTGACTAGCGACACGGGAGTGCACATGCTGGACGAACTGCAGGAGACGGTGGGGCGGCTGGCCACCGAGGCGGCGCCGGCCGTGGTGAGCATCGGCCGCAACGGGCGGGGCAGCGGCTTCGTCGTCGGTCCCGACCGGGTGCTCACCAGCGCCCACAACCTCCGCGACCGCACGGTCGCGGTGACCTTCGCCGACGGGCGGTCCGAGCAGGGCGCGGTCCACGGCGACGACCACGACGGCGACCTCGTCGTGCTCGACGTGCCCACCGGCGAGGCGCCGGCGCTGGCGTTCGCCGAGCTCGACGCCGACGCCCCGCCCGCGGTGGGCACCGCTGTCGTGGCCCTCAGCCGGGGCGGTCACCGCCCCCGGGCGACGGTCGGCTTCGTGAGCGGCTCCGACCGGGCCTTCCGCGGTCCCCGCGGCCGGGTCGTGCGCGGTGCGCTCGAGCACACCGCGCCGCTGGCCCGGGGCTCCTCGGGCGGCCCGGTGCTCGACGCCGACGGGCGGGTCGTCGGCGTCAACACCCACCGGGTGGGCGACGGCTTCTACCTCGCACGGGTGAGCGACCCGCCCCTGCGGGCACGGGTCGACGAGCTGCTCGCCGGCCGCTCCGTGCGCCGTCACCGGCTCGGCGTCGCCGTGGCCCCGCCCGAGGTGGCCGAGCGCCTGCGCAAGGCGGTCGGCCTCGACGACGAGCGCCCCGGTCTGCTGGTGCGGGCGGTCGACGAGGACGGCCCCGCGGCCGCCGCCGGCGTGTCCGAGGGGGACCTGCTCGTCGCCGCCGGCGGCACCCCGCTGGCCTCGGTCGACGACCTCGCCGCCGCCCTCGACGCGGTCGACGGCGACGAGGTGGCGCTCACCGTCGTCCGCGGCGCCGACGAACGCACCGTCAACGTGTCCTTCGCCACCCCCGACGGCGACGGGGACGAGACGCCCGAACCCGCGGGCTGAGCACAGACGAACGGGCTCCCGATTCGACCTCCCTTCGCTCTAATCGGGAGCCAGCACCGGGTGCACCGACCTCAACCCGGCGTAGCCAAGCGCACCACGTCCAGCGCGATGCTCCGGGTTCAGCCCAGCGCACGAGGGGCCGCCGCGCCGGGTTCAACCCAGCGCAACCAATCGCACCAGGTCCGGCGCGATGCGCCCGATTCAGCCTGGCGCCGGCGCCGAGGGTACGCGCCGGCGGAGCTGGCGGGCGCCGGTGATGGGCGGCAGGTCGAGGGGGTGCACGGGGCCGGCCGGCGCCGCCACCACGGCGGGGATGGCGTTGACGCACCGGTTCGCGGCCGACGCGTTGCCGCCGCCGGCGGCGCCGGGCTCACCCGGCTCGGTGCCGTGCACGGACACCGTGAGGTTCGGGTGGCCCGAGAGCTGCACCCGGTGCTCGCCGCCGGGCGACGACGAGGACGGCCAGTCCGGCGCGCAGGCGTCGTCGATCCGGGTGATGTGCTCGACGACCAGCAGCGGCTCGCCCCCGACGATGCCCTTGAGCTCGAAGCGGAAGGCTCCTTGGGTTCCGGCCTCGAAGGTGCCCATGCCGTCGACCTCGATCGTGCGCTCGAGGGGCCGGCGCTCGACGGCGATCTCGATGTCGTCGAGGGTGACCTCGAGCTGGTCGGCGAGGATGCGCAGCATCGGCGACCACACCATGTCGAGCGAGAAGTCGAACAGCATCAGCGGCAGCTCGTCCATCGGGCCACCGAAGCCGATGACCTCGCGCACCACGTCGGGCTGGTCGTAGAGGGCGTAGTTGAACAGCTCCTGCACCCGGATCTCGGTGATGCCGGCGCCGACGCCCGAGACGAGCCCGGGCAGGATGTCGAGCGCCCAGCCGGGGTCGATCCCCGACACGAACGCCGAGCTGTCGCCCTCGGTGCACGCGGGTCCGACCACGTCGAGCAGCTCGGCCGGTGCGCTCGGCGGGTGCAGCAGCGGGTAGAACGCGGTCGACACCACGTTGGCGCCGCTGCGCAGGCAGTCGACCAGGTCGGCGTAGGCCTCCTCGGGCCGGGTGTCGGCCGTGGCCGCGTAGACCACCGCATCCACGTCGCCCGACAAGGCGATCGAGCGGTCGTCCGTCGCGGCCACGCCCAGCGGGTCGACGAAGGCCAGCTCGCCGGCGTCGCGCCCGACCTTGTCGGGGTTGCTGACGATCACGCCCGCAAGGTCGAGGTCGTGGTGCGCCGCCACCGCCCGGATGGCCGGCCGCCCCACGTTCCCCGTCCCCCACACCACCACCCGCAGTCCCATGCCTGGACCGTACGCGACTGATCCCGACCACCACGGTTCCGGCTCCCGATTTCGGTGCCGGGGCACCGAAATCGGGAGCCAGAACACCGGGGGGACGGCCGCCCCGAGGCGCCGTCGCAGGAGTAGCGTCGGCGGGGATGTGGGTGCCCTGGCCGTACACGATGGTCGCCGCCGTCGTGCTCGCGTCCGCGGCCTGGCTGGTGCGCCCCCGCAGCCGGGCGGGCACCGCGCTCCGGCCCTTCGCGCTCGAGGCCGCGCTGGTCTGCACCCTGTACTCCCTGTGGCGGATCGCCGGGAAGCTCTCGGTGCGCCACGTCGAGGGCGCCCAGGAGCGGGCCCTGCAGATCGTGGACGTCCAGCGCTGGCTCCACCTGCCGAGCGAGCTCGGCTGGCAGCAGGCGATCATCGACCACCCGCTGGTCGTCCAGTTCGCCAACCTCTACTACGCGATCGCCCACGTGCCCGCGGTGATCATCGTCCTGCTCTGGCTGTTCGTCCGGCACCGCGACGACTACCCGCCCGTCCGCAACGTCCTCGCGCTGCTCACGGGCGCGTGCCTGCTGATCCAACTCGTGGCGGTGATGCCGCCCCGCTTCCTGCCCGAGCTCGGCTACGTCGACACGGCGCACCAGTTCGGGCAGTCCGTCTACCCCCAGCTCGGCACGGGGGCCAACAACCAGATGTCCGCCATGCCGTCGCTCCACGTGGGCTGGGCGGTGCTGGTCGCCTTCGCCGCGATCGTCGCGAGCCGCAGCCGATGGCGCTGGCTCGTGCTCGCCCACCCCGCCCTGACCGTCTGGGCGGTCGTGGTGACGGCCAACCACTGGTGGCTGGACGGCATCGTGGCGGTGGCGATCCTGGCCGTCGCCGTCGCCGTCGAGTCGAGCGTCCGCCGCGCCGTCAGCCGCCTGTCCTGGCGACCGGCCGGGGTCACCCTGCCCGGGGCGCTCCTACCGGACCGCGTCGACCGCGGCGACGAGGCGCTCGACCGCGTCCGCCAACCGGGCCTCGTCGAGGGTGGCGAAGCACAGCCGCAGCCGGCGTTCGCCGTCGCCGGCGGGGCCGAGCCGCTCGCCCTCACCGGGCGCCAGCCCGAACGCCGACCCGGGCACGAAGGCGACCCCGCCGACCAGCGCTGACGGCAGGACCGCATCGGCGGTGAGCCGGAGGGACGGGTGGAGGGCCGCCCACGCGAACATCCCGCCCGCCGGCGGCGCCACCTCGAAGCGACCGCCGCCCACGCGGGCCAACGCGCCGACGAGGGCCCGGCACCGCCGCCCGTAGACCGACCGCAACCTGGCCAGGTGGCCGGCGACGAAGTCCTCGTCCGCGAGCACGTCGGCGACCACGAGCTGGTCCAGCGTCGACGTGTGCAGGTCGACGGCCTGCTTGGCCCGGACCACGGGGCCCCGCAGCCACGCCGGCAACGTGGCCCAGCCGACCCGGAGCCCGGGGGCGAGGGTCTTCGACGCCGTGCCCAGTCGGACGGCGAGGTCGGTGCGGTCGGCGATCGGCGCCACGGACGGGCCGTCGAAGCGCAGCGCGCCGTACGGATCGTCCTCGACGATGACGAACCCGTGGCGCTCCGCGAGCTCGACCAGGTGACGCCGGCGCGCTGCGGACAGGGTCGCGCCGGTGGGGTTCGCGAACTCGGGGACGACGTAGACCGCCTTGGGGCGCAGGCCCGCGTCCAGGGCGCCGGCGAGCACCTCGGTGTCCAGGCCGGCGGCGTCGCCGGGGACCTCGGCCAGATGGGCACCGACGGCCCGGAAGGCGCTCAGCGCGCCGAGATAGGACGGACCCTCGACCACCACGGTGTCGCCCGGGTCGAGCAGCACCCTCGCGAGCAGGTCCAGGCTCTGCTGCGAGCCCGTGGTGACGACCACGTCGTCGGCCCGCTCGGGCGTCGGCGCCACGAGCGACCGGAGGACGGCCTCGCCGTCGGTCGACCCGTACTGGAGCGCGGCCGGCCCGTGGGTGGCCAGGACCCGATCGACCGCCTCGCCGACCCGCTCGACCGGCAGCAGCTCGGCGGCCGGGATGCCCCCGGCCAGCGACAGCATCCCGGGCCGGCGGGTCCAGTCGAGCAGGTCCCGGATCACCGACGACGTGGCCTCCCGCCCGTGCCGGCTCAGCAGCCCGAGGGGTTCCGGGCCCGACGCGCGATCCGCGGCCGAGGGGGTCGGCGCCACCGGGGGGGAGTCGTGGGCCCGGGGTGCCGGGCCACGGCGGTCCCGGGTCCCCGCACGGGCGCCGAGCGCCGCGTGGGTGCCAGTACCTGCGGGCCGGCCGAGCGCCGTGCCCGCGTCACCCGAACGGGCGTCGAACGGGTTCTCGATGAGCGTCATCGGACGAGGGTGCGCCGACGGGGCCCACCAGGGAAGGGCGCGCCCATCCGGGGACCGCCACCACCACCCTGGCGCCGCCCGGCTGTGGTCCACTGGACCGGTGCGGCGCAACGACCTCGCCGAGTTCCTGAAGGCCCGCCGCGCCGCGGTGTCGCCCGGGGACGCCGGCCTCCCGGCCGGTTCCCGTCGTCGCACGCCCGGCCTGCGCCGCGAGGAGGTGGCGCTCCTCGCCGGTGTCTCGGTGAGCTGGTACACGTGGCTCGAGCAGGGTCGGCCCATCAACGCGTCGGCCGACGTGCTCGACTCGGTCGCCCGGGTGCTGCGCCTCGACCCCGTCGAGCGCGACCACCTCTTCGAGCTCGCCGGCCACACCACCCACGGGGTGCGGGCCACCACCGGTGACGCCACCGTCCCCGAGGACCTCGACGCCCTCCTCGACGCGCTCGAGCCGGCCCCCGCCTACGTGCTCGGCCCCCGCTGGGAGTACCTGGCGTGGAACCGGGCCCAGGCCCGCCTCTATCCCGCCATCGACACGCTGGCCGACGACGAGCGCAACCTCGTCTGGTCCGTCTTCGCCCGGCCGGAGGGTCGAGCGCTCATCGTCGGCTGGGAGGACGAGGCCCGCCGCGTCCTCTCCCAATTCCGGGCCGACATCGCCCCGCACCGCGACGACCCCGCCACGGTGGCGCTGGTCGAGCGCCTCCGCGCCGCGAGTCCCGATTTCGACGCCTGGTGGCCGAGCCACGACGTGGCCGGCCTCACCTCACGCCGCCGCCGCTTCCGCGGCCCCGACGGGGCGGTGCTCACGTTCGCCTACCAGGTGCTCATCGCCGCGGGCGCCCCCGACACCCGGCTCGTCGTGCAGCTCCCCGCCGACGACGCCACCCACGCCTGGGCGGCCGCCGGCCGGACCTGAGCTTCCGCCAGACGGGTCGGGCGGCGGTGCAGGGTCAGGAGTACGAGATCGCGTCGACCAGTGCCAGCATCCGGTCGACGGACACGTCCTCGGCGTCGGCGTGGACCATCAGCGTGGGGTGGTCGGGGTCGACGGGGACGGTGAGGGCGACGAGCGCGACCTGGTCCCTCGTGGTGACGCACTCCTGCGTGCACTCCTCGTAGTCCTGCTCGAATGTGGTCACCTCGCCGAGGTCGCTCGGCGCCGTGGCGGCGCCCAGCGGTGCCCGCACGTCGTCGACGCTGACGTAGTCGCCGTGCTCGCCGTTGAGGGGAGGCTCCGGGTCCGCCGCGTCGGCACAGGTGACCGAGGGCAGGGCGAACGAGACGAACACCCCGGGGCCGGCGTCGATCGACGCGTGCACCGAGTCGCACTCGTCCAACGGCTCGTCCGGCAGCTCGAAAGCCTGCTCGAGGACCCACGACGCCGGCGCGTCGAGCGAGAAGCCGGCACCCAGGTCGATCACCTCGGTCGCGCCGACGGACTCGCCGGGCCAGTCCACGCTGACCGGCTCGGGGTCGTCGCCGCTCATGCACCCGACCAGCGGCACGAGCGGCACGAGCAGCAGCGCGAGACGTCGCATCGCGCCAGTCTCGTCGACCCGGTGGCAGGGTCGCGGGTCAGCCGGCGGTGCGGGCGATGTCGGCGAGGGACTCGGCGCCGGCGAGCGAGGAGAGCTCCTCGCTGGCGGTGTCGAGCTGGTCGGCGAACTGGGCGACCTGGAGGTCCTCGAAGCACTGGCGGACGCGGGGCGTCATCAGCCCGAGCTTGTTGACGTTGGGCACGATCTTCGAGAACAGCACCTGGCGGAACATGATCATCAGCGGGTTGGTCGCCGCGAACTCCTTGCCCTCGGCCACGTCGATGCCGAGGCGCTCCCACAGCTGTTCGAGCAGGAAGCGGCGGTACATCAGGTCGGTGGCCTCGAGCAGGAACTCCTCCCGGTCGGCGAGCTCGGCCGCGCTCAGCTGGGGGACGACCTCCTTCAGGGCGAGCACGCCGAAGGCCACGTGGCGGGCCTCGTCGCGCATGACCAGGTCGGTGATCTGCTTGATGACCGGGTCGTTGAACATGACGTTGCCCATGCCGAAGGCCGCGAGCGCGAGCCCCTCCACCATGATCTGCATGCCCAGGTAGGTGATGTCCCAGCGCTTCTCGGTCATGATGTCGACGAGCAGCGCCTCGAGGGGCTTCGAGATCTCGTACTCGTGGCCCGGGAGCTTGGTGTTGAGGTAGGTGGCGTAGGCCTCGACGTGGCGGGCCTCGTCGTTCACCTGGTTGGCGGCGTAGTACTTCGACTCGATGTCCGGCACGGTCTCGACGAGGCGGGCGGTGGCGACCAGCGCCCCCTGCTCGCCGTGCATGAACTGGCTGACCATCCAGGCCTGGAGCTCCCAGCCCACGAGCGCCCGCTGCTCCTCGGTCATGCCCGCGAAGGGCGAGTCGGGGGCGTCGAGGTTCAAGAAGGTGCCGATCATGGCCCGCTCCTCGTCGCTCATCGACGGGTCGGGCTCACCCCAGCGCACGTCCTGGGTCCAGTCCACGTCCGTGGTGGCGTTCCACTGCGAGACCTTGCCCTTCTCGTAGAGGCGGGTGAGCTGCACGTTGGACGACTCGTAGTCCCAGGTGAACTGGGTGACGCTCTCGGCCTCGACGAGCAGGTTGTCGGACTCGGCGGCGACGGGGTTCATGGGGAAGCTCCGGAGAGAGGTTGGGTGGACGGCATCACGACTGCTGACCAGTATCTTGACATATGGAGTGGGTTTGTACAAGATCGGGACATGACCACCTCTCATGTCCAGGTCGACCGGACGCCGGAACGCGCCCCGTCCCGCCGCTGGCGCGACCCCCGCCGCCCCTTCTGGGCGCTCGCCCTGCTGGTGCCCCTGATGCCCTTCCTCGCCGGCCGCCTCGTCGAGCTCACCGGCTGGAGCGGCTTCTGGTGGGTCGGACCCGTCCTCATCTTCGGGCTGATGCCCCTGCTCGACCAGGCCCTCGGCCTCGACCGCCTCAACCCGCCCGAGTCGGCCACCGCCGCACTCGACGCCGACCGCTACTGCCGCCGCCTCACCTACGCCTACCTCCCGCTCCAGTTCGCCTCGCTGATCTGGGCCTGTTCGGTGTGGGCCTCGGGCGAGCTGTCGACGTTCGCCGCCCTCGGCCTCGCCGCCACGGTCGGGTGCGTCGCGGGCATCGCCATCAACACCGCCCACGAGCTCGGGCACAAGCACCCCACCCTCGAGCGGTGGCTGGCCAAGGTCGCCCTGGCCCAGACCGGGTACGGCCACTTCTACGTCGAGCACAACCGTGGGCACCACCAGCGGGTGTCGACGCCCGACGACCCGGCGTCCTCCCGGCTCGGCGAGAGCCTCTACGCCTTCGTGCCCCGCACCGTCGTCGGCAGCGCCCGCAGCGCGGTGGAGATCGAGCGGGAGCGCCGGCGCCGGGCCGGTGAGCGCTTCTGGTCCCCCCGCAACGACGTGCTCAACGCCTGGGCCATGACCGTCGTCCTGTTCGGCGGGCTCATCGCGCTGTTCGGGTGGGCCGTCGCCCCGTGGCTCGTGGTGCAGGCCGTGGTCGGCTTCCTCATGCTCGAGGTCGTCAACTACATCGAGCACTACGGGCTCTTGCGCGAGCGCAAGGAGAACGGCCGGTACGAGCGGTGTCGGCCCGAGCACTCCTGGAACGCCAGCAACGTGGCCTCCAACATCCTGCTCTACCAGCTCCAGCGCCACAGCGACCACCACGCGTACCCCACCCGGCGGTTCCAGACCCTGCGCCACTTCGACGAGGTGCCCCAGCTGCCCACGGGGTACGCCGGCATGATCGTGCTGGCCACGATCCCGCCGCTGTGGCGCCGGGTGATGGACCCGCGGGTGCTCGCGTTCTACGACGGCGACGTGCACCGGGCCAACCTCCATCCGCGCCTCCGCACGCGGCTCGCCGCCGCCGAGCAGGCCGCGGCGTAGGGTCGTGGCCGTGACCGCCGCGGCGCCGGCCGAATCGACCGGATCGACCGGGCCGGCCGGATCGACCGGGCGGGCCGGGCGGGTCGACGCCGCCTCGGCCCCCGGGCCCCGCCGCTTCGCGGATGCCTCCCGCGACCTGCTGCGCTCCACCGTCTTCGCCGCGGTCGACGGCCTCGCCGCCGAGCGGGCCTGGGGCGCGATCACCATGGCCGAGATCGCCCGTGCCGCCGGGGTGAGCCGCCAGACGCTCTACAACGAGTTCGGCAGCCGGGACGAACTCGCCCAGGCCTACGTGCTCTGGGCGTCCGAGCAGTTCCTCGTGGAGATCGAGCAGGTCGTCGGCGCCCGGCCCGACGACCTCGGCGGCGCCCTCCAGGACGCCTTCCGGGTGTTCCTCGAGCTCGCCGCGGAGCACCCGTTGGTCCGGGCCCTCGAGGCCGCCACCGGCGCCGAGGGCCTCCACGCCCTCGTGGCCAGCTCGGCCGGCCTGCCCATCCTGCTCACCAGCACCGACCGGCTCACCGAGTTCGTGCTGGGCAATTGGCCCGAGCTGCCGCCCGACGAGACCCGCCTGGTGTGCGAGCTGCTCGTGCGCCTCGCCATCAGCCACGCCACCGTCCCGACGGTGCCGCCGGCCGTGGCCGCGGAGCAGGTGACGGTGGTCCTCCAGCCCTTCCTGGACCAGGTCGCGGCGACGCTGCCCGGCTGACCTCGTCGCCGAGCGGGGCCCGTCCGTCTCGTCCGAACAGGGTGGTGCCGAGCATGTAGGCGCTGGGATACCCTCGGCGGCGCCACGACGAAAGGACACGCCGGTGACCACTGACGCCGAAGCGATCGGCCCGATCGACTTCATCCTGATCGAGCTCGACCCCGACAAGGTCCGCGGCGAGGCCGCGGCGGCCGTGCTGGACCTCGTCGACGCCGGCATCGTCCGGCTGCTCGACGTGGCCCTGCTGGCCAAGGACGAGGACGGCAACGTGGCCGCCGTCGACCTCGCGGAGGCGGCCGCCGAGGCCGCGGGCGACTTCGCGGCCGTCGCCGGCGCCCGCTCCGGCCTGCTCAGCGACGAGGACCTCGCCGAGGCCGGCGAGGCCCTCCAGCCCGGCAAGCTGGGTGCCCTGCTCGTCTACGAGAACGCCTGGGCTGCCCCCTTCGTCGCCGCGGTGCGGCGCGCCGGCGGCGAGCTCGTCGCCTCCGCCCGCATCAACGCCGCCGACGTGCTCGACGCGCTCGACGCGCTCGAGGCCTGATCCGACCGACGACCACCGACTGAGCCCACAGGAGACCCGACATGCCAGGACTGCTTCGTGGCGTCGCCCGCACCGCGGTCGTCGCCGGCACCGCCACCGCCGTGAGCGGGCGGGTGCAACGCCGCCAGGCCGAGAAGTTCGCTTCCCGTGACGCCAACATCTACGCCCAGCGTGAGCAGGCGTACCAGCAGGACATGTACCAGCAGCAGGCCCAGCAGGCGCCCCCGCCGCCTCCGCCGGCCCCTCCCGCCGCCGAGGCCGAGGAGACGCCCGCCGACCAGATCGCCCGCCTGGGCGAGCTGAAGGCCCAGGGCCTGCTCACCGACGAGGAGTTCGCGGCCGCCAAGGCCAAGGTCCTCGGCATCTGAGCACCCGCTCGTCTGACGAGGGGCGACGGTGGCCGTTCCGACCGCCGTCGCCCGTTCGTCGAAGCCGCCTCGGCTACTCCATCAGGAAGACCTCGGCGAGGGCGACGAGGACGACGAGGGCCGGGAACAGCGCCAAAGGCAGCCACAGGAGCCGGCCGACCCGGTGCCGGGCCCTCGCGGCGATCGCCAGCACGAAGGCGGCGAACGACGTCACCATGCCGCCGAGCAGGGAGAACCCCGCGACGTAGCCCACCAGGGTGTCGGAGATGGCCTCCTCACCGCCGATGGCGAACGCCACGAAGAAGATGGCGTAGGACACCACGAGCAGGGCGACCACGGCGACCGCCAAGGCGAAGGCGACCTCCGCCATGCGGTGCTGAACCGGCTCGGCCGCAGGACCCACATCACCGAGTTTGGGTGGACGCGTCATCGGACTCACCTCGATTTCGTATCGGTGGTTCTCCTGCAGGATCGCGCCGGGCCCGTCACGGGCACAGTGCCGTTGGTCCATCGATCCGGAGGGGGCCACCCCGCGTTCGACTGTTCGTCGGAGACACGGCACCGACTGGACCGGCCGCGTGGTCGTGACCGATGGCCGTGGCGCGCGTCGAGCGCCGGTGATCTGCTGAGGACATGGCCTCCAGGTCGGCGCGCGGCCGGGCCCGGGTGGGGTGCTCGGGATGGGTGTACCGGGACTGGCGTGGCGTCGTCTACCCGCCGGACCTGCCCCAACGACGGTGGTTCGAGCGCTACGCCGAGCACTTCGACACCGTCGAGATCAACAACACCTTCTACCGGCTGCCGCCGCCGTCGACGGTGGAGCACTGGGCCGAGCAGGCACCGCCGGGGTTCGTCTACGCCTTGAAGGTCGGCCAGTACGGCAGCCACCGCCGCAAGCTGCGGGACGCACCGACCTGGCTGGCCAACCATCTGGACCGCGTCGACCGGCTGGGCCCCCACCTGGGGCCCAATCTCCTCCAGCTGCCGCCGCGCTGGGGGCGCGACGTCGGCCGCCTCGACGCCTTCCTCGAGGCCGCGCCCCGCCGCATCCGCTGGGCCGTCGAGCTGCGGGACCCGTCATGGCTGCACGACGACGTCTTCGCCACCCTCGAGCGCCACGGCGCCGCGCTGTGCCTGCACGACCTGCTCCCCGGCCACCCGCTGCTCTGCACGACTGACTGGACCTACGTCCGCTTCCACGGCCCGAGGGCGCTCGAGCAGAAGTACGCCGGCCGCTACACGGGCCGGCGCCTCTGGCGCACGGCCGACCGCCTCGAGGAGTGGCTCGACGCCGGCACCGACGTCTACGCCTACTTCAACAACGACATCGGTGGCGACGGCTGGTTCGACGCCGTGTGGCTCGCCGACCGCCTGGCCACCTGAGCGGTCGCGCCGCCGGTGCGGTGTGGGGGCGTCGGACCGGCGAGACTCGAGGCGTGACGTGGCGCTACGAGGACGGGGGGCCCGACCGTCGACAGCTCGTGCCGGGCTCGCTCGGGGTCGGGCCGGACGACCGGTTGGTGGTGACCACCCGTGTGGCGCCCGCGGCCACCATGGTGGTGACCGACGAGCAGGGCGGCTACTTCCTGCTGCGCCACACCGCCGGCGACGACTCGGTGGCGATCGTCGAGCGGTTCGACCCCGTCACGCTCGAGCCGATCATCAGCT
This sequence comes from uncultured Microthrixaceae bacterium, assembly GCA_964649545.1. Classification (GTDB taxonomy): domain Bacteria; phylum Actinomycetota; class Acidimicrobiia; order Acidimicrobiales; family DATDAH01; genus JAEUJM01. The sequence continues at coordinate 20,424 of CAZYPY010000011.1, read as the reverse complement.
CACCCGAGCTGCCGGGTGGTCCCGTGTGGCCGGGCGGGGTCGGCGTCGCGCGCGACGGCGCGATCCACGTCGTGTTCGGCGACCACGCCCACCGTCTGGGCCCCGACCTCGTCCCCACCGCGTCGGTACGTCTCCCCCGCCACCGCCCCTACAACAGCTTCGTCACGCTCGCCGACGGGCACCTCGTCACCAAGGACTTCGGGGGCTCTCGACCGGGCGCGCCGGTCGCCGCCGGCGAGCGGGAGCCCTGCGAGCTGCTCGTGCTCGACCCCGACGACCTGTCGATCGTGGCCCGCCTCGAGCTCCCCGAGGCCTCCATCGCCCGCCTCTCCGCCGACCGCGACGCCGTCTACGTGGTCGGCGACACCCACCTGTTCCGCGTCGGGTGGGACGGCAGCCGACTGTCGCTCGACGACGGGTTCACGGCCCGGTACCGGACGATCGAGGGGCAGACCTACGGGTGGGACTGCGTCCTCGCCGCCGGCGCGGCCTGGTTCCTCGACGACGGCGAGGGCAGCGACGCGTACGACGGCACCCTCCGGGGACACGGGGTGGCCACGACCCCGCTGCACCTCGTGCGGGTCGATCTGGCTTCCGGCGAGGTGCGCCTCACCGAGGTGTGCGGCCGTCCCGGTGGCCTCATCGCCAACCCGCCGGTCGTCGACGAGATCCGACGGGTGGTCGTCGGCTACGACTCCGGCAACGGCGTGCTCGCCGCCTTCGACCTCGACACCCTCGAGGTGCGGTGGCGGGTCGACCAGGACCACGGGGGCCACCTCCTGCTCTACGAGGACAGCGGCGAGCTGGTCACGGGCGACCACGCCGACGTGGTCGTGCGCGACGTCGCCACGGGCGCCGAGCGGGCCCGGGCCGACAACGCCATGGGCATCCAGTCCGTGCTGTTCCCCTGCCCCGGCGAGGCGCGCGACTTCTACGTGGTGACCTTCCTCGGCGTCAGCCGCGTGGTGGTCGCACCCGCGACCTGACCCTGGCGGTCGGGCCGGGCCGCACGGAGGCGTGGGGCGGGCGGTCCCTAGGCTGACCAGGAAGCCGTTGCGTCCCCACCCGCCGCCGGTCCAACGTCGAAGGAGTTCACCACCGTGCAGGACCTCATGCCCCAACTCGGCCTCGTCGCCCTGCTGGTCGCCGTCAACGCCGCGTTCGCCGGCACCGAGATGGCCCTCGTGTCCCTGCGCGAGGGTCAACTCCAGCGTCTCGAGTCGGATTCGGCCGCCGGGAGCGTGCTCGCCGGCCTCGCCCGCGAGCCGAACCGCTTCCTCGCCACGATCCAGATCGGGATCACCCTCGCGGGGTTGCTCGCCTCGGCCGCTGCGGCCGTGTCGCTGGCCGTCCCCCTGGAGGAGCCGCTCTCGTTCCTCGGGGCGTGGGCCGAGCCCGTCGCGGTCACCCTCGTGACGCTGCTGCTCGCCTACGTCACCCTCGTGTTCGGCGAGCTCGCCCCCAAGCGCCTGGCCATGCAGCGGGCCGAGCGGTGGGGGCTGCTCACCGCCCGGCCCCTCGCCGCCATGGCCGTGGTGAGCCGCCCGGTGGTGTGGCTCCTGTCGCGCTCGACCGACGTCGCCGTCCGCCTGCTCGGCGGCGACCCGAGTCGCCAACGCGAGGAGGTGACCGAGGAGGAGCTCCGCGACCTGGTCGCCGCCCAGACCTCCTTCAGCGAGAAGCAGCGGGGCATCATCGAGGGCGCCTTCGAGGCGTCGGACCGGACGCTGCGACGGGTGCTCCGGCCCCGCCGCGAGGTCGTCACCCTGGCCACCGACACGCCGGCGTCCGAAGCCCTGACCGCCCTGGCCGCGACGGGGCACTCACGGGCCCCCGTGGGCGCCGGGGGATCGCTGGACGACGTCGTCGGTGTCGTCCACCTGCGGGATCTCCTGGCCGCGGGCGAGCGTCCCGTCGGCGAGGTCGCCGGCGAGGCCTTCGCGCTGCCCGAGTCCGCCCACGTCCTCGATGCGCTCCACGAGCTCCAGGTGCGCCGCCAGCAGCTCGCGATCGTGGTCGACGAGCACGGATCGACCGCCGGCATCGTCACCGTCGAGGACCTCGTGGAGGAGCTCGTCGGTGAGATCTACGACGAGGCCGACACCGACATCATGAGCGTGCGGCGCGAGGCCGACGGCGACCTCGTCCTGCCCGGCACCTTCCCCGTCCACGACCTGATCGACCTCGGTGTCGACGGCGTCCCCGAGGGCCCGTACGTCACCGTCGCCGGCCTGGTCCTCGCCCACCTCGATCGCATCCCGGACGCGCCGGGCGACGAGGTGACCGAGGCGGGCTGGGCCTTCGAGGTGACCGAGGTCGCTGGCCGCGCCATCACCGAGGTGCGCCTGCGCCCCCTCGCCGAGGCGCACGGCCTTCACACCGATTTTCGCCCGGGGGACCTACAATAGCTGTAGTGCTTTGCACGAATCCCGTTTCGTTTCTAGATCGTGTGACCCCGAAAGGCCCACCGCCATGTTCCGCAACACCCTGAAGACCACCATCCTGCTGGGCGCCCTCGGCGGCCTCCTCGTGGCCATCGGCTCGCTCTTCGGTACCGCCGGCGCCGTGATCGGTGCCGTCCTCGGTCTCGCCGTCGTCGGCGTGTCGTACTGGAAGAGCGACTCGCTCGCCATCCGGGCCGCCCACGCCGTGCCGGCCGACGAACGTGAGCTCCCCGAGTACTTCGCCATCATGCGCGACCTCTCGGATCGGGCCGGTCTGCCGATGCCCCGGCTCTACATCTCCCCCGAGCCCCAGCCCAACGCCTTCGCCACGGGACGCAACCCCGAGCACGCCGCCGTCGCCGTCACCCGCGGGCCGCTCGCCGTGTGCACGTGGGACGAGGTGCGGGGGGTGCTCGCCCACGAGCTCGCGCACGTGCGCAACCGCGACATCCTCATCGGGTCGATCGCGGCCGCCATCGCCACGGGCATCTCGTTCATCGCCAACCTCGCCATGTGGGGCGCCATGCTCGGCGGCGGGGACGACGAGGACGCCAACCCGTTCGCCCTGCTGATCGCGGCGATGGTGGCGCCCCTCGCCGCCGGACTGCTGCAGATGGCCGTGTCCCGCAGCCGGGAGTTCGAGGCGGACCGCCACGGCGCCGAGTTGCTCGGCTCCGGCGAGCCCCTCGCCCGCGCCCTCGAGAAGCTCGAGGTCACCGCCGCCCGGGTGCCGATGGACGTCCCGCCCGCCCAGGCGCAGGCCTTCATCGTCAACCCGCTGACCGGTCGGGAGGTGCGCTTCGCCAACCTGTTCCGCACCCACCCCACCACGGCCGAGCGGGTGGCCCGTCTCCGCGCAGGCGGCCTGAGCGCCACGCGCCGCCCACCGCCCTGGCCGGCGCCTCAGCCGGCCAGGGCCACCAGGGCGTCGAGCTCGTCCTGGGTCCCGATGGCGATCACCACGTGACCCGCCGTGATCGCCGTGTCGGGGTCCGGGTTGGTGAGGAAGTTCCCCCGAGGGTCGCGCAGCGCCAGCACGAGCGCACCCGTGCGATCCCGGATGCCGGCCGCCCGCAGTGAGGTCCCCACGAGCGGCGAGCCTGCCTCGACCGGGACCTCCTCGAGCCGGAACTCGAGGGTGCGCTCGTGCATCACCACGTCGAGGAAGGCGGCCACGTGGGGGCGCAGGACGAACGCCGCCATGCGCGCGCCCCCGATGCTCTGGGGGTTGACCACGCGGTCGGCGCCGGCGCGGGTCAGCTTGTCGTCGCTGTCGCTCGATCGGGTGCGGGCGACGATGAAGAGTCGCGGGTTCAGCGCTCGGGCGCTGAGGGTGATGAACGAGTTGGCGGCGTCGCTGTCGGCGGCGGCGACCAGCGAGGCCGCCCGTTCGATGCCCGCCCGCCGCAGCACCTCGTCGTCGGTGGCGTCGCCCACGATGGCGTGGACAGCACGCTCGATCTTGGCCTCGTCAGGGTCGATCACGACCAACGTCCGCCCGGCCTCGGCCAGCTCGGCACCGATCGCCCGGCCGACGCGGCCCCAGCCGCAGATGATGACGTGGTCGGCCATGGCGGCGATGGACTGTTCCATGCGACGTCTCCCGAGGAGCTCGTTGAGGCGTCCTTCGAGGAGGGTCTCCATCAGGACGCTGAAGGCGTACAGGACGGCGCCGACACCCATCAGGATGAGCACCATCGTGAACCACTTCTCCGCAGCACCGAACGGCGTCACCTCGCGGAAGCCGACCGTCGCCACCGTGGTGACGGTCTGGTAGAGCGCATCGAGCAGGGTGAAGCCGAGCAGGAGGTAGCCGACCGTCCCGACCGCGAGGACGACGACGAGCGCGATGACGGCGCCGAGGAGGCGCCGCCCGTGGTTCATGGAGGTGACGCTAGGCGCGGGCGGCGAGGCGCCGGAGCGGCGGGTCGTTCTTGGGTGGCTGGCGGCGAGGCGGCAGGTCCGCGAGCAGGTGGGCCGAGATGTGGGCGATGTCCGTCACCGCCTGCTCGAAGCGCGCCTCCACCTTGGCGTTCGGGTGCGTGATCCCGCTGATCTTGCGCACGAACTGGCGGGCGGCGGCCTCGACCTCCTCCTCGGTGGCGGGCGGTTCGAGACCCCGGAGGGTGGTGATGTTGCGGCACATGCCCGCGAGGCTACGGGTCCGCCGCCGGGCCTGCCCGGGCCGCGGGCGTACAGTCGCGCCCATGGGCGCGGGGGGTCACGGCGACGACGAGCTCTTCGCGATGACCGCGGTCGAGCGGCGGGCACTCGCCGACGACCTCGCGGCCCTCTCCCCTGAGCAGTGGGCCGCCCAGAGCCTCTGGGCCGAGTGGACGGTGCGCGACGTGGCGGGCCACCTGACCGCGGCGTTCCTCGTGTCGGTACCGACCCTTATGCTGCGCATCGCCAAGAACCTGGGCAACTTCAACAAGGCCATGAGCCAGGTCGCCAAGGAGCTCGGCGCCCGCCCCACCGACGAGATCGTCGCCACCATCCGGGAGAACGCCGAGCACCGCTTCACCCCGCCGGGCAACGGGCCCGAGGCACCGCTCACCGACTGGATCGTGCACGGCCAGGACATCCGGCGACCGCTGGGCCTGCACCGGGACTTCCCCGTGGACGCCCTCTCGGTGGCGCTTCAGTCGACCCACGCCGGCCTCAAGGGCTTCGTGCCCAAGGGCCGGGTGGCCGGGCTCCGCTACCGGGCCACCGACCTCGACTGGTCGGGAGGCCCGGGCGACGGGGCCGCGCTCGAAGGCCAGGCCGAGGCCGTGCTCCTCGCGATCTGCGGCCGGCCCGTCGCCCTCGATGACCTCACGGGCGACGGCGTCGCGGTGCTGCGCGCCCGCCTCCGCTGAGGGAAAGCCTGACACCGGCTCGGACGCTGCGCCCGGGGGCTCAGGCTCGATCGGGCAGCCAGTTGCCGTGGAAGCCGTCGGGCACGCGCACGGGCAGGTGCACGCGGGCGACAGGACCGGCAGCCAGGTGGTCTGCGGCCACCACCACGAGGTCGCTCCGGGCGGTCTCCCGGTCGGTGGCGTAACCGACCAGCCAGCCCTCGGACTCCGATGCCCCGGCACCGCGCGGCACGAAGACCACCTCGCCGAAGGCCCAGCTGGGCCCGAGGTCGAGGGTCTCGACCGACCCGCGCTCGACGTCGATCCGGTGCAACGGCATGTGGATCGAGCCCGGCGTACCCACCTGGACGGCGTAGCCGAGACGATGGGTCGTCCCGGTGAGGCGCTCGTCGATGCGGGGAAACTCGATCGGGAGGTCGGTCAGGACGGCGACCGCGGTCGTGCCCGCTGCGGGGTCGAGCGTCCAGCGCTCGGTGCGGCTGACCCCCTCCCCCGGCCCGAGACGGTCGACGTCGAACACCTTCGGCCAGACCACGAGGTCGAGCACGATGCGGCCGTCGCCCGCCTCGAACGCGTTGAAGGCGTGGAAGACGAAGCACTGCGGCACCTCGCACCAGCGCACCGCCTCGGCGGGCCCGTCGAGGGGGAGCACCCCGACCCGCGCCGGCCGGGCGGGGTTCCAGGCGTAGGGCAGGTCCTTGCCCGCCATCGCCCCTTCGAGGTCGAAGGTCACCGGGAAGTCGAACAGCAGCACGTGGTGCTCGGTGATCGCGCAGTCGTGGACCATGATGCGGTCGTCCATGGGCACGACGACGTCGCGCTCGACCCGGGCATCGGGGCCGAGGACCACGTGGTGGATCGCCTCCTCCGGCCAGTAGTAGGTGACGGCGTGCCACCGGCCGGTGCGGGGGTCACGGTGCGGGTGGGCACTGAAGGCCCCGGCCAGGGTGCCGTCGAAGTCGACCGAGGCGACGGTGTCGAGCTCGGCGGTGAGCTCCACCGGCGGGTTGCCGGCCTCGACCAGCGCCAGCGTCCGCCCGTCGATCGCCACCACGTTCGTGTTCACCGAACCGCTCACCCCCTCGGCCTGTCGGGGCGTCGGGACCGCTGGCTCGCCGAGCGCCTCGGTGACGTTGGCGGTGCGGACGTAGCGGTTCCGGTACCAGCGGGCCTGCCCGCCGTCGAGGCGGACCCCGTGGACCATCCCCGCACCGGTGAACCAGTGCTGGGTGTGCGGGTCGGGGTCGATCGGGTTGGGACCGTTGCGGACGTAGCGACCGACGAGCTCGGCGGGCAGCGTTCCGGTCACGGGGAGGTCGGTCACGGTCCGCTCCTCGGCCACCGGCGCCAGGGGACCGTCGACGTAGCTGCGGACCGGGGCGGGGATCGTGCTCATCGTTCTGCCTCCATGGGGTTTCCCGGCGCTCATTCGCATCGTCCAGCATGGCCGGATCACGACCACGGGGCGTCCGCCCGCCGCTGCCTAGGCTGCGGCCCCATGGGGGAACGACAGGTCCATCTGCGCACGTGCCCGCTCTGCGAGGCGATGTGCGGGCTCGAGGTGCACGTCGAGGACGACCGCGTCGCGGTGATCCGGGCGGACCAGGACGACGTGTGGTCGAAGGGCTACCTCTGCCCGAAGGGCACCACCCTCGGCCGCCTCCACGAGGACCCCGACCGCCTGCGCGTCCCGCTGATCCGGGACGGCGACGACTTCCGCGAGGCCACGTGGGACGAGGCGTTCGCGCGCTGCGGTGAGCTGCTGTCGGGTGTGATCGCCGAGCACGGCAAGCAGGCGGTGACGGCGTACATCGGCAACCCGACCGCCCACAACTTCTCGCTCGGCCGCTACGTCGGGCTGTTCGTGGGCCTGGCCGACCTGCCCGTCATCTACTCGGCCGGCACCGTCGACCAGTGGCCGAAGAACGTCTCGACCATGCTCCTGTACGGCCACATGTGGTGGATCCCGGCGCCCGACATCCAGCGCACCGACCACTGGGTGATCCTCGGCGGAAACCCCCAGGCCTCGCAGGGCAGCCTGCTCGCGTGCCCCGACGTGCTCGGCGAGATCGGGAACATCCAGGCCCGGGGCGGCAAGGTCGTCGTCGTCGACCCCCGGCGCACGGGCACCGCCGACGTGGCCGACGAGTGGGTGCCGATCGTGCCGGGCACCGACGCCGCCCTGCTGCTGGCCATGGTGCAGGTGCTCTTCGCCGACGACCTCGTCGACCTCGGCGACCTCGCCGACCTGGTCGAGGGCCTCGACGAGCTGGCGGCGGCCGCCGCCGACTGGACCCCCGAGCGGGTCGCCGCGACCTGCGGGATCGACGCCGGCACGATCCGGCGGATGGCCCACGAGGTGGCCGCCGCGCCGACCGCTGCGGTCTACGGCCGCATCGGCACCTGCAACCAGGAGTTCGGCACCCTCGCTTCCTGGCTGGTGGACGTGGTCAACCTGCTCACCAGAAACTTCGACCGTCCCGGCGGCCTCATGTTCGGCAACCCGGTGGCCTGGGGCGTGAGCTCGCTGCCGCTGCCCGACTTCGCCGACGGCGTCACCTTCGGCCGATGGTCGAGCCGGGTGCGGGGCACCGCCGAGGTGCTCGGGCAGGTCCCCCTGTCCTGCCTGGCGGAGGAGATCGCCACCCCCGGGGAGGGCCAGGTCAGGGCCCTCGTCACCATCGCCGGCAACCCGGTGATCAGCGCCCCCGACGCCGGCCGCCTCGACGAGGCCCTGCCGGAGCTCGACGCGATGATCAGCGTCGACAATTGGCTGAACGAGACCACCCGCCACGCCGACGTGATCCTCCCCGGCCTCTCCGCCCTCGAGCAGCCGCACTTCGACGACCTCATCACCATGTGGGCGGCCCGCTCGGTGGCCAACTTCTCGCCGGCCGTCTTCCCGCCCGCCGACGACCGTCCCGCCGAGTGGGAGATCCTCACCCGCCTCGGCGCCATGATCGCCGGCTTCCCCGCCGACGACATCGACGTGGGGATGCTCGACGACGGCTTCTTCGCCGCGCTGTGCGAGGCCGGGGGCGTCGACGCCGCCGCGGTGATGGCCCACTACGACCACGGGGGGCCCGAGCGCCTGCTCGACCTGCAGATCCGCACCGGCCCCTTCGGCGACCGCTACGGCGAGGTCCCCGACGGGCTCACCCTGGAGACGGTGAAGGCGCAGCCCCACGGCATCGACGAGGGGCCCATGGTCCCCCGCCTGCGCGACCTGCTGAACACGCCGACCGGCACCATCCCGATCGCCCACCCGTACTTCCTCGCCGACCTGCCCCGGCTGGCCGAGCGCCTCGACCGGCCGTCGCCCGGGCTCGTACTGACCTCACGGCGCCACGTGCGCTCCAACAACTCGTGGATGCACAACGTCGAGGTGCTGGTGAAGGGCAAGGACCGCTGCACCCTGCTCATCCACCCCGACGACGCCGCCGCCTCGGGTGTGGTCGACGGCGAGGTCGCGGTCGTGCGCTCCGAGGCCGGCCTGGTCGAGGTCCCCGTGGAGGTGAGCGACGAGATGATGCCGGGCGTGGTCTCGCTGCCCCACGGCTGGGGCCACGACAAACCGGGCACCCGCCTCTCGGTCGCCCGCGAGCACGCCGGCGTCAACAACAACCTCCTCGCCCCCGGGCACCTGACCGACCCACTCAGCAACAACGCCGTGGTCAACGGGATCCCGGTCGAGGTCGCGCCCGCGGGCGCCTGAGCCTCGACGCGCGGCGGGCATCGTGAACGGCACCACCCTCGGAGCGATCGCGGTCGGCGCGGTGGTGCTCGTGCCGTCGCTGCTCGGGGCGCGCCACCCCACGATCCACCCGACGGAGCAGCGGGTGTTCCGGGCCGTCAACGGCCTGCCCGACTGGCTCTACTGGCCGCTCTGGTTGCCCATGCAGCTCGGCAACCTCGTCGTGGGCACTGCTGCAGGCCTCGTGCTGGCCCTGGCCTGGGGCGACGGCCTCCTGGCCGTCGGGGTGCTGGCCGCGGCGGCGCTGAAGCTGCTCGCAGAGCGGGTCATCCGCCGCTGGATGGCGCCGTACCTCGCAGTACGCCAGCGGCCGGGCACGAGCGAGCCGGAGGCGCACCTTCGGGGCGACGACGTGCCGTCGTCGGGGATGAGCTTCCCGTCGGGCCACATCGTGCTGGTCGCGGCGGTGACCGCGGTCATCGCGGATGACCTCGCCATCGCGTGGCTCGGCCTCCCTGCCCTGCTGACGGCCGCCGTCATGCTCGGCCGGGTCTACGTGGGCGCCCACAACCCCCTCGACGTGACCGCCGGCCTCGGTGCGGGCCTGCTCGCCGGTGGCCTCGTGGGCCTCGCCCTCGACCTGGTCTGAGCCGGGGCGGTGCGTTTCGCGCCCTGTCGGGCGATGATGGCCCCGTGGCCACCGCCGGCGTCGAGCGCGAGCGCAAGTTCCTCGTCGCCGACCTCGAGGCCGCCCTCGCCGTGGCGGGGCCCGGTGAGCACCTCGTCCAGGGCTACCTCGACCAGGCCGGCGGCGAGAGCGTCCGCGTCCGCTCTTGGCCCGACGACGGCCGTGCGGTCCTGACCGTGAAGGGCCCCCGTGAGGGCATGAGCCGTCGGGAGGCCGAGTGCGAAGTGACGGCCGAGGTCGCGGAGCTCCTGCTCGCGGCCTGCGGCGAACGCGTGGTCGACAAGACCCGTCGCCCGCTCGACGTCGGCGCCGACGGCGTCGAGTGGATCGTCGACGTCTTCCACGGTCGCCACGACGGCCTCGTCCTGGCCGAGGCCGAGCTCACCGCCGACGGAGCCACCATCGACCCGCCCGCCTGGTGCGGCGCCGACGTCACCGACGACGAGCGCTACTACAACGAGGCGCTCGCCCGGCAGGCGCCCGACGCCTGAGCGGCGCCCGGCTCAGCCCGTCTCGGTGAGGCGGAAGACCCGGATGTTGCGATCCGTGCGGGTGACGTAGGTGTGCATCTGGGGGATGGTCTCGGCGATGGCCGGCCACAGCCGTTCCTTCTCCTCGTCGGAGAGCACGGAGGCGTGGGCCTTGAACGCCCGGCCCTTCACCTGGACGTCGACGTCGGGGTTGGCCTCGAGGTTGTAGCGCCAGGCGGGATGGCGTTCCTGGCCCATGGCGCTGGCCACCACGAGGTAGTCGTCGCCGTCCCGGTGGTAGGCCAGCTGCACCGTCCGGGGCTCACCCGACTTCCGCCCGATGACGGTCAGGGCCAGCATCGGCAGCGTCGGCTTGCCGGTGCTCGTGAACCGCCCGTTCGTGAGCTTGAAGATCTTCGGGTCGACCTTGGCCGCCCAGTGCTTCACCAGCCAGGAGCCCGCCTTCGTGGCCGAGAACCGGTTGACGAGCCGCGAGTACATGGCGGCATCGTACGACACCGGTCGGACATGGATACCCTCTGGGGTATGTCTGCACGATCGGCGCGCTGGGAGGGGGTGTACCGGGAGAAGGCGACGGACGAGGTGAGCTGGTACCAGGCCGACCCGGGCCCGTCGCTGGCCCTGGTCGACGCCCTCGGCATCGAGCCCGGTGCCGGCGGCGGCGTGGTCGACGTGGGGGCCGGCGCCTCGCCCCTGCTGGCCGCGCTGGGTCGGCGAGGGTTCACCGACCTGACCGCGGTCGACGTGTCGGCCGCCGCGCTGGAGACCCTCGCGGCAGCGGCAGCGGCAGCGGCGGACGGCGTGCCGGTCGCCCGCGTCACCGCCGACGTGACCGCCTGGGATCCCGGCCGCACGTTCGGGCTGTGGCACGACCGGGCCGCGCTGCACTTCCTCGTCGACGAGGACGAGCGGGCCGCCTACCTCGCCACGCTGCAGCGGGCCGTGCCCGACGGTGCCGTGATCGTCGCCACCTTCGCCACCGACGGCCCCGAGCAGTGCTCCGGCCTCCCGGTCCGGCGGTACTCGGCGGACGAGCTGCTCGGTCTGCTCGACGGCTTCGAGTTGGTCGAGGCCCGCCGGCAGGTGCACACCACCCCCTGGGGCGCCGAGCAGGCCTTCACCTGGGTCGCCGCCCGCCGTCCCTGAGCCCCGCCGCGCCCCCACCCTGACGCGACGGCGCACGGCGGGACCTCCGACCCTGTCGGGCGGCGGTGATTTCCTTTAGTCTGTGACTATGCGACTGGAGATCACCCGGCGAACGGACCTCGCCACGCGCGCCCTGCTGATGCTGGACGGCGTCGATCGCAACGAGCGGACCAAGGCGGCGGCACTCGCCGAGGCCGTGGGCACGACCCCGGGCTTCCTCTCCCAGGCCATGTCCCCGCTCGTGGCCAACGGCTGGGTGCGGTCGGATCCGGGGCCGACCGGCGGCTACCGGCTCACCGCCGACCTGGCCGAGGTGAGCGTGCTCGACGTCATCGAGGCCGTGGAGGGCCCGACCGACGACGGGCGCTGCGTGCTCGAGGACCGGGCGTGCGCGGCCTCCGGCGCGAGCGGTCCCTGTGCCCTGCACCAGCCGTGGCTGCACGCCCGCGGCGACCTCCTGGGCCGCCTGGCGGCCACGCCCCTGGCCGGTCTCGCCGCCGGGGGCACGCCGTGAGCGCCAGGTCGGGTGCCGGCACCCGCACCGTGCGGGAACCACGCGCCACGGCGGCGGCGGGGACCGCCGCGGCCTCCTCGACCACGGCCGACCCGGCCGGCGCCGCACGGTCACCGGCGCCCGTCGGGTCGGCCCCCATCCGGTCGCCGTGGAAGGCGGTGGCCCTGCCGACCGAGCACGGCGGGTGGGGCCTCACCCTCGAGCCGTGCCTGCTCGGCCTCCTCGTCGCCCCGAGCCTGGCCGGCGTCGCGCTGGCGATGGCCACCTTCCTCGCCTTCCTCGTGCGCACCCCGCTCAAGCTGGCCCTGGTCGACCGCCGCCGGGGCCGACGCCTCGACCGCACCCGGCTCGCCACCCGCATCGCCGCCGGGGAGGGACTGGTCCTCGTCGCCCTCGCCGCCGCCGCCACCGCGCTGGCCGGTCCGGTGATCTGGCTGCCCGTCGTGGCGGCCGTCCCCCTCGTCGCCGTCGAGGGCTGGTACGAGGTGCGGTCGAAGGGTCGGCGCCTCGTCCCCGAGCTCGCCGGCGCCGTCGGGGTGAGCGCGGCTGCCGCGTCGATCGCCCTCGCCGGCGGTGCCTCCGCGACCCTCGCGGTCGGCCTGTGGCTCGTCCTCGCCGGCCGGTGCGCGACGTCGATCCCGCAGGTCCGCGCCCAGGTGCTGGCGCTGCACGGCCGCTCGGCCTCCGCCGGCTCCACCGTGGCGGGTGACCTCGCCGCCATCGGGCTCGGCGTCGCCGCCGTCCTGCTCGACGGCGCCCTCCTCGCCGGCGCCGTCGCGCTGCTCGTGGTGGTCGTCGTCCAGTGGCTCCTCGCCCGGCGGCCGGCCCCCGCAGCCAAGGTCATCGGCCTGCGCCAACTCGGCCTCGGCCTCGCCGTCGTCCTCGTCACCGCCGCCGGCGCCCTGCTCGCGTGACGGCCCCCGCCCCTCGTCCCGCCACACCGAACCACCACCCGACACCGATGCCCGTCACCAAGGAGCCCACCATGGCCCGCACCGCCGACCGCACCCTCGCCGACCTCGTCACCACCGACCCGGGCGCGGCCCGGGTGCTCGAGCGCTTCGGTCTCGACTACTGCTGCGGCGGCGGGCGGCCGCTCGACCAGGCGTGCGCCGCGGCCGGCGTCGACCCCGCCGCCGTGCTGGACGCGCTCGCCGCCACCCCGGACACGGCCGCGCCCGACTGGGCGACGATGGCGCCCGAGGTGCTCGTGGACCACCTCGAGGCGACCCACCACGTCTACCTGCACACCGAGCTGCCCCGGCTGACCGCGCTGGCCGAGAAGGTGGCCGACGTGCACGGGGGGCGTCACCCCGAGCTCGTCGCCGTCCGGGACACCTACGCCGAGCTGCGCGACGACCTCGAGCCGCACCTGATGAAGGAGGAGCGGGTGCTCTTCCCGCTGATCCGCGAGCTGGTGGCGTCCGCCGGCACCGCCGAGCCCCACTGCGGGTCGCTCGAGACGGGTCCGATCCGGGTGATGATGATGGAGCACGACCGCGCCGGCGAGCTGCTCGCGGAGCTCCGTCTGCGCACGGGTGGGTACGAGGTGCCCGACGACGGCTGCGCCAGCTACCAGGCCCTGTACGAGGGGCTCGCCGAGCTGGAGGCCGACACCCACCTCCACGTGCACAAGGAGAACAACGTGCTGTTCCCCGCGGTGATCGCCCTCGAGCACGCCGCCACGTCCCGATGACGGCGGCCGACCAGGGCGGCGATCCCGCGTGCTGGGCCCACCTGGTCGGCGAGGATCCCCGGGGTGAGCTCCGGGACCGCGCGGATCTCGACCTCCTCGTCCGCTCCTTCTACCGCCAGGCCGCCACCGACGACCTGCTCGGCCCCGTCTTCGAGACGGCCCAGGTGGACTGGGCGGGGCACATCCCCAAGCTGGTCGATTTCTGGGCCTGGCAGCTCTTCGGCGAGCGGGGCTACGAGGGCAACCCGCTGCTCGCCCATCGCCCCGTCCACGAGCGCCACCCGTTCACCCACGCCCACTACGAGCGGTGGCTCGAGCTGTTCGCGGCGACGGTCGACGAGTGGTTCGTCGGCCCCGTGGCGGACACGGCCAAGCTGAAGGCGGCCAAGATGGCGCGCGCCCTCGAGCGCCTGCTCGCCGGCGTCCACGACCGTGGCGACCTCCCCCTCACGCCGACGCTCGTCAGCCGGAGCGGCGACCGTCACCGACGGGTCCCGCTGTAAGGTTCGCGTCAGACGACCAGAGGGGACCACATGGACCGCGCGGCACCGCTCGACCGGAGGGGCGTCACCTGGGGACTGCTCGCCGTCGCGGTGGTCGTGGCGATCACGTTCTTCGGCAGCGGTCAGCTGGCGTGGTTCGACGCCGCCCTGGTGGGCTACCTCTTCGGCACGGTGTTCGCCGTCTTCGGTGTCGTCTACCGGTACTCCGTCTGGCTTCGGCGGCCGCCGACGGCGATGTTGAACCGCCGGGGATGGGAGGCGTTCCGGGCGCGCAAGGGCACCAACCTGGTCGCGCTCCCCGGCCTCGCCACCACCCATCTGCTGACCCAGGGGTTCATCCGGCGCCGGTCGACCTCCCGGTGGCTCGCGCACCAGCTCGTCTTCTGGGGATGCCTGCTCGCCGCCGCCGTCACCTTCCCGCTCACCCTCGGACTGCTCCACTTCCAGAGCGTCGGCCAGGACGCCGAGCGCTACCAGGTGTTCGTCTCACGCGTCGGGACGGTGCAGTTCGACGCCGGCAGCATCGTCGGCTGGCTGGTCTTCCACGCCCTCGACATCGCCGCCGTCCTCGTCCTCGCCGGGGTGTTCATCTTCCTGCGGCGGCGCCTGCGGGACCCCGGCGCGCTGGCCGTGGAGCGCAGCAACGACTTCCTGGCCCTGGCCGGCCTGTTCGCGGTGTCGGTCACCGGGCTCTTCCTCACCGTGTCGAGCCTCTGGCTGGACGGGCAGTTCTACGCCGCCCTCAACACGATCCACGCGCTCACCGTGATCCTCGGGCTCATGTACCTGCCGTTCGGCAAGCTCTTCCACATCTTCCAGCGCCCCGGGAACCTGGGCGTCGCCTATTACAAGGCGGCCAACGAGGCGGGGCCGGCGGCCACGTGTCGCCGGTGCGGGGAGGGCTTCGCCAGCGCGCAGCAGATCGCCGACCTCCAGGCCGTGCTGCCCCGGGTCGGTCTCGACTACGCGATCGACGAACCCGGCGGCGGGAGCGGCGGCAACTACCAGGACACCTGTCCCCGCTGCCGACGGGCCGGCGTCACGCTGGCGCAGTCGCTGCGGGTGGGGGGCTTCGGCTGATGGCCCGACCCCCGATCACCGAGGACGAGCTCGTCGCCCGATACGGCCCGCACCTCAACGAGGCGCCCCCGGGCGGTTGGGACGCCGGCCACGCGGTCGACCGGGTGGTCGAGACCCACTGCTGCTTCTGCGGCCAACAGTGCGGCATCAAGCTGAAGGTGCACGACAACGAGGTCGTGGGGTTCGAGCCCTGGTACGACTTCCCGTTCAACGAGGGCAAGCTCTGCCCCAAGGGCGTCAAGCGGTATCTCCAGGGCAGCCACCCCGACCGCCTGCTGCACCCCATGGTCCGTGACCCGTCGTCGCCGGGCGGCTTCCGGCGGGTGTCGTGGGACGACGCCCTCGGGCGGGTCGTGAGCGAGATCCGGCGCATCCAGGCCGCCCACGGGGACGACGCCTTCGCCATGCTGTCCGGGGTCTCGTTGACCAACGAGAAGAGCTACCTCATCGGGAAGTTCGCCCGCCTCGCCCTGCACACCGCCAACCTCGACTACAACGGCCGCTTCTGCATGGTCTCCGCGGGCGTCGGCAACAAGCTCGCCCTCGGGATCGACCGAGCCCCCAACCCGTGGAGCGACATCCCCCTCGCCGACGTGGTGTGGGTCGCCGGGTCGAACATCGCCGAGACCTTCCCGATCACCACCAGCTACATCTGGCGGGCCCGGGACCACGGCGCCCGCCTGATCGTGCAGGACCCCCGCGTGGTGCCGCTCGCCCGCACCGCCGACCTCTTCCTGCCGGTGCGGCCGGGCACCGACTCGGCGCTGTTCGGCGCCGTCCTGCACACGCTGATCCGCCGCGACTGGCTCGACCACGCTTTCATCGCCGCCCACACCACCGGCTTCGACGAGGCCGCCGCGACCGTGGCGGACATGACGCCGGCGTGGGCCGCGGGGATCACCGGGGTGCCCGCCGCCCGCATCGAGGAGGCCGCCGAGTGGTGGGGCACCTCCGCCACCGGGATGATGCTGCACGCCCGCGGCATCGAGCAGCAGAGCAAGGGGGTCGACAACGTCCTGGCCGCCATCAACCTCGGCCTCGCGACCGGCAAGTTCGGCAAGCCCGGCTGCGGCGTCTCCACCATCACCGGACAGGGCAACGGCCAAGGCGGCCGCGAGCACGGCCACAAGTGCGACCAGCTCCCCGGCAACCGGGACATCACCAACCCCGAGCACCGCGCCGCGGTCGCCGAGGTCTGGGGGTGCGACGAGTCCGAGATCCCGGGCAAGGGCCTGCCCGCCGAGGCCATCATCGAGGCGATCCACGACGGTGCCGTCAAGGGCCTGCTCTCGATCTGCTTCAACCCCGTGGTCTCGGCGCCCGACACCGGGTTCACCGCCGAGGCCCTCGACAAGCTCGAGTTCTACGCGGTCATCGACTTCTTCCTGTCCGAGTCGGGCCACCACGCCGACGTGGTGCTGCCGGGCTCACTGCACGAGGAGGACGAGGGCACCTCGACCAGCGGCGAGGGCCGAATCATCAAGATCAACGCCGCGGTCGAGCCCCCGGGCGAGGCGCGCCTCGACTGGCAGATCCTCCTCGACCTGGCCGAGCGCCTCGGCCGCGGCCACTACTTCGAGTTCGCCGACACCCACGAGATCTTCGAGGAGCTGTGCCGGGCCTCGAGCGGCGGCACCGCCGACTACACCGGCGCGACCTGGGAGCGCATCGAGGCCGAGAAGGGGCTGTTCTGGCCGGTCCCCGAGGTCGGCCACCCCGGCACCCCCCGCCTGCACGAGGGCGGCCGCTTCGCCCACCCCGACGGCCGGGCCCGCTTCCTGCCCACGCCCTGGCGAGAACCCGCCGAAGTGGTCGACGACGAGTACCCGGTCTGGCTCACCACCGGCCGGGTCGTGAGCCAGTACCTGTCGGGGACCCAGACCCGGCGCATCGGCGCGCTCGTGGCCCAGTACCCCGAGCCGCTGTGCGAGATGCACCCCCGCTTCGCAACGTCGCTCGAGGTGGCCGACGGCGACCTCGTCACCGTCACCTCTCGACGCGGGTCCATGACCCTGCCCGCCCACGTCGTGGACACGATTCGACCCGACACGGTGTTCATCCCGTACCACTGGCCCGGGGCCCGGGCCGCCAACCAGCTCACCAACCGCGCCGTCGACCCCCGGTCGAACATGCCCGAGTTCAAGGTGTCGGCCGTACGGGTCGAGCGCGCCACCGGCCAGCGGGCCACGACCGACCGACGCGACCTCGATCTCCACGAGGGGCCGCCATGAAGGCCACCCGGTACGGCGTCGACGACCACCCGGTCTTCGTCATCGACCCCAGCCGCTGCATCGGCTGCGAGGCGTGCGTGGCGGCGTGCGCCGAGTGCGGGACCCACCGGGGCCGGTCGCTCATCCACCTCGAGCGGGTGGACCGGGCCACCTCCACGCAGACGGCGCCGATGGTGTGCATGCACTGCGAGGACCCGACCTGCGCCCAGGTCTGCCCCGCCGACGCGATCAAGCAGTACGAGGACGGCATCGTGGCGTCGGCCCTGAAGCCCCGCTGCATCGGGTGCTCGAACTGCGTCCTCGCCTGTCCGTTCGGCGTCCCGAAGTACGTGGCCGAGTTCGACCAGATGATGAAGTGCGACATGTGCACGGATCGCACGGGGGACGGGTACGCCCCGATGTGCGCCTCCGTCTGCCCCAGCGAGGCCCTCTGGTACGGGACGGTCGAGGAGTTCCACACCCACCGCCGCGGCGCGCTCGTCTCCGGCTGGCTCTTCGGTCGCCAGGCGGTCAACACCAAGGTCCACACGGTGGTGGACGACCTCGCCGACGGTCCGATCGACGTCCTCGCCGGCCGGGCCGCGACGTGGCTGGACGACCCGTTCGGCCTGGAGGACTCCCCGGCCGACGAGGCGGCGCCGTGACCTCGGTCCCGGTCCCCGACCCCGTGCCGACGTGGAAGCGCGACTTCCCCTACGAGGCCGCCGCCGAAGAGGCCGTCACGCGGCGGGAGTTCGCCCGGTACCTGGTGGCCGGCGCCGGGGTCATGGCCGCCGGCAACCTGGGCCTGGCGATGTGGGCGCAGCTGCGCACCGTCAACACAGGCGCACCCCGCCCCATCGTCCCCCTCGCCGACGTCGGGGTGGGCGACACCTTCCTCTTCGACTACCCCACCGACCAGGATCCCGCCGTCCTCGTGCGCCTCGGCGACCGTGACGTCGTCGCGTTCAGCCAGAAGTGCACCCATCTGGGGTGCGTCGTCTTCTACGAGGCCGAGGAGCGACGGTGGCACTGCCCCTGCCACGAGGGCAACTTCGACGTGCGCACGGGCGCGGTGCAGTCCGGCCCTCCCCCTCGACCGCTCGGCCGCATCGAGATCGAGATCCGCGACGACGTGATCTGGGCCATGGGAGCCGAGCCGTGAGGGTGTCGGGGCGGGAGCCGCGGACCTCCTCCGCCGTCGTGCTGTACGTCCTGGTGCTCGTGGCGTTCCAGGTGTTCCTCATCACCGTGG
>CAZYPY010000011.1:0-1742 GCA_964649545.1 uncultured Microthrixaceae bacterium | reverse complement strand
GTCGTGCTGTACGTCCTGGTGCTCGTGGCGTTCCAGGTGTTCCTCATCACCGTGGCGGTGGAGGCGTTCCAGACCGACGACGAGGGCCTCGCCTGGGCCACCGCGGCGGTGTCGGCCGCCCTCGCCGCGGGGTCGGCGGCCCTCCTCCGCTACCTGCAGCCGTGACCGGGGCCGCGGCCCGGCGTTCGCCGGCCGTCGCCACGCTCTTCCCCGGCTACTTCGCCATGGTGATGGCGACGGGGATCGTCGCCATCGGCGCGTTCCAGCAGGAGCTGACCGTGGTCGCCGACGTCCTGTACGCGGTCGCCGCGGTCGCGTACGTCGTGCTGGTCGCGCTGACGCTCCTCCGGCTCCTGCGCTTCCCCCGACTGCTCGCCGACGACCTCACCAGCCACGCCAAGGGCTTCGCCTTCCTCACCCTGGTGGCGGGGACGAACGTGCTCGGCGGTGCGTCGGCGGTGATCCACGGCTGGTGGGACCTGGCCTGGGCCCTGTGGTGGTCCAGCCTCGCCCTGTGGGTCGTGCTGCTCTACGCGACCGTGATCGCCGTCGTGCTGCGCTCCCCGAAGCCGGGCCTCGGGGTGGGGATCAACGGCACCTGGTTCCTCCTCACCGTCTCCACCGAGTCCGTGGCCGTGCTCGGGGCCCTGCTGCTCCCCCGCCACCCCAGCGCACTGCTCACCTTCACGTGCGTCGCCGCGTTCCTGCTCGGGCTGGTGCTGTACCTGATCGTGATGACGATGGTCTTCCTGCGGTGGACCTTCGAGGAGTTGGATCCCGCCGACGCCCAACCGCCGTCGTGGATCGCGGCCGGAGCGGTGGCCATCACCGTGCTGGCGGGCTCCAACCTGCTCGGCGCCCGGGCCCTTCTCTCCGACGCCGGTGGCCCGGACCTCGGCGGCGCCGAGACCGCGGTCGCCCAGCTCGACCGACTCGCCCCCGTCATCGAGGGCCTGGTCGTGCTGGCATGGGCGACCGCCACCTTCTGGTTTCCCCTGATGGTGGCGATCGGCGTGTGGCGCCATCTCCTTCGCCGGGTCCCGCTGCGCTACCACCCCGCCTACTGGGCGCTCGTCTTCCCCCTGGGCATGTACGGGGCGGCCACGTTCCGGATGCTGGCGGTCGTCCCCGTCGACGGCCTGTCCTGGGTGCCGAAGACGGCGCTGGCCATCGCCCTCGTCGCCTGGACCGCAGCGACCATCGGGTTGGCCCTGCAGGGCCTCGCCGCACTGCGGCGCCGCGAGGTGCCCGCCACCGGGTAGAACCGAGGCCATGGAGAGTGCCATGGAGTACCGCCGCCTCGGACGATCCGGCCTGAAGCTCAGCGTGCTGTCGTTCGGCTCGTGGGTGACCTTCGGCGAGCAGGTCGAAGGCGACGTCGCCCTCGAGTGCCTCAGCACCGCCCGCGACGCCGGGGTGAACTTCTTCGACAACGCCGAGGCCTACGCCGGCGGCGAGTCCGAGCGGGTCATGGGCCAGGCCCTCGCCGACCTGGGTTGGGACCGGGACACCTACGTGGTCAGCACCAAGCTCTTCTGGGGCATCAAGGACGACGTCAACCTCCAGAACACCCTCAACCGCAAGTACCTGCTGGCGGCCATCGATCCGTGCCTCGAGCGCTTCGGTCTCGACTTCGTCGACCTGCTGTTCTGCCACCGCCCCGACCCGGAGACCCCCATCGAGGAGACGGTCTGGGCCATGAGCGACATCGTGTCGGCGGGCAAGGCCCTCTACTGGGGCAC
>CAZYPY010000010.1:18069-51437 GCA_964649545.1 uncultured Microthrixaceae bacterium | reverse complement strand
CGGCCCGCCCGAGGTAGAAGTGGCCGAGGTCCTCGTCGAGGACGGAGGGCTCGCCTCGGCGGCGGGCGACCCAGTGCTCGCCGCCGGCGAACCATGCGGCGGTCACCGGGGCGTCGACCGGGGCGTCGGGCAGCGCGCTGTGGACCACGTCCCACTCCACCACCCGGTTCTTCTCGGAGCGGGGGGTGACCGCCGGGCTGATCCGGTCGGGCACCCGATACAGCCCGTACACGAGGTCGGGTCGGGCGGCGAGGCCGCTGCTGCGGAGGAAGGCCAGCACCTCGTCCACCTGCGTCCCGCCTCGTGTGGCGATCCGGGTGAGGTGCACGGGCCACCGGTCGGGGGCGAGGTAGGGGGCACGGGCAGCGTCGCGGGCGGCGCGCTCCTGGGCCTCGATCTGCGCGGCGAGGCCACGGTCCTTCTCGTGCTTCGGCGGTCCGGTGTAGGCGCCCTTCAGCTCCTTGCCGAACTGCTGCGCGGTCATCTTCAGCATCCCGCCGATGCCGCCGCTCTGGAGGGTGGCCATCTGGTCGGCGGCCGAGGGCCCGTACAGGAAGTCGCCGGCCGGGCCGTCCAGCACCCGGTGGTCCTCCGAGGTCGCCATGGCCTGTTGCTGCGCCGCGGTCACCTGCGCGACCTGGGCGTCGTAGGCCGCCTGCTGCTCGGGGGTCATCGCGGCGCGGGCGGCGGCGAGCTCCTCCTCCGACGGCGGCTGGCCGAACGAGCTCAGGCCCTGCTTGATGGCGTCGGGGCTCATGGCCTCCTTCGCCTGGCGCAGCGTGTCACGCAGACCCATGCCGTGACAGTGAAGCATCGGGCGGGCCGCTCCGCTCGGGAGCGGCCGCCCGGTGGCGCGGGCGTTGAGGGAAAGACGAGCGGCGGCCCGGTGGCCGGGCGCGGCGGCTCCCGGCCAGCCGGCAGGGCGGTGCGCCCGTTGCGGCTGCGTGACGGGGCAACCACGACACGGCGACCGGCGGCGGGTGGGATCCAGGCGCGCGTGGGCCGCGCTCCGCCACCACCTGATCCGTTTCGCTCCCGGGTGGCCGCCCTGCGATCAGGGCCCGGTTCGTCGTCGCCGTTGGCGGCGGACCCATTCCTTCCAGAGGTTGTGGCCCTTGCAGCGGGGACGGAGGTTGACGATGTCGGTGCGGCCGCCGTCGATCCAGGCGAGGACGTGGTCGATCTCGCAGTGCTCGGAGCGGATGTCGCAGCCGGGTTGGTCGCAGGTGGGGAAGGCGAGCTTCGCCGCTCGTCGTTGGGCGCGGGTGGCGATCCGGTGGGTGTGGCCGTGGTTGAGGGGGACGCCGTTGGGATCGAGGGTGAGCACGTCGAGCCAGCCGGTGAGCGCGGCCCACACGGCCTGTTCGGGGGTGGCGGGGTCGCCGTTGGCCCACTCGCAGCGCCGCTGGAGGGGGTAGGGGAACCGGTCGGGGTCGGTGCCCATGATCTTGGCGACGATGCGGGCGAAGGCGGTGACGAAGGTGTCGTGGTCGCACACGAGGGTGGTGCCGATGTCGGGTGCGGGCGCGATCCCGTCGTGGGCCTTGGAGGCTCGGGCCATCTCGATGAGGGCGTCGTGGCGGCGTTGGGCGGGGGTGCGCCCGAGGTCGAGGGCGGTGGCGGCGTCGCCGAGGCGGGCGCGGGCCTCGGCCCAGTCCTGTTCCAGGAGCTGTCGGCAGCGGCGGGCGATCTCGGTGTTGACCTCGTGGTAGCCCTGCTGGGAGAGCCAGCCGTCGAGGCGGCCCTGGCCCTCGAAGCTCTCGGAGAGGTGCACGCTGCGCTCGTCGTCGTGGCGGGCGGCGCGCTCCTCGGCGTCGTCGGGCCGCACCGCAGCGATCCAGGCGTCCACGTCGTTGCGGAACCCGTCGAAGGTGCGGTCGAGGGCGTAGCCGACCAGCAGCTCCTCGTCACGGGCGAACAGCTCGGCCAGCTTGGCGGTGTTGGCCCGGATGAGGACGTCGACGTGGTCGAGGGTGAGCACCCCGGCGGCGAACGCCTCCGCGGTGTGGGGCATGGTGCGCAGCCGGCGGGCGGCCCGTTGCAGGCGGGTCATGGTCTCGTGCTTGGCCCGGCACCGGCGCCGCAGGAGATCGGCCGGCGAGAAGTCGCCCGTGGCCTTGTGCTCCTTCGAGGCGTCGAGCGCCGCGACGGCGTCGACGGTGACGGCGTCGAGCACCGAGCCCGCCTCGACCAACGCGACCGCGACGTCGGGCAGCGTGCACGCCGGCTCGTTCGCCCACACGACGGTGCGGGCCTTCTCGAGCGCTCGTTGCAGTTCGACGATCTCGGTACGCACGACGGACACCTCCCACAGGCGCGACGACAAACGGCGGGGAAGGCAGTCAGGTCCGGAATCTCCTACCGGGCCGGCGAGCCGACCCGGAGCACGCTGTCAGGACTGCGAACTGATGTTCGATACCGTAGCCGCGGGACCGAGGCGGCGCAAGCACCGATGGAAAGAAACCGGCCGTTGCCCGCAGGCGGTGTGCGGGGCACGTCGCTCGACCGGCAGAGCGTGCCGAACTCACGGCGCGATGAGCTGACCGGCCTCGTCGCCCTCACCCGGGGGAGTGGCCCACCCGTCTCTCGCCGATACCCATCGTGCGGCCACTCCCGGTCGGCCGTCCCGCCGCTTCGGTGGTGCTCCAATAGGCTCGGCGCGGTGGATCTCGTCCGGTCGAAGCAGCGGGTGGCGGACCACGGTGAGGTGTTCACACCCGCGTGGATGGTCGACGCCATGCTCGACCTCGTGCAGGAGGAGACCGAGCGGATCGACTCCCGCTTCCTCGAGCCGGCGTGCGGCAGCGGCAACTTCTTGGTCGAGGTCCTGCGCCGCAAGCTCGCGGCGGTCGACCGGAGGTTTGGCCGTTCCGACTTCGAGCGGCGCCACTACGCCCTGCTCGGCCTCATGTGCATCTATGGGATCGAACTGCTCGAGGACAACATCGCCGAGTGCCGCGCCAACCTCCTGGAGGTCTTCGACGAGCACCTCGGCCTTGACGAGGGGGACGAGCTCCACCGGGCGGCGGCCTACGTGCTGTCGCACAACCTCGTCCACGGCGACGCGCTCACCATGCGCACGACGGGCGGCGAACCGATCGTCTTCGCCGAGTGGGGGTACGTGGGCAAAGGGAAGTTCCAGCGACGGGACTTCCGCCTCGACGTGCTCACCCAGTCGGCTGCGTTCAGCGAGGAGGGCTCGCTCTTCGCCGAGCTCGGCAAGCACGAGATCTTCACGCCCACCAGGACGTATCCGCTGCTGACCGTCCGGGAGCTCGCGGGGTGACGGCGATGCAGGCCGGGTTCGCGCTGCGGGGGCGTAACCCCGACGTGCTCACGTGCATCGCCAACCTGTCCAACGACGAGGTCTTCACCCCGCCCGAGCTCGCCAACCAGATGCTCGACACCTTGGCCGACGCCTGGGCGGCCGACCACGACGGGGCAAACCTGTGGGCCGACCCGACCGTGCGCTTCCTCGATCCCTTCACCAAGTCGGGCGTGTTCCTCCGCGAGATCACGAGCCGGCTCACCAAGGGGCTCGAGGAGGCGATCCCCGACCTCGAGGAGCGGGTCGACCACATCCTCACGACGCAGGTGTACGGCATCGCCATCACCCACCTCACCAGCCTGCTCGCCCGCCGCAGCCTCTACTGCTCGAAGTGGGCGAACGGGCCCCATTCGATCGCCAGGTCGTTCGACGACCCCGACGGCAACATCTGGTTCAAGCGCACCGAGCACACCTGGGCCGGCGGCACCGAGCGGGTGCTGACCGCCGACGAGCACGGCAACTCGGTCGAGCGCACCACCGACGGCCGGTGCACCTTCTGCGGAGCCAGCCAACGCAGCCTCGACCGCGGCGCCGGCTTCGAGACCCACGCCTACGCCTTCATCCACACCGACGACATCAAGGCTCGTATTGCCGAGCTGTTCGGAGACGACATGCAGTTCGACGTGATCGTGGGCAACCCGCCCTACCAACTGGCCTCGGACGGGGGCACTCGGGACGTCCCGATCTACCAGCACTTCGTCGAGCAGGCGAAGACGCTCGAGCCCCGGTACCTGACGATGGTCATCCCGTCGAGGTGGATGGCGGGGGGACTTGGATTGTCTGAATTTCGACAGACGATGCTGGGTGACACGCGAATCCGGGTTCTTGTCGACTATCCCAACGCGGCCGAGCTCTTCCCATCCGTTGGCATCAACGGTGGCGCCTGCTACTTCCTCTGGGACGCCGCCCACGATGGGCCGTGCAGGGTGTCCACTGTGAGAGCCGGTGAGGTTTCCGGACCAACGGAAAGATCGCTGGCCGAGTTCGACGTGCTCGTCCGAGATGACCGTGCGCTCGGAGTCTTGCGAAAGGTCTTGGAGCACGGGGCACCGTCCATCAACACGATCCTCGCTCGAGACAAGGAGTTCGGGTGGACGTCGAACTTCGACGGCTTTCACGCGGACGCACGACCCGGCGATGTCCCCTTGTTCTACATCCGTTCGATGACGAGAAGTCAGGGTTTCATCGCGCGCGGCGACGTGACCAAGAGCGAGCACCTCATTGATACCTGGAAGGTGTTGGTGCCGAAGGTCGGATCGGGGCGAGAGAGGGAACGGACAGGGATCGACCTCGTACTGGGTCCGTCACTTATCGCTCCATCGCCGTCGGTCTGTACCCAGTCGTTCCTCTTCTTCCACGTCTCGTCGTTGCAGGAGGCTCGAAGTCTCCAGTCGTACTACACGACCCGCTTCTTTCGGTTCCTGGTGTCGCTGAGGAAGATCACCCAGGACGCGACCCACTCGACCTACCGCTGGGTCCCGATGCAGACCTGGGATCGGATCTGGACCGACGCCGAGCTCTATGCGAAGTACGGCATCACCAAGGAGGAGCAGGCGTACATCGAGTCGATCATCCGGCCGATGGATGCGCCGCCATCGGAGGACGATGGCTAGGTCGATCGAGGAGGTCCTCTCCCCGAAGCCCGAGGCTCGCCTCTGGGTGTACGCGTGGACGCCGGACGACCCGCCGGCGGCCTACGTCGGTCTGGTCAAGGTGGGGCAGACCACCCAGGGCGACGTGAACGTCCGCATCCGCCAGTCGCAGGGGCAGATGCAGCAGGCCTACACGCTGCACCTCGACGCGCCGGCCGAGCGCGAGGACGGGACGCTGTTCCGTGACGCCGACGTGCGCCAGCGCCTCGTCGACAAGGGCTTCGAGACCGTCGCCGTCGGCAGCTCCCGAGAGTGGGTGCGCTGCACGCCTGACGACGTCAAGACCGCGGTCGCGGAGCTCCGGCAAGGGCTCCGGCTCACCGGCACCCACCACCAGACCTTCCGGATGCGTCGTGAGCAGGCCGAGGCGGTCGACAAGGCGCACGCTTACTTCCTGTCGCTGTGGGCGGAGGACATGCACGCCGTTCCCCGCTTCCTGTGGAACGCGAAGATGCGCTTCGGCAAGACCTTCACCGCGTACCAGCTCGTCAAGAAGCTCGGCGCCAAGCGGGTGCTGGTGGTGACGTTCAAGCCGGCGGTGGAGGACGCCTGGCAGACCGACCTCGAGTCGCACGTCGACTTCGACGGCTGGCAGTACCTCTCGCGATCCTCCGGAAGCGACCCGACCCAGATCGATCCGGCCAAGGTCGTCGTCTACTTCGGGTCGTTCCAGGACCTGCTCGGTCGCGACAAGGCCGGCAACATCAAGCCCAAGAACGAGTGGCTCCACGCCGTGAACTGGGACCTCGTCATCTTCGACGAGTACCACTTCGGCGCTTGGCGGGACACCGCCAAGGAGCTGTTCGAGGGTGAGGACGAGACCGTCGCCAAGAAGGAGATCGGGCGGGAGTACGCCGCGGGGCTCGGGACGGTCAACGAGGACCTGAGCGAGCTCTCCGCCGACGAGGCCGAGTTCCTCCCCATCACCACCCGGGCCTACCTCTACCTCTCCGGGACCCCCTTCCGGGCGTTGGCGACGGGCGAGTTCATCGAGGAGCAGATCTTCAACTGGACCTACACCGACGAGCAGCGGGCCAAGGAGGCCTTTGCCGAGGAGCACCCGGACGAGCGGAACCCGTATGGCGCGCTACCCCAGATGCGGCTGCTCACCTACCAGATGCCGGACGAGCTGCTGGCCATCGCCAGCGCCGGCGAGTTCGACGAGTTCGACCTCAACGAGTTCTTCGTCGCCACGGGGACCGGCGCCGCCGCGGAGTTCACCCACAAGGGCGACGTCCAGAAGTGGCTCGACATCATCCGGGGCGCCTACGCCCCGACCCAGGTCGACAACCTCAAGCTCGGAAGCCAGCGCCCGCCGTTCCCGTACTCCGACGTGCGGCTCCTGCCCTACCTGCAGCATTCGTTCTGGTTCCTGCCGCGGGTGGCGTCGTGCCACGCCATGGCCAACCTGCTGGCCGAGCGCCACAACGCCTTCTGGCACGACTACGACGTGCTCACCGTCGCCGGCACGGGTGCCGGGGTCGGCCTCGACGCGCTACCTCCTGTGCGCCAGGCGATCGGCAGCGGGTTCGCCACGAAGACCATCACGTTGTCCTGCGGAAAGCTCACCACCGGGGTGACCGTCCCGCAGTGGTCCTCGATCCTCATGCTGCGCAACCTCACGTCGCCCGAGACCTACTTCCAGGCCGCGTTCCGGGTGCAGTCACCGTGGTCGATCACCAACCCCGACGGCGACGACCCCGACCGTGAGCAGGTCCTGAAGCCCGCGTGCTTCGTGTTCGACTTCGCCCCCACCCGAGCCCTGCGCCAGCTCGCCGATTACGGCATCGGCCTCTCCCCCAACGAGCCCAACCCCGAGCACGCCGTCGAGGAGCTCGTCTCGTTCCTCCCGGTGCTCGCCTATGACGGCTCGCACATGACCCAGATCGACGCCGGCGGCATCCTCGACATCGCCATGGCGGGCACCTCGGCGACGCTGCTGGCCCGCAAGTGGGAGAGCGCGCTGCTGGTGAACGTCGACAACGACACCCTGCGTCGCATCCTCGACAACCCCGAGGCCATGGCCGCGGTCGAGCGCATCGAGGGCTGGCGGGCCCTCGGCGACAACGTCATCGAGACCATCATCAACAAGAGCGAGAAGGTCAAGGAGCTCAGGAACAAGGCCAAGGACGGCGACCTCACCCCCGGCGAGAAGAAGGAGCTGACGGCGGAGGAGAAGGAGTTCAAGTCCAAGCGCAAGCTGGTGCAGGAGAAGCTGATCAAGTTCGCCACCCGCATCCCGGCGTTCATGTACCTCACCGACTTCCGGGAGAACACCCTCCAGGACGTCATCACCAAGCTCGAGCCCGACCTGTTCCTCACCGTCACCGGTCTCACCGTCGAGGACTTTCACCTGCTCGTGCGCCTCAAGGTGTTCAACACCGAGCAGATGAACCAGGCCGTCTTCGCGTTCCGCCGCTACGAGGACTCGAGCTTGGCTTACACCGGCATCGACTCGCACCCCGGCCTCACCCACTACGGGCTCTACGACACGGTCGTCGCCCGCGAGCCCGCCGGCGCCGACGCGTAGGAGGCCCGGACCGGCGCGACTGCGACCGCCGTCCTGAAGGGCGTGCCAGCCACCGGTCCCTGGCGACCCGCCCCCCCGTCACTCAGGGGCGAGGACGGCGGCGAGCTCGGACGCGTGGCGGTCGAACGACGCCTCACGGTCGGGGGCCGCGACGAGGACGCCCTCGATGAGCCAGGCGATGAGCTGGCTGCGGAGGATCCGGGCCAGCGCCGCCTTGTCCCCCTCGAGCTCGGGCAGCAGGTCGACGAGCCAGGCCTCGAAGCCGGCGTCCATGGCCGCCAGTAGTTGACGCACGACGACCTGGGCGGCGGGCTCGGCGCGGAGGCTCTCACCGAGGATCAGGCGGACCAGCGCCTCCTCGTCCAGGGTCGCCCGCCAGAGCCACCGGAGGACGGCCTCGAGGCGCGCCCGGGGAGGGAGGGAGAGGTCTGCGGGTGGCACGTCCTCGGCCAGCCGGTCGAGGTAGCGCCGGTCCTCGATCACGGCGTGCACGAGCGCGGCCTTGGAGGGGAAGTAGTGGTACAGCGTGGCCACGTTGAGGCCGCAGGCGTCGGCGAGGTGACGCATGGAGGTGTCGGGGGCGCCCCGTTCGCTCATCAGGTCGAGCGCGGTGGCCAGGATGTGGCTGCGCTGGTCCGCGGCCGCCCCGGTGCCCGTCACCGCGGTCATCGCCGTCGCCGGGATCGCCCGGCCCGCCCCCGACTCACGGCCTCACCTCACGCCGGGGTGAAGACGGCGGGGAGGCTGTTGATGGCCAGGACCAGCGCGGAGTCGCCTCGAGCCGGCGTCGCCCCGTCGGCGACCCGGATGTCGGGGAGGCGGCGGAACAGCTCCTCGAACACCACGCGGATCTCGGCCTTGGCCAGGTTGGCCCCCATGCAGTAGTGCGTGCCGATGCCGAAGCCCAGGTGCGGGTTCGGCGAGCGGTCGACCCGGAAGGTGTCGGGGTCGTCGAACACCCGCTCGTCGCGGTTGGCCGCCTGGTAGAGCATCAGCACCTTCTGGCCCTCGAGGATGGTCTGACCGTGCAGGTCGTGGTCCTCGGTGGCGGTGCGGCAGAAGCTGAGCACCGGGCTCACGTAGCGGACGATCTCGTCCACCGCGGTCTCCATCAGGGAGGGGTCGGCGATGAGCCGGTCGCGCTCCTCGGGGAAGCGGCTGAACGCGATCAGCCCGCCCGACAGCGCGTTCCGGGTGGTCTCGTTGCCGGCCACGATCAACAGCACGAGGAACATGAGCAGCTCGTAGTCGTCGAGCGAGAGTTGCTCCTGCTCGATCGTCCCGGTGGCCGCCGAGGGGTCGAGCTTCAACAGCTCGCCGGCGTCGAAGGTGGCGGTCAGGGTGCTGATGAGGTCGTCCTTGGGCACCTTGCGGCGCTCGTCGATGAGCTCCTGACACATCGCGGTGTACTCGCCGAACGCCTCGGCGGCGGCGTGGATCTGCGGCGCATCCGGGTCGGTGTGGCCGTCGCCGTCCATCATGGCGTCGGACCACGCGTAGAGCCGCTCGCGCACGTCGGGGTCGAGCCCCATCATCTCGGCGATCACGATCAGCGGCACGTGGATGGCGAACTCGGGGACGAAGTCGACCTCGCCGCGGCCGGCGATCTCGGCCACGATCTCCCGGCTGACGTCGCGGATGTGGTCCGCGAGGTCGGCGACCTTCTTCGGGGTGAACCCCTT
This sequence comes from uncultured Microthrixaceae bacterium, assembly GCA_964649545.1. Lineage (GTDB taxonomy): Bacteria > Actinomycetota > Acidimicrobiia > Acidimicrobiales > DATDAH01 > JAEUJM01. Next base: position 42,245 of record CAZYPY010000010.1, on the reverse strand, counting down.
GGAGACGATGCGCCGCTGCTGGGTGTGCTCGGGGTCGTCCATCGAGATGATCGACATCGGGACCGGGACGGACGGCCGCACGCCCGCGGCGGCGGAGTACCGGGCGTTGTTCCGCGACACCAGCGAGACGTCCTCGTGACGGCTGACCACCCACAGCTCGTTCTTGGCGTCCCAGTGCACCCGGCTCTCGTTGCGCAGCCAGCGGTACGCGTCCCACGGGTCGTCGTAGAAGCGGGGGTCGTTCACGTCGATGAGGGGCGTGTCCACTGCCGTCATGGGCCCCAGTATCAATCAAACGTTCGTTTGGGAGCAAGGGCCGATCGAGGCCATCGCCCGTCAAGCCTCCGGACCCTGGCGGCGGTGTGGCCGTCAGCCGCCGGCGGGGTCGAGGCGCGTGGCGGTCGCGGTGGTGAAGTTCGTCACCCACACCACCGTGTCGCTCGCGGCGACCCCGTTGGGTGCCTCCCCGACGTCGACCGTGGCCACGACCTGGTCGGTGTCGGGATCGACCCGGGTGAGCGTGCCGTCGTTCTGGTCGGCGACCCAGGCCGCGTCGTCGGTGACGGCCAGGCCCGTCGCGCCGTTGCCCACCTCGATCGTGGCGGCGACCTCGTCGGTGGTGGGGTCGATCCGGACGAGGCTGGCGTTCCCGAAGCCCGTGACCCAGACCGCGTCGTCGGTGGCGACGACCGAGTTGGGCCGGGTGCCCGACCGCAACTCGATGGTCTCCTCGACCCGATCGGTCTCGGGGTCGAGCCGGAACACCGCGTTCTCCGTCGGGTCCACCACCCAGAGGGCGCCGGCGCCGAGCGACACATCGTTGGGGTTGATCCCCACGCTGACGACCCGCACGATCTCGTCGGTGCGGGCGTCGAGGTGGATCAGGGTGCCGTTGTCCCCGCCGGTGACCCACACGTCGTCCTCGGTGGCGGTGAGGTCGCTCGGGAGGGCCCGGAGCTCGATGGTCGAGACCACCTCGTCCGTCGCCGGGTCGATGCGGCTCAGGGTGCCGTCACCGCTGTTCGAGACCCAGACGGCATCTGCGGTCGTGGCGACCCCGAAGGCACCGAGACCCGTTGGGATCGTGGCCACGACCTCGTCGGTGGCCGGGTCGATGCGAGACACCGAGTTGCCGGCGCCGTTGGCGACCCAGGCGGCGTCCTCGCTCAGCTCCACGCGCTGCGGTGACGCGCCCACGTCGACGGTCGCGACCACCGTCGGCTCGGGTGCGGTCGCGGCGGCGGTCGTGGTGGTCGTGCCGCCGTCCCCGCCACCGCGGGCGAGGAGCACGGCGGCGATCCCCGCCACGGCGACGAGCGCGAAGACCCCGACGAGGATCCCGATCACCAGCGCGCTCGAGCCCGACGCCGCCGGTGCCGTGGAGACGGTCGGTGGGGTGGGCGCCGGCTCGACGGGTGCGGCGGGCGCAGCCGGCGCCGCGGGTGCGGCGATGCGGGCGGTGGGGGCGACGGGCGGCACCGGGGGCGGCGGAGGGCGCTCGTCGTCACCCGGCGTGAGGCGCAGCGCCGTGATCGGGTGCCCGCTCGCGCCCTGGATGGCCTGCAGGGCGCGGCCGAAGGCGGCGGCGTCCGGCGGTCGCTGCGCCGGGTCCTTGGCCAGCCCGTGCTGGAGCAGGTCGGCCAGTGCCGACGGGAGCTCGGGACCCAGCCGCTCGGCCGGCGTGTGCAGCACCCGGGCGAGGACCGCGGTCAGGTCCCCTCGGGTGTCGATCGGCGTCCGGGCCGTGACCAGGGTGTGCAGGGTCGACGCGAGGCCGTACACGTCCGCGCGCTCGTCGGGCTCGTCGCCCCGGAGCACCTCGGGGGCCACGTGGGCGATGGTCAGCGACACGCCGCTCGCCGACCGGGCCGACCCCTCGACCGCGGCGATGCCGAAGTCACCCAGCTTGGTCTCGCCGAAGGGCCCCACGAGCAGGTTCTCGGGCTTCAGGTCGCGGTGCAGCGTCCCCGCCGCGTGAGCGGCGCCGAGGGCACCGGCGACCTCGACCCCGGCGCGCACGGCGTGCGGCCACGCCACGGGCCCGTGGGCCAGACGGTCGCCGAGGGAGCCGGCGTCGAGGAACTCCATGACCAGGTACGGGCGGCCGTCGACGGTGATGCCGGAGTCGTGCAGGGCGACCACGTTCGGGTGCCACGAGAGGCTGCCCATGGCCAGGCACTCCCGCTCGAAGCGCCGCCGCGCGGCCTCGTCGAGGGCCTCGACGTCCAGCACCTTCAGGGCGACGACCCGTCCGAACCGGTCCTGGTGGGCCCGGTAGACGGTGCCGAAGCCGCCGCGGGCGATCCGTTGGAGGTCGCTGTAGCCCTCGATGTCCGGCCCGTCGGTCACGACCCCTCCACGCTCGCCGCGGCGCCCGTCACGTCGCGCCGCCGACCCTACCGCCGACGTTCGGACGCCGTCAGCGTCGCTCGGTCGTGGCGGAGGAAGCGGGCAGGTGTCCGCCGGTAGGTTGTGGGGCGCATGGGCACCGGGTGGAGATCGTCGGTGGCCGCTCTCGTGGCGGCCGCGCTCGTCGCCTCCGTCGCGCCTGCGGCGGGCGCGGTCAGCGCCGGATCACCGCCGCCACCGTCCGAGGACGCGGTGGCCGAGGGTTGGCTGCCCCATCCGCTGCCGACCCCGGCGGTGCCGACGGTGGCCTTCGTCGGGGACTCCATCGGCCGCGACGCCCAAGCCTACGTCCGGAACCAGGTGGGTCGGACCCACTCGATCGCCTACTACCACGCGGTCGCGGCGGGGTACATCGGGTACCACCTGCCGCGGTTGCGGCCCGTCGTCCAGGCGCCCGCAGGCCCCGACATCCTGCTGGTGGAGCTCGGTACCGGCGACGCCTTCTGGGACCACGGGGCGGCCCGGTTCGAGCGCGACGTGCGGCGCTTCCTCGACGCGGTCCTGCCGCACGTCACCTGCGTCCGCTGGTTCGACCAGAAGCCCACGGCCAACATCGCCTACCCCCACGTGAACGAGCACCGGACGGCGTTCAACCGAATCCTGCGCCGGGTCCTGTCCGAGCCGCGGTACCGCAGGGCGAACGTGGCCCTGGTGCCGTACTCGGCCTGGTACTGGCGCTCGGGCGACCGGGGCTACTTCCTCGCCGACCGCCTGCACCACACCCAGGCGGGGCGGCGAGAACTGGGGCTGCTGGCGGGGCAGGCGGTCGAGGGGTGCGACCCCGCCACCACCTCGGGCCCGTTCTGGGACGTCCCCGACCGCTCACCGGCGGCCACCGCGGTCGACTGGCTCGGCACGAACGGGATCGTCGAGCCCTACCGCAACGGCACCTTCCGAGAGCGGCTCGGGAGCTTCCCCGTCCACCTCGACCGCGGCCAGCTCGCCCGCTACCTGTGGCGCCTGGCCCAGTCGCCCACCGGGTCGGCCCCGACGACGTGGAACGACGTGCCGTCCAGCCTGCGCGCCGCGGTGAGCTGGGTCCAGGCCCGGGGGATCATGCGGGGTTTCCCCGACGGCAGCTTCCGGCCCTCGAACCGGGTCACGCGCGCGGGCCTCGCGGTCTACCTGTGGCGGGCGATGCAGCGCCCCACCGAAGGGGTGACCCCGCGCGCCTGGCCGGACGTGCCCGCCGAGCTCGTCCCCGCGGTGAACTGGGCGGTCGGCACCGGGATCATGGCGCCGTTCCCGAGCGGCGCCTTCGGTTCGGACCGGCCGGTCACGCGCTCGCTCGGCGCGCGCACCCTGTACGCCCTCGCCCTGCACATCGCCGACCTGCTCGCCCAGGCCACCGCCGCCCCCACGACCACCACGGCGGTGCCGTCGGGCCCGCCGCCCTCCACCACCGGGACGGCGCCCTCGGCCGCGGCGACCGGCCCGACCACCACGGTGCCCGGGGTCACGCCGCCGACCACCAGCCCCACCACCCCGACGACCGGCGCGCCGGCGCCATCCTCGACCACCGTGCCCACCAGCCGCCCCTGAGCGCGTCGATTGGCGTGACCCGGTGGCGACGCGACCCGTCGGCCCGGGTGCGTAGGATCCGTGCTTCCACGAGGACGACCCAGGGGGATGACGATGAGGGGACCGATCGCGCGGCTCGGTGCGGGGGCGGCGGCGCTGATGTGCGTGGCCCTGCTGGCGGCGTCGTGCAGCAGCAGCGACGACGGCGGGTCCGAGGAGGCGTCGACCGACACCACGGTGGCCGAGGCGACGACCACCACGGCCGCCGCGGAGACCCTCGACATCCTCGTGTCGAACGACGACGGCTTCGACGCGGAGGGCATCGACGCGGTGGTCGAGGCGCTGATCGCCCTCCCCGACACGAACGTCACGGTGGTGGCGCCGGCCGAGAACCAGAGCGGGAGCGGGGGCAACACCACGCCCGGCGAGCTCACCGCCACCGAGGAGGAGACCCTCAGCGGCTACCCGGTGACCGCGGTGCAGGGCTTCCCCGCCGACGCGGTGAACTACGGGCTCGAGAACGTCGTCGAGGAGGCGCCCGACCTCGTCGTCACCGGGCTCAACGAGGGTCAGAACATGGGCCCCATCATCGACGCCTCGGGCACCGTGGGCGCGGCCCGCGCCGCGGTCGCGCAGGGCATCCCCGCCCTGGCCACGAGCCAGGGGATCGACTCCGAGCCGTTCGACTACGAGACCGGGGTGACCTTCCTCCTCGAGTGGCTCGAGGAGAACCGGGAGGCCATCGTGGCCGGCGAGGCCGACGTGGTGGTGACCAACCTCAACATCCCGTCCTGCGCCACCGGCGAGGCCCGAGGCGTGGTCGAGGTGCCGCCGGCGTCCGACATGAGTGGCCGGGACTACAACGCCGCCGACTGCGCCTCCACCGAGGAGGACCCGGTCGACGACGTGGGGGCGTTCAACATCGGCTTCGCCGCCATCGGCGAGATCCCGGCGCAGCCGGCCGCCGGCTAGCCGAGGGCAGGAGCCGGCGCGGTGGGGGAGCGCAGCGAGTTCCAGGGGGTGATCGGTCGCACCCGCGACGAGTCGACGCCGTGGTGGCCGCCCGAGCCCCGCCCGCCGGCGGGCGCCCCCAACGTCCTGGTGGTCGTCCTCGACGACGTCGGCTTCGCGCAGCTCGGCTGCTACGGCTCCGACATCGACACGCCCACCCTCGACGGCCTGGCCGCCGGTGGTCTGCAGTTCACGAACTTCCACACCACCGCGCTGTGCTCGCCGACGCGGGCGTGCGTGCTCACGGGCCGGAACCACCACACCGCCGGGATCGGCCGGGTCGTCGACCTGGCCACCGGGTTCCCCGGCTACGACGCCTACCTGCCCGAGAGCTGCGGGACCCTCCCCGAGATGCTCGTCCCGCGCGGCTACGCCGCCTACGCGGTCGGCAAGTGGCACCTGACCCCCGAGCACGAGCACCACCTCGGCGCGAGCCGGCAGCGCTGGCCCCTGGGCAAGGGGTTCGAGCGGTGGTACGGCTACTTCGACGGCGAGACGAGCCAGTTCGGCCCGACGCTGGTGTCCGACAGCCACTACGTGCCGCCCCCGGGCGACCACGACGACGGCTACCACCTCACCGAGGACCTGATCGACCACGGCCTCGCCTTCCTCGGCGACCTGCGGGCGGTGCAGCCCGACAAACCGTGGTTCCTCTACCTGTGCCCGGGGGCCTGCCACTCGCCCCACCAGTCGCCGGCCGAGTGGCGCGAGTGCTACCGCGGTCGCTTCGACCAGGGTTGGGACGCCTGGCGGCAGGCCACCTTCGAGCGCCAGCTCGCCGAGGGGATCCTCCCCGAGGGCACCGAGCTCTCGCCCCGGCCCGACTGGGTGCCGGCGTGGGACACCCTCTCCGAGGACCAGCAGCGCGTGTCGGCGCGGTACATGGAGTGCTTCGCTGCGTACCTCTCGCACTTCGACCACCACCTCGGCCGGCTGCTCGACCGGTTGCGGGAGACCGGTGAGCTCGACAACACCCTGGTGATGGTGATCTCCGACAACGGCGCCAGCTCGGAGGGCGGGCCCAACGGCTCGGTGAACGACGTCCGCAACTGGAACGTGGCCGAGATGAGCGTCGAGGAGGCCGTCGCCCGCATCGACGAGATCGGCGGGCCGACGATCCACAACAACTACCCGTGGGGCTGGACCGTCGCCGGCAACACCCCGTTCAAGCGCTGGAAGCGCGAGACCCACGAGGGGGGCATCTGTGACCCCCTCATCGTCCACTGGCCCGCGGGCATCACCGCCCGGGGCGAGCGACGCCGCCAGTACGCGCACGCCATCGACCTGCTGCCGACGATCCTCGAGGCCGCCGGCGTCGAGGCGCCGGAGGTGATCGGCGGCGTCGAGCAGCAGCCCATCGCCGGCACGGCCCTGAACTACTGCTTCGACGACGCCGACGCGCCCGACCGCCACACCGTGCAGTACTTCGAGATGCTCGGCAGCCGCGCCCTCTACCAGGACGGCTGGAAGGCGGTGACCTACCACCCGATCGCCGACACGAGCATCCACATCGACGAGGACCCGTGGGAGCTCTACCACGTGGCGGTCGACCCCTCGGAGTGCCACGACCTGGCCGCCGCCGAGCCCGAGCGCCTCCAGGCGATGATCGAGCGGTGGTGGGTCGAGGCGGAGGCCAACCAGGTGCTGCCCGTGGACACCGACCTCCTCACCGCCATCCTGGGCACCGAGCGCCCCGGCGTGCCCGACCGCGACCACTACGAGTTCCGCCCCGGGGGCGGCCCGGTCCCCGAGACCTGCACGGTGAACGTCCGCAACCGCTCCCACACCGTCACCGCCGAGCTGTCCGGCCCCCTCGGCGACGCCGAGGGCGTGCTCCTCGTCCAGGGCTCGGTCCTCGGTGGCTGGGTGCTGTACGTGGCCGACGGCCGCCTGCACTACGCCCACAACTACGTGGGACTGCGCACCCAGCGGGCCCGCTCCGATGGCCCCCTCGACCCCGCGACCCGCACGCTCGCGCTGCAGTTCGAGCGCACCGGCGAGCACCGCGGCGTGGCCCACCTGCTCGCCGACGGCGTCGAGGTCGGGTCGGCCGAGATCCCGCAGTTCACCCCGGTGCGCTTCGCCATCACCGGCGACGGCGTCCACTGCGGCGAGCACTGGGGCGTCCCCGTGTGCGACGACTACCGGGCGCCGTTCCGGTTCACCGGCCCGCTCCACCGGGTGCTCGTCGACGTCGAGGGCGAGGCCTTCTCCGACCCCGAGGCCGACGCCCACGACGCCCTCCGCCGGCAGTAGGAAGGGCTAGCTTCCCGGCGATGGAGATCGGGATCGCGCTGCCGACCATGGCCCCCGGGTACGGGCCGACCACGACGGTGGACTGGGCCCGGGCGGTGGACGCCGGCCCGTTCTCGAGCATCAGCACCGGCGAGCGGATCTCGTTCGACAACCCCGACTGGGTCGTGGCGTTGGCCGCCGCCGCGGCGGTGACGGAGCGGGTGCGGGTCATCGCCAACGTGGTCGTGCTGCCCCTGCACCCCGTGGCCGAGGTGGCCAAGCAGGTCGCCACCCTCGACCAGCAGTCCCAGGGCCGTTTCACCCTCGGGGTGGGGGTGGGCGGCCGCGAGCACGACTACCGCAGCCTCGACGCGCCGTTCGCCCGCCGCCACGCCCGGCTCGACGAGCAGGTGGCCGAGCTCCGGCGGCTGTGGGCCGGCGAGCCGCCGTTCGAGGGTGCCGACCCCATCGGCCCGGCGCCGCTCCAGGCCGGGGGCCCGCCGATCCTCGCCGGCGCACTGGGCCCGAAGAGCATGGCGCGTGCCGCCCGGTGGGCCGACGGCGTCACCGGCTTCAGCGTGGCCGGCGCGGTCGGCGAGATGGCGGGCACGTTCCGGCTGGCCGAGCAGGCGTGGGCCGACGCCGGCCGTACCGAGGCCCCCCGCAAGGTGAACGGGTGCTTCTACCTGCTGGGGCCGGACGACGAGGCGGCCCGCGAGGAGCTGCGGGTGTTCGCAGCCCGCTACCTCGGGGTGTTCGGCCGCGAGTTCGCCGAGGCCATGGCCGCCGAGACCCGCATCTGGAACGAGGCGGCGCTGCACGAGGTGCTCGACGGCGCCGAGGCCGAGGGCGCCGACGAGCTCATCCTCGTCCCCGGCACGGTCGACCTCGACTGCCTCGAGCGCACGGTCGCAGCGCTCGCCGCCCGCGGCTGACGCCGCGGCCCCACGGGAGCGTCGGGCCTACTCGTCGAGCGGCGTGGGCGGCGGCTTCAGGATCCCGCCGAAGAAGGCGTCCAGGTAGGGGGTCGGGTCGGCCGACCAGTCGAGGGCGCGGACCTGGTCGAGCGTGCGCCGGCCGCCGAACGAGCGGAACAGGTCGAACAGCGGGCCGGCCAGGTGCACCTGGGCCTCCTCGCCGTCGGGGACACCGCCGAGGGTGAGCACCCGCCCGCTGGTGGTGATCTCGAGCGTGGGCAGGCCGGCGCCCTTGATCAGGCGGTCGAGGCTCTTGGCCAGGAAGCCGAAGCCCACCGCCAGCCCGTCGCTGTCGTGTGCGCCCGGCACGCCGAGTGCACCCCGCAGGTCGTGCTCGTGGGTGGTCACGTCGAAGACCATCTGGCTCGCGGGTGCCGGCGGGACGAGCGGGATGGCCGCCTCGAGCTGGGGGCCCACCGCGTCCCAGTGGTCGAGGAGCTCGGCGACGGGCGCCGTGCCGAGGCGCTCGACCTGGGCCGCGGTCCACGGGTCGGAGCCGGCGCCGTCCAGGTTGCCGGCCAGCACGTCGTCGACCACGCCCACCATGTGGGCGAGGAGCTGGTTGACCGTCCAGTCGGGGCAGGCCGGCACCGCCCGGTCGGCGACCTCGCCGCCGCCCGCGGCCCGGAGCAGCTCGGTGCTGCGCCGCCGGGTACCGCCGTAGGCGGCGGCGATGGCGTCGGGCTCGGCGAGGATCGGCGGTCGGGCCATCACGGCAACGTATTCGGTGCCGGAGCACGCGGGGATCACCGGGCTGGGGTTCAATGGCGCGGTGACCGCTCCCACCTCGCCGCCCGAGGTCGACGCCGGTGCCCGCCCGGCATTCGACCTCCTCGACCCCGAGTTCTACCGGGCGGACCCGCACGAGGCCTACACCTGGATGCGCCGTCACGAGCCGGTGTACCGGGACGAGGGCAACGGCCTGTGGGCGATCACCCGCCACGCCGACGTGCTCGACGTCGAGCGCCGCAACCACGTGTTCCTCAGCGGCCCGGGCTACCGGGCGCTGCCGTCGCCCGACGAGACGAACATGATCGCCCAGGACGATCCCCGCCACCAGCAGCAGCGCCGGCTCGTCTCCCGCGACTTCACGCCGGCCGCCGTGCGCACACGCGCCGACGAGACCCGGGCCCTCGTGGTCGACCTGCTCGACGAGGCCCTGGTCCCCGACGCCGGCGGGACGGGCGTGCTCGAGGTCGTCGACCAGCTGGCCGCCCCGCTTCCGGCCCGGCTCACGTCGCGGCTGCTGGGCTTCCCCGAGGAGCAGTGGCGCGACCTCAAGAGCTGGTCCGAGCGCCTCATGCGCCTCGACACCATGGACCGCGACCCCGACGTCGCCATGGGCGTGATCACGGCGTGCTTCGAGTTCAACACCCAGCTCGACGACCTGCTCGCCGCCCGCACCGGCTGCCCGATGGACGACCTGCTCTCGGTCTGGGCCAACGCCGAGATCGACGGCGAGCCCCTCGACCGCCTCTCGGTGTTCCACGAGACCGGGCTGTTCATCTCCGGCGGGTCGGAGACCACCCGCACGGTGATCGCCCACGGCCTGCGGGCGTTCTGCGACCACCCCGACCAGTGGGAGCTGCTCGTCGAGCGCCCCGACGTCATCCCGACCGCGGTCGAGGAGCTGCTCCGGTGGGTCACGCCCCTCAACAACTTCTTCCGCACCGCGGCCACCGACGCCGAGGTCGGCGGCCAGGCCGTCGCCGCCGGCGACCGGGTCATCCTGCTGTACCCCTCGGCCAACCGGGACGAGGCGGTGTTCGACGAGCCCTTCCGCTTCGACGTCACCCGCAGCCCGAACCACCACGTGGCCTTCGGCTACGGCACCCACTTCTGCCTCGGCGCCAACCTGGCCCGCCGGACCCTGCGCATCCTGCTCGAGGAGCTGTCGGCGCGCATCACCGACCTGCACGTGGTGAGCGAGCCCGACGTCGAGCCCAACCTCTTCGCCCGGGCGGTGCGGACCTTCGAGCTCGGCTACCGCCGGCGCTGAGCCGGCCGCGTCAATGGGCGCCCGGCGGGCTCGCCGAGGTGCGCAGGCGACCGTCGCGCGTCCGGGTCACGGCGTCGCTCCAGGGGCCGCCGAGGGAGCGGACGTCGGGCCGGCTCGGAGCGTCGACCCAGACCGCCGGCGGGATGGTGGCGCGGACGGCACCGGCGACGGCACCGTCGACGAGGCGGAAGTCGCGCGGCGCCGAGCCCGGCCGCACGAGGCGGGGGCGCACGGCGTTGACGAGGTTGTCCCGCCGCAGTTGGGCCTCGTTGCAGGTCGGGTTGGCGTCGGTGCACGCCGTCGAGCCCTCGATGCCGAGGGGGTGGTCGCTCGGCCCGTTCCAGATGACGTTGCCGGCGATGCGCAGGTCGTCGTCACCGAGCGCGGGGTCGGGCACGTTCGAGCCCGCCGGCGCGGCCACCGGCCCGCGCAGGTCGAACTGCTGCCAGCGGCTCGGTGCCCCTCTCGGGTTCAGCACCAGGTTGTTCAGCACGTAGACGTGGCGGTTCGGGATCACCTGGCCGGCATCACCCGACGGTGGGCCCCAGCCGCCGGCGTCTCGGTGCGCGGTGCACCCGGTGACGTCGCCGTCGCAGCTGCGACCCCCGTGGACCACCTCGATCACGTGCGAGCGCCGGCCCACCCGGTACAGCGTGTTGTGCGCGACCAGGACGTCGAAGCCGCCGTTCACCCCCAGGCCGGCGCCGTCGGTGTCGTGCACGACGTTGTTCACGATCTCGACGCCGTAGGCCTCGTAGTGCAGCCAGGGCGCCACCATGAACTCGAAGCCCGTTCCCTGGCCGGCCGACACCCCGCCGGTGCCACAGTGGTGGAAGCGGTTGCCGGCGATCACCAGGTGGGCGGACCCGCCCTTGGCGTAGAGGCACCAGTCCTCGCCGTGGTGGATCACCGAGCGCAGCACGTGCCCGTACTGGACCGACACGAAGTCCACCGGGTTCTCGTACGAGCCCGAGATGTTCGAGTCCTCGACCTCGACGTGGGTGCTCTGGTTCACCTTCAGGCCCTCGTGCATGTCGGCCCCCGCCTCGATGCGGACGCGGCGGAAGCGCACGTGGTCGCCGCGCTCGAGGTGCACCGCGCTGTCGCTGGCCGCGGGCCGGCCGCCGCCCGCCACGAAGCGCAGGCCGTCGAAGGTGAGGTGGCTGACGTCGTAGAGGTTGAGGCCGCCCTCGATGGTGACGGTCCCGGGCCCGTCGGCGGCCTCGATGCTGAGGGGCGCCGCCTCGGAGCCGTGGCGGCCCTCCATCCACCCGTTGGCGATCGAGCCGAACGGCACCACCCCGGGCGTGATCCGAATGCGGGTGCCGGCGCCCGTCGGCTCGGCGGGGACCCGGGCCCAGGCGGCGCCGAGGGTGCGCAGTGCGTGGGCCCGGTCGGCGCCCGTGCGGCGGTCGCGCCCGTTCACGGGGTCGACCCACAGGCTCGTCGGGGCCGCTGCAGTCGGGGCGGCACCCGCGCGAGCGGCGGCACCCGCGCGAGCGGCGACGGCCGGGTCCGCGGCGACGTGCGGGCTGGTGGTGACCGAGACGGCCACCTCGAGCAGGGCGACCACGACGACCGCGATCGTGCCGGCGAGCGGGGACCGGCGTCGAGGTGCGGACGGGTGGACGGGCACGGAGAGGGCATCGGCAGGCGCCGGCGCCGACCTGACCGGCGGCAAGTGGACCTCCGACCCTGGGCGGTGCCGCGCCCGTCGGTCACACTCTGCCCATGGCTTTCACCCTGCACACGCCCGAGGAGGGCGCCGAGCTCGTCCGCGACACCGACCGCCTGGGGGTGCCGCTCGGCCCCGGTCAGCCCATGGGCCTCCTCCATGCCCTCGGCAAGCGCGAGCGCTTCGACGACCTCGTCGTCTTCGGGGCCCTGCTCGTGGACCTGTACGAACTGTTCACGCGCCCCGGTGTCCGCCTCCTCAGCGGCTTCTACGGCCCGGCTGAGCGGTTCCTGCTCGACTCGGGCGCCGACATCCAATTCGTGCCCTCGGACTTCCGGCGGTTCACCCCCATCATCGAGCGCCTCGCCCCCCGGGTGCTCGCGACCGCCGTCTCCGCCCCGGACGAGGACGGCTGGATGAGCCTCTCGGTGCACGCCGGCGCGTCGATCGCCGAGCTGAACCGGGCCATCGCCGACCCCGACCGGGTGGTGATCGCGGAGGTCGTGGCCGACGCGCCACGGACCTTCGGCCTCATGCCAGACCACCCCCACCGCCTCCACTACGACGACGCCGACCTCGTCATCGCCGGCGACCGCCCCATGTTCGTGCTTCCCGACGCGGTGCCCACCGACGTGGACGAGGAGATCGCCCGTCACGTGCGGCCCTTCATCACCGACGGGTGCACGCTGCAGACCGGCATCGGCGGCATCCCCTCGACCATCGCCCGCCTCCTCGCGAACGACAACGGCGGTGACTACGGCGTGCACTCCGAGATGTTCACCACCGGCCTCATGGAGCTGCACAAGGCGGGCAAGGTCACCAACGCCCGGAAGGGCCAGTTCGACGGGATGTCGATCTCCACGTTCGCAGCCGGCACCACGGACCTCTACGAGTGGCTCGACGGCAACGAGGAGGTGCGCTTCCTGCCCGTGGACGTCGTGAACTCGCCCGAGGTCATCGCCCGCAACCACAAGATGGTCACCATCAACGGCGCCCTCATGGTGGACCTGTGGGGCCAGGCCGTGGCCGACACCCTCGGCAGTCGCCAGTTCTCCGGCATCGGCGGCCACGAGGACTTCGTCTCGGTCGCGGGCCTCGAGCTCGAGGACCGCAGCCTCATCTGCCTGCCCTCGCAGGCGAACGTGAACGGCCAGCCGGTGTCCCGGATCGTGGCCGGGCTCCCCGCCGGGACCATCGTCACCACCCCCCGACACCAGCTGGACATCGTGGTCACGGAGTACGGCGCGGCGTCGCTGCGGGGCCGCACGGTGCGGGAGCGGGCGATCGCCCTCGCCGAGATCGCCCACCCCGACGACCGGGCCGAGCTCCTCGAGCAGGCCCGACGGATGGGGTGACGTCACCGCCGGCAGGCGGTCGGTCGCTCGCGTAGCGTCGGGCCATGGCGGTCATCGAGACGGAGGCGCTGACCAAGCGGTTCGGCACGCTCACCGCGGTCGCCGACCTGGACCTGGCCGTCGACGGCGGCGAGATCTTCGGGTTCCTCGGGCCGAACGGTGCCGGCAAGACGACCACGACCCGCCTGCTGCTCGACGCGCTCCGCCCCACCTCCGGGGTCGCGCGCGTGCTCGGTGGGTCGGGCCGCGACCCCGAGATCCGCCGCCGGGTCGGCGTCCTGCCCGCCGACCTGCACTTCGATCCACGCCTCACGGGTCGCGACCTGTTCGCCTACGTCGGCCGGCTGCGGGGGGAGGATCGCTCGACCGCGGTCGACCAGCTCTGTGCGCGGTTCGACCTCGACCCCGACCGGCGCATCGACGAGCTCAGCACCGGGAACCGGCGCAAGGTGGGGATCGTCGTCGCGTTCGCGCACGACCCCGAGCTGCTCGTGCTCGACGAGCCGACGTCGGGCCTCGATCCGATCATGCAGGAGGAGTTCCACGACCTCGTGCGCGAGCGCAACGACGCCGGCACGACCGTGTTCCTCAGCTCGCACGTCCTCGCCGAGGTGCAGGAGATGGCCGACCGGGTGGGGCTCATCGGTGACGGGCGCCTGCTCGACGTCCGTTCGGTGGCCGAGCTCCTCCGCGAAGGGCGCCAGCACCTCGTCCTCGAGCTGCCCGAGCCGCCGCCTCCCGACGCGTTCGCCGCGGTGCCGGGCGTCACGGGGGTCGTGATCGATGGTTCGATCGTCCGGTTGGTGGTCGACGGTGAGGTCCACCCGGCGTTGGCGCGGGCCGCCGAGCTGCGGACCCAGCGCATCACCAGCCACGAGCCCGACCTCGAGGCGGTGTTCCTCGCCCGGTACCGTCCGGATCCGCCCGAGGGCGGGCCCGACGCGCGCCCCGACCCGTCCGGAGCCTCGTCGTGAGCGGCCGCCGGGCCCTCACCGTGGCGACCCGTCTGCTCGCCGACCGGCGGCGGGCCCTCCTGTGGTGGTGCGTCGGCTTCGTGGCCTTCCTCGAGGTGAACGTCGTCTTCTACCCGAGCGTGAAGGACCAGTCCGAGTTCGACCAGATGATGAACGAGATGCCCGAGAGCCTGCGCGTGCTGATGGGCATCACCGAGGACCTGTCGATCACCAGCCCGGTCGGGTACCTCCAGAGCCAGTTGTTCGCGATGTTCTTCGCGCTGCTGCTGCTCATCTACGGCCTCGGCCTCGCCGCGAACGCCATCGCCGGCGCCGAGCAGGACGGGCGCCTCGAGTACCTGCTCGTCCAACCCGTGACCCGGCTCGAGGTCGCGCTCGGCCGCTGGTTCGCGGTGTGCGTGCTGGTCACCGTGCTGACCCTCTCGGGCTTCGTGGCCCTCGCGGTCACGAACCCGCTCGTCGGGCTCGACGAGGGCCTGCCGCTGACCCATCTGCTCGCCGCGTGCGTGGAGAGCCTGCTGCTGGCACTGGTGTTCACCGCGGCCGGGTTCGCGATCGGCGCGTGGACCGGCCACAAGGGCCAGGCCCTCGCGGCGGCCAGCGCGGTGGCGGTGGTCACGTTCCTGGTGAACGGATTCGGCGACCTCGTGACCGTCGTGGAGCGGATCCGTTTCGTCTCGCCGTGGCACTGGTACGCCGGCGGCGACCCGTTGAGCAACGGCTTCACCCTCCAGGCCACGCTCCTGCCCCTCGTGGTCACGGCCGTGATCGTGGCCCTGGGCTGCTGGCGCCTGGACCGACGCGACCTGCGCTGAGCGCGCCCGGCTTGATCGGCGGCGTGCCCTGCCGACGGCTGAGGGTGAGCCTCGTCGGCCCCCATCGGGCCGGGTGCCCCCGCATCCCGATCCCGACCGCGACGCCTCCGAGGCGTCGCCCTCCGCAGGCGGGCGGGTCGTGTCGGCGGTGACCGTCCTCGGCCTCCTCTCGGTGGTCCTGGTGCTGGCGGTCGCCGTGGCCTGGCGGTGGCGCGGGGCGCGTCGTGCGGTGGTTCCGTTGCCGGTGGCCGAGGTCGTCGCGATCCGCGGCCGCGGCTTCAACGAGGACGTGCTCGAGCGGGCCGTCGGCGCCGCCGCTCGCGACCTCGACCTCGACGTCGTGTTCGAGTCGACCGTGCCGGCGTGGTCGACCCCCGCGCCGACGACGGTGCGGGTCGCCGGACCCGTGCCGGGCGACCGGGCCGTGCTGGTGGAGGTGGACGCCGACCGGGCCGAGGACCTGCTGGCCGAGGTGCTGGCCGTCCTGCTCCGTGAGGGGTGGACGGTCGCCGGCGGCCGGGGCCGACGGGTGGTCCTCCGCAGGCACGGCCTGCGGGCCTCGTTGGTGCTCGCCCCCGCCTGAACGCCCCGCCGCGGTGCGTGCCGCGCCGCGGCTCAGGTGAGGATGCCGCTCACCGCGAGGTCGGCGATCACCGATGCCGTGGCCAGGAGCACGCCGACCAGCAGCGCGTACCGGCGGTCGACCCGGTCACGCACCGCGTGCCGCCAGCTCGACGGCCCGTGCCGCGAGGACCACCACCAGGCCGATGGACGCAGGGGCGAGGAGCCGATCGACCAAGGGCACCGCTCGCCCCCGTCCGGGACCCAGTCGCAGTGCCTCGCGCAGGGCGAGCAGCCCGACGACGAGCAGACCGGTGATCATCCGACGCCCTCGGGCGGCCCGGAGAAGGCGCCGGCGATCGTGATGGCGCCGAGCAGGAGCACGGCCGGGAACAACCCGCCGAGCCCGACGACCAGCAGCGCGGTGGCGACGACGGCGGTCAGGGCGAGGCTCAACGCGACGGCGGCGGTGGCCTCCTCGACCAGGTCGTGGAGGGGGAGCCGTGACGTCCAGGCCAGGCCCGGGGCGACAAGGACGAAGGCGAGGACCACGGGGACCCGCAGGATCCCGGGCGTGATGGGCAGCGTCACGACGACGGCGGCGGCGGTGAGCGCCGAGAGCGCGGTGCGGCGGGTCATCGGTCGCGGTCCCGCAGGGTGAAGACGATCGCGTCCTCGTTCCGGTAGGCCACGGTGAACCGATCGGACGCGAGGAGGGCGGACTGCAGGCCTTCGAGGAAGCCCGACGGTCGATGGCCCATGACCTCGGCCTCCCGTCGTTGGCTGCGGGTGATGAGGAGGTAGGCCGCGGCGTCCCGGTCGTCGGACATCCACCGGGTCAGCACGCCGACCGGGTCGGCGGCCATCTCCCGCCGGGCCGGGAGATCCTCGCTGTCGAGGGGTACGTAGCGGAAGTGCTCGTAGTCGAGCAGCTGCACGGGGTAGTTCGACGAGCCCTCGACCAGCAAGGAGTCGTCTGGGGCGTGCTCGTAGAGCCACGTGGCCGCGGCCTGCTCCGCCCGGGTGAAGGCGTAGTGGCCGTCCTTGCCGAAGTGGGCGAGGAGGAAGCCGGCGAGGAGGGCCACGCTCACGACCATCGGGAGCAGCACCGCAGGGCGTCGCCGGGTGTCCGCGGGTGCGAGGAGCGCCTGTGCCCCGAACCAGGCGGCCACCGGCAGCGCGAAGAGGTAGACGCGGAACAGGATCTCACCCCCGAACTCGTTGCTCGCCAGGATGGCCAGGGGTGCGGCGCCGACGACGCAGAGGGTCAGGCAGGCGGCCCGGTCGCGCCGCCAGGTCCGGACCACGCCGCAGAGCGCGAGCACGGCGAGGCCCACGACCACGAGGCGGCCGGCGGACGCGACGAGGGCCTGCCCGTCGCTGATCGCCGACGTGTCGACCAGGTTGCCCTCGGCGTTGGCCATGGGTGAGCCGAAGCCCTCGATGATCATCTTGACGTTGGCCGCGACGAAGTCGGCGGCGCCCCACATCGCCCACAGCACGGTGAGGACCAGTGCGACCAGGCTGACGCCGAGCAGTCGGGCCCGTCGGGTGATCGTGAGGCCCAGGAGCGCCGCGCACAGCATCGCCGGGGTGATCTGGTGGCTGATCGCGATCGCGCCGACCAGGACGAGCAGCGCCGCCAGCGCCGCCAGCGCGGCCGGCGCCTGGCGGGCCGAGGTGACGACCGCTCCTCGCGCCCGGCTGACGCGGAGGGCGAGGGCGATCGCCACGATGTACAGGAGGTAGGCGAGCGACTGCGGGGAGAAGTACTCCTGGCCGACCCAGTCGCCCAGCACGAACAGCCACGCCGTCAACCAGACCACCCGGCGGTCCGTCGTGAAGGTCGCGGCGAGCAGGCAGACGGCGCCGACGGTCGCGAGGGTGACGACGAACGGCCACCACCGTGCGACCGTGACCACCGACTCGGCCCCCAGCCAGGCGCGCAGCACGTCGTGGGCGGCGAAGAAGCCGGGCCAGTTGTGGTAGATCGGCAGGACGTCGATGTTCGGGTCGACCCCACCGTGGCGCCCGATGTAGTCGATGATCCCCATGTGCTTCCACGACCACGCATAGCGCACGGTCGGGTAGGCGAGGGCCGGGGTGGCGAACAGGATGGTCACCAACGCCCCGACGTGGGCCGCGGCGCAACCCTCCCGGAAGGGGCGCCGCCGCAGGGTGGTGGCGAAGCCGAGCGCCAGCGCGATGAGGGCCAGGAAGCCGATCGGGTGGACGGCGGAGACGAGGCCGACGTCGCTCAGGGCACGGGGGTCGACCCGGCCGACCGCCGCGAACCAGGTGAGCACCGCGACCGGGGGCACGGCCCACGGGGCGAGGGTGGTCCAAGGTGGGACCCGGTGCCTCAACCGTGCGCTCGCGGCGTCGCTCGTCGGTCGCGGTCGCGCCGCGTGCGCCGGTGCCGGCGTGACCGGGGGGGATGCCGCGCCGGTGTGGCCCCGCGGGACCTCGGGTGCGGACGGTGCGGTCACGGCGACCGGAGGGGCCACTTCGGCCGCGGCCGCCGGGACCGATGCGGTCGGCGTCGGCCGGTCACGGGTCGGCTCGGCCAGGGCCTCGGCCACCGTGATCACGTTGCGCACGACCCAGACGCGGTTGCCGGCGTAGGCGTCGGACTTGGTGAGGTTCGTGGCGACGTGGTGGAGCCAGGCCACCAGGACCACCGCCGCGCGCGGGAGGTGACGGTTCGGCCCCGCAGCGACGACGGCCACCTCCTCCTCGTTCCAGGGTCGTCGCATCAGATCCCGGATCACCTCACCGAACTCCCTCGTGTCGACCAGGGAGCGGGTCGCCGCGACGAGGCCGACGAGGTCGACCTCCGGCAGTCCCTCGGGGGTGGCGGCCTCCCAGTCGACGAGCCCGGTGACCGTGCCGTCGGCGCCGACCCGCAGGTTCGCAGGTGAGAGGTCACCGTGGGTCCTCGTGACCGTGACCGTCCGGCCGGCGAGCACGGGTCGAAGGGTCTCGACCAACGACGCCACACCCGCCTCGGCCTCCGGGCACGCGGCGACGACCGCACCCGCCGGCTCGAGCACCCAGGTGCGGAAGCGGTCGTCGTCCACGGTGCCGGGCGCGCCGGTCGCCCGGTGGAGCCCGGACACCAGCGCCGCGCCGCCGAGCAGTAGCTCGTCGGGCCGCAGGCCGTCGGCGATGGCCTCGGCCCCGGATCGCTCGGGGAGGTACGACTCACGGGACCAGACCCGGTCGCCGGCGGTGCCGTGCGCCCGCACGCAGGGCGCGGCGACCGCCCAGGCCTCGGTGCGCCGGTCCGCGTGCAGCGACGCGAGCGTCGCCATCTCACGACGCCGGCCCAGCTCGCCGCGGTGGGTCAGCGGGAGCTTGAGCACCTCGGACGGACGGCTCGACGCCTCGATCCGGCCGATGACCAGGTCCGACGTGGCGTGCAGGAGGCGCCACCGCTCGGCGTCCGGGCACACGCGGGGCACGACCTCGTCCAACAGGGCCGTGGCGTCCCGGCGCCGCCGGGTCTCCCGCCATCGGGTGAGCGGCCTGGCCGCCGCCCGGATCACCGGCGTGGGCAGGCTCCGGATCCAGAGATCCCGGCGGGGCACCAGCAGCACCCAGGCCGCGAGTGCGGTCTGCACCCCGAGCCACACGATCCCGGGGGCGGAGGCGCCGAGATGCGGGATGAGGAGCGCGCTGAGCGCGAGCAGCGCCCCGCAGAAGACCGCGTAGAACCGGACCACCGAGGCCACCTGCCGGCGCGCCCTGGCCAGGCTCACGTGGAGGTTGTTGACCGCGTAGGGGATCGCGGACAGCGCCATGAGGCGCAGCAGCACGCCGGCCTCGTCGGCGTAGGTCCCGCCGAACACCGACAGCAGCAGGGGCGAGACGACGGCGATGACGAGTGCGCCGGGGACGACGAGCCCGAGCGACAGGCCGAGGGCCCGACGCGCGTTGGCGTCCAGGCGGGGTCCGTCGTGGGCCGCCTCGGCGAGCAGGGCGGAGCCGACCGCGCTCGGCACGAGGAAGAGCGTGTAGGCGACGGTCCAGGCCAGGTGGTACCCAGCGCTCGCCGCGGCGCCGGCCAGGGCGAGGACGAGCAGGGGGAGGCCGTCGATGGTGGCCAGCCAGATGGTCGACGCCGCGTAGTCCCCCGCGGAGAAGCGCACGAGCTCTTTGACGCCGAGCCGCTCCTCGCCGCCGGTGCCCCGGTCGAGCCACCGGAAGATGAAGACGTTGACGACGAGGACGAAGAGCGCGAGGGGCGCGGTCCACGCCACGTAGATGCCCCACTCGGGCATCGGCGTGACGAGGACGACGAGCAGGGCCAGCTTGACCAGCGCGAAGAGGGCGTTCTCGACGGGCAGCCAGGCGGAGCGCCGGAGGCCGACCAGCACGCTGTCCTGGAGGCTGAACAGCACCCAGAGGGCCGTGGACACGGTGAAGAACGTCGCCCCCGAGGGCTCGTCGAGCAGGGTCAGCTCGGGGAACAGGCGTCCGTGCACGGCGACGAACCCGAGGGCGCACACCAGCGCGAGCGCCCCGCTCGATGCATACGAGATCGCCACGACCCGTCGGGCCTGTCCACCGAGGCTCGGCACGAAGCGGGTGAGGGCGCTGCGCAGTCCGAGGTTCGAGACCGCCGCGATGATCTCCATGGCGGCGAGGAGGCCTGCGGTCGCGCCCAGGGCGACGGGGCTGTACCGGCGGGCGGCGAGCGACCAGAAGGCCAGTCCGAGGACCGAGGTGACGCCCGCGCTGGCGACCAGGTTGAGCCCGGCCCGCACGAGCGGCGTCCGTGCCTGTTCCCGGAGCCGGCTCGAGACCGGTCGTCCGATCCGGCTGGTCACCCGGGGGGGTGCGGCCTCGATGGTCGTCGGCGGGGTGCCCATCGTCCTACCGGCGCTGCCAGACGCGGACCCAGTCGACCTTGAAGGTGGCCGGGAAGGTGGTCGTCTCGTCGGGCGGGTCGGGGTAGTCGCCCCCCACCGCCAGGTTGAGCACGAGGTACATGGGCTCGTCCGGGACCGCCTCGCCCGTCACCTCCCAGCGCGCCCGGCCGTCGACGATCCAGGTGACCCGGCCCGGCCGCCAGTCGACGGCGACGCGGTGCCAGCCCGCGGCGAGGTCGGGCCCGCGGAAGGTGTGGCCCAACGACCGCTCGTCGGCACCGTCCTGGTAGTGGAAGTGGAACCGGGCCGCGGTCGTGCGGTCGTCGATCGTCTCGAGGATGTCGATCTCGGGCTCGGACTCCTCGTCCGCTGGGAGCATCCAGAACGCGGGCCACAGCCCGGTGTCCGAGGGGACGCGCAGGCGGGCCTCGACGTAGCCGTAGGTGAAGGCCCGCTTCACGGGGCGTCCCTCGAGGGCGTAGGCGGGACCGGTCGTCACCATGCCCGACGTGTACGGGAAGCTCCGGCCGTCGGGCACCTCGATGGGCTCATCGCGCGCCTGGAGACGCAGGCGGCCGTTGGCGACGCTCACGTTCCCCGGCCGGTACCACTGGAGCTCGTTGTTGGTCTTGATCGTGCAGCCGCCGTCCACCGCCCACCAGTGGCAGTCGTTCCAGCGACGCGTGGCGAGCCGGTCGCCGTCGAACTCGTCGCGGAGCACCAGTCGCCACTCGTCGGGCACCGGGTGACGCCGGCCGTCGAGGACGCGCGCCGAGGCTGGTGCCGCGGGATCCGCGAGCAGGTGGCCGCTCGCCAGCGCCGTGGCGACCACCGCCACGACGGCGAGCGCACCGGTGGCGAGTGCGCCGCCGAGGCGGCGGCGTCGTCGGGAGCGCACGGCCACGACGACCTCAGCCCTCCCGGAAGCCGATCGCTCGCTTCACCACGCGGCGAGCGGCGCGGTCGGCGGCGGTCACGGGCAGTCGCTCCACCCGGTAGTCGTGGTACGGGACGGATCGGGCGCCGTAGTGCTCCTTGTAGCGGGCGAGGGTGGTCGAGGTGCCGCTCTCGCCGAGGTGCAGGGTCGTGCACCCGGCCTCGGTCGCGTCGACGATGGCCCGCCACTGGAGCAGCTGGTTGGCGCGCACGGGGTTGGCCAGGTCCTTGTCCATGGCGCCCCTCGTGTCGTGGGCGGTGTTGCCGAACAGCACGATCTGGCCCGCCGCGGGTCGTCCCTCGACGTAGGCCACGTAGAGCCGGAAGCGGTCGCCGAGGTGGTCGGCCATGGCCCGCAGCTTGGCGATCGGGTCGCGGCGACGGCCCCGCCAGCGTGCGAGCCAGACGGGTTCGTGGCTGGATTCCGCCCACCGGGCGAGGCTCCGCTCGTACAAGCGGTAGTACGTCTCGAGCTGGTCGGTCCCGGTGCCGCCGACGATTCGGACGTCGGACCGCTCGGCCTTCCGGAGTGCCCGCCGCGCGCTCGGGTGGAGGCCCGCCCGCAGGGCCTCCACGCCCGGGCGCAGATCGAGCACGTGCGCGCGCTTCGCGGTCGTGACGACGTCGGCCGGTGCTCCCGCCGCCCAGATGGCCTCGTCGAGAGGGTCGGGACGGATGCGGGTGTGGATGTCCCTGCGCTCGGCCAGGTCCTCGAGGACCAGCCGCACCGCCTCGGCGTCCTTGTCCGGGCCGACGAGCCCACCGAAGCCCCAGCCCTCCGGGAACGAGGCCGACACGCCGGCCACGCGGGCCGGTCCGGTGCGCTGCACGAGCGGGAGCACGAAGCGGCGCCCGTCGGACAGCTCGTAGAGCCGGCTGGCGTCGCGGTACGGCCCGGTCGCGGTGATCGCGTCGGTCCACGCCGGCGTGTGGTCGGCCATCGACGTCGGGTCGGCGTCGACGAGGTGCGACCACGCCGCCCGGGGCGCCGGGGTGACCGTACGGACGATGGCCGGCGTAAGGGGAGGCGGAGTCGGGGCGTGGAGCGCAACGGGGCGTACACGGTCGACGAGGGTCATGCCGCGGCTCCGTTCGCCATGGCGCGGGCCCGACGGACCTGTCGCCACACCGTCGATGCCAGCGCGGGGCCGCGTCCCGTCGAGGTCGGGAGGCCCTCCCCTCGAGCCCAGCCCGCCACCGTCCCGGCGTCGTCGCCACGACGGACCATCACCCGGGCGAGGGCGTACCGGTCGTCGAGGTCGGAGCTGAAGGCGTGCTTCACCGCGCTCGCCGACGTGAAGCCGGCGTCGACGGTGAGCTGCCGCACGTGACGGTCGTGGTAGCCGTGGGGGTAGGCGAAGCTGACCACGCGGCGCCCGAGGCGCTGCTCGAGCTCGACCTTGGACCGCACGATCTCCGATCGCGCGTCCTCGCGCGGGACGGTGTCGAGCTGGGGGTGGTGCACGGTGTGGGCGCCGATCTCGATGCCCTGCGAGGTGAGCTCGGCCAGCGCGGACCAGGACAGCATGGGGCGGCGGTCGCCGGGCATCCAGCTCGCGGTGGCGCCGATCGCGCCGGTGGTGACGAACAGGGTGGCGGGCCACTGATGGGCCGCGAGGACGGGCAGGGCACCCGTGGCCATGTCGGCGAAGCCGTCGTCGAACGTGAGGACCACCGTGTTCGCGGGCACCTCTGCGCCGGTCTCGAGCATCTCGGCCAGCGCGGCCACCGTGATCGGTCGCGCCCCGCTGTCGGCCACGGCGGCGACGTGGTCGGCGAACTCGGCGGGCGAGATCACCCACGGCGCGGAGGGGCCGTCCACGTCCTCCGCGACGGCGTGGTACAGCAGGATCGGGATCGGCCGCGGGGTGGGCGCCGGGCCGCGGCGGCTCACGCCGCCACTCCGGCGCTGCGGGCCCACCGCCGGCTGCGGGCGTAGGACCAGGGCCCGGCGAGCACGCCGGCGCGCTGGCGCCAGGTGACGCCGTCCAGGCCCGCCACCGGCGTGGCACCCGGGCGGCGCGTCACGGCGGCGCCGTGACGGAGGCCGGCGGGCAGCCTCGGCAAGAGGTCGACGACGGACGCAGGGTGGTCGAGCAGCGCCCTCGTGAGGTGGGCGCCGAGGGCGACGCCGTAGGAGAAGGCCAGGTCGCGCACCACCCGGGCGTCGCGGTGGTGGTGGTGGAAGATGACCGCCGACGGCTCGTAGACGATCTGGTGGCCGTGGACCAGCACGTCGTGGAAGGCGGCCAGGTCGTCACCGCCCCGGGCGGGGGTGCCGGCGCCGAGCGCGTCGTCGAACCATCCGATGTCGTCGAGCGCGGTGACGGCGAACGCCATGTTCGCGCCGGATCCGATCGTGCCCGTGGCCCAGGGGAGCAGCGACGAGGGATCGTCCTCGAGGCCGACCACCCGGCGCTCGTACCCCTTGTTGTAGGCGGCGTGCACGTCGGTCCACGCCTGGGCCTCGGTCTCGAGCTCGGCGGGGAAGATCATGCCCGTCACCGCGCCGACCGACGGGGCCGCGTCGAACGCCTCGGTCAGGCGGCGGAGCCAGGTTCGATCGACCACCACGTCGTCGTCGGTGATGGCCACGACCTCACCGGTGACGAAGGGACGGGCGGCGTTGTGGGCGCGGGCGAGCCCGGGGCGGGGCTCGCGCACGTAGCGGACGTCGGCCCGACCGGTGCCGAACCGCGCGACCAGGTCGCGGGCGCGGTCGTCGGAGGGTGCGTTGTCCACCACCACCACGTCGAAGCGGTCGTGGTCGAGGTCGAGCAGGGAGGTGAGGCAGCGGGCCAGCTCGTTCGGCCGGTCCCGGGTGGCGATGACGA
>CAZYPY010000010.1:6380-17969 GCA_964649545.1 uncultured Microthrixaceae bacterium | reverse complement strand
AGGGAGGTGAGGCAGCGGGCCAGCTCGTTCGGCCGGTCCCGGGTGGCGATGACGACGGTGGCGCTCCGGTCGGCGGGCCGCACCCGCTGCGGCCGCCCGAAGCCCGAGACCGGCAGGGCGGTGAGCGCGGGGTCGCCCTGGTGGGCCCGGATCTCCGGTCGCAGCGCCGACCAGACGGCGTCGGCGACCCCCACCGGCCCGAGGCCCGTGCCGATGTCCAGGTCGGCGACGCCGATCGGGGCGCCGTCGATGCGCACGAGCGCGACCACGCGCCGGTACCAGCGGCCGTCGGCCCCGCGGGCCGGCAACGGCGGGATCGGGTCGGCCACGTCGAGGACCGCGACCCGGGCAGGCTCGAAGCGGCCGTTCACGTCGCGCGGGCCCCGCGGGCGACGGCGAGCGCGAAGCTCGAGGCCGTGAGGGTGGTGCCCGCGACGATCGTGGCGATCCGCAGGACGGCGCCGCGCTCTCGCCCGAGCCGCCCGATCCGGCGCGTGACGCCCTGCGAGAGGACCTGGGCCACGTAGGAGCGTTCGGAGGCCAGGGCGCTCGACGGGGTCGTCCGGCGAGCCACGTGGGCCTTCGAGCGACCCTCGGCGCGGCAGCGCTTGGCGAAGTACCGCCACGTGGTCCGCTCGACGGACACCTGGTGCGAGATCCGGGCCTGCGGCTCGAAGACCAGGCGACCGCCCAGGCGCTGGCGGGCCCGGATGCAGAACTCGGTCTCCGAGCAGCCGAGCGCGTTGGCACCGGTCCGTCCGAGGCCCTCGTAGAAGCCGCCGGCCTGCTCGATGACGGTCCGGCGGAACGACATGTTGCAGCCCATGAGGTTGCGGACGTCGGCTGCCTGCTCGGGGAGCCCCCGGTACGTGCAGCCGACCACCCAGTCGAACTCGCGGGGGAGCCAGGTCGGTCGGGCCGACTGCCAGTCGGGGGCCGCGGCCCCGCCGACGCCGAGGACGTCGGGATCGCGGTAGTGGGCGAGCAGGTGGCCGAGCCAGCCGGGCTCGGCCGCGGCGTCGTCGTCGAGGAACACGATGACGTCGGCGTCCGTCGCCGCCACCCCGGCGTTGCGTGCGCCGGACTCGCCCCGCTGGTTCGGGTTGGTCACCACCGCGAGGCCCGGGAACCGGTCCCGTGCCCAGGTGGCGAGCCCCTCGTTGTGGTCGCTCACGAGGATCACCTCGTCGGGGGCCGGCGACTGGGCCCGGACGCTGTCCACGGCGCGCACGATCTGTGGCCGCCGTTCGTCGGTGTGGGCGCAGATGACGACGGCGCAGGTGGGGGTCATCCGAGCACCCCCGCGGTGACACCGATCGTGGTCAACGCCGCCGTCGTCACCGTGGCGCCGCCCAACCAGACGGCCCTGGCTCGCACGCGGTCCTGCTCGCGCACGATGGTCTTGAGCACCCGCCAGCCGTCAGCGAAGGTCCGCAGGTTGCTCTGGCCGTGGATCCGGCACCGTTCGAACGACGGCACCTCGGCGACCCGGAGCCCGTGGCGCAGCGAGCGGACGTTGATGAACGTCTCGATCTCGAAGCCGTCGGCCTCGCCCTCGAAGTAGGGGGTGACGTGGCGCCAGAACGCGTTGTAGCCGTAGCAGAGGTCGCTGTACCGACCGCCGTAGAGCACCCGCACCACGCGGGTGAGCGCCCAGTTCCCCGACCGCCGCAGCGGGCCCATGTCGTCGGTGCCGCCGCCGTGGAGGAAGCGGGATCCCTTCACCAGGTCGGCCCCCGCGAGCAGCAGGCCGACGAAGGCCGGGATCTCGCCGGGGTCGGTCGACCCGTCGGCGTCGATGGTCACGATGATGTCGCCGGTCGCCTCCTGCCAGCCGCGCCGGAGCGCCGCGCCCTTGCCCGGACGGGGTTCGGTGACGACCCGGATGTCCGGGCGGGCGTCCAGGGCCGCAGCCACCGTCCCGTCGGTGGAGCCGCCGTCGACGAGCAGGACCTCGTCGACCCAGGCCGGGATCGCGGGCAGGACCTGCCCGACGTTCGCGGCCTCGTTGAGCGTCGGCACGACGACGGACACCCGCACGGGTGGCGCCGTGGGCCCGCCCCGCAGCTGCCGCTCGACCTGCCCGTCCCGCAGGTCGAGCACGGCCGGACGGGCCACAGGCATCGATTCGCTACGTAGTGTGGTCATCTCTCCCGCCTTTCCTCTCAAGTTCTCACCATAAGTGACCGAAAAGGCCGCGGCAAGCGAGATCTCACTCTTCGTGGTGACTATGACCGGGTTGCGTGAGTCCGTAGCGTCACGGAGCGTGGCAAAACCTGGCCGTCCGATTCCCGCCAGTGGGACGACGTCGTCCGTGCGACGATGACGTCGTGATCGAGGACTTCGAGCGGTGCTACCGGGCGGTGCAGAGCCGTGACGCCCGCTTCGACGGCTGGTTCTACACCGGCGTGCGCTCCACCGGGATCTACTGCCGGCCGAGCTGCCCGGCGGTCACCCCGAAGGCCGGCAACGTGACGTTCCACCCCACGGCGGCCTCCGCGCAGGCCGCCGGCCTGCGCGCCTGCCTGCGCTGTCGACCCGACGCCACCCCGGGCTCGCCCGAGTGGAACGCCCGCGCCGACCTCGTCGGTCGGGCCATGCGCCTGATCGCCGACGGCGTCGTGGACCGGGAAGGCGTCGGCGGCCTCGCCCGCCGACTGCACTACAGCGAGCGCCACCTCCACCGCCTGCTCGTGGCCGAGGTGGGCACCGGCCCGCTCGCCCTCGCGAGGGCCCAGCGGGCCAACGCGGCCCGCCTGCTCATCGAGACCACCGACCTGCCCCTCTCCCAGGTCGCCTTCGCCGCGGGTTTCGCCAGCATCCGGCAGTTCAACGACACCGTGCGGAGCGTGTTCGCCCTGACGCCGAGCGCGCTGCGCGCCCGCCGGCGGGACCGGCTCGAGGCCACGCCGGGGTCGATCACGGTCCGGCTGCCCTACCGGGCGCCACTGGCCGGTCGCGCGCTCCTCGGCTTCCTCGGGGCCCGGGCGGTGCCCGGCGTGGAGGAGCTGACCGACGAGGGCACGTACCGCCGGACCCTCGACCTCCCTCGGGCACCGGGGGTGGTCGAGGTGCGCTTCCCCGACGGCACCGACGCCGGTGGCCACCACGTGGTGGCGACGCTGCGCCTCGGCGACCTCCGTGACCTCGGGGCCGCGGTCGAGCGCGCCCGCCGTCTCCTCGACCTCGACGCCGACCCGGTCGCGGTCTCGGAGGTCCTCGCCGCCGACCCCCACCTCGCACCGGTCGTGGCCCGAGCGCCCGGTCGCCGCGTGCCCGGGACGGTCGACGGCGCCGAGCTCGCGGTGCGGGCGGTGCTCGGCCAGCAGGTGAGCGTGGCCGGTGCCCGCACCCTGGCGGGCCGCCTGGTCGCCGCCACCGGCGTGGCGCTGCCCGAGCCCTCGGCCGGACTCTCCCACCTGTTCCCCCAGGCGGGTGCACTGGCCGAGGACCCGCTCACCTCGCTGGGGATGCCCGCCGCGCGCAAGCAGGCGATCCGGACGCTCGCCGCCGCGCTCGACGAGGGTCTCGTGCTCGACCCGGCGGCCGACCGGGAGGAGGCGCGCGCCGCACTCCTCGCCCTGCCCGGGATCGGGCCGTGGACCGTCGACTACGTGGCCATGCGGGCGCTCGCCGACCCCGACGCGTTCCTTCCCTCCGATCTCGGCGTCCGCCACGGCCTCGCCGCCGTGGGCCTGACCGGCTCCTCCGCGGACGCCGCCGCCCATGCGGCCCGCTGGCGCCCGTGGCGGTCGTACGCCGTCCTGCACCTGTGGGCGGCCACCGAGCCGACCCGCCCGACCGAACCCCGTACCCCCTGCGAAAGGAACCGCCGATGATCCGCTGCGCCACCCTGCCGACCCCGGCCGGGCCGTTCACCGTCGTCGCCGACGGCGACACCGTCCTCGCCTCGGGGTGGACCGAGGACCCGGCCGTCCTGGTCGCCCTCATCGCCCCCGACCTGCGACCGACGGCCGTCGAGTCCGCCGGCAGGCTCGGCGTCGTGACCGACGCCGTGGTCGCCTACCTCGACGGCGACCTCGGTGCCGTGGACGCGATCACGGTCCGGCAGCGTTCAGGGCCGTTCCTCACCGAGGCGTGGGCGGTCCTGCGTGACGTCCCCGCCGGGGCGCCCGTCACGTACACGGAGCTCGCGGCCAAGGCCGGTCGTCCCGACGCGGTACGGGCTGCGGCCTCGGCCTGCGCCCGCAACGCCGCCGCCCTCTTCGTACCGTGCCACCGGGTCGTGCGCACCGGCGGGGGCCTCGGCGGCTTCCGCTGGGGCCTCGACGTGAAGCGCTGGCTGCTGGACCACGAGGCCCCGGCGACCTGACCGGTCGCCGAGGCCTCGGGCCCGGTCGATCAGACTCGGAACACGTCGGCGGGGAGGTCGCCCGGCGCCACGTCGGTGTTCGCGACGATCAGCTCGCTCAATGTGGTGCGGTAGTCGATGCCGTAGCGGTCCCGGATGGTCCGGAGGCCGGCGTCGTTGCCGTAGAAGAACCGGTCGCCGTCGCGCAGGGCGGTGAACTGCCGCTTCCAGATGGCGGCCTGCAGGGCGCCGAACTCGCTGCCCGGGAGGTGGCGCTCGGCCACCATCCCGACGAAGGCGTCGATCTCGTCGACCGACCCGTAGATCGCCCGGAGCCGGGCGGCCAGTGTGGTGCGGCGCACGGCCCGGACGGCCTCGCCCTCGGCGGCGTCGCTGTCCGGCGGGAGGACGTTGCCGGCCGCGTCCCGCAGTTCGACGACATCGAGGATGTCCGGGTCGTCGATGGGGTTCGCCTGGTCGATCTCGGGGTCGTTCGGGAACTGGTCCGTCGCCTCACCGGTGATCTGGGTGAACGAGGTGACGCGCGGCAGGCCGTAGGCCGCCCGCAGGTCGTTGTAGCTCGGGATGCCGTGATCCCGTGCCCGGGCGATGTCGATGGCGCCGAGGTCGACCACCCCCGAGAAGCACTGGGTGAGGTCCGACTGGTCGTTGCACTGGGTGGCCGGGTCGGTGACGCCCGGCCCGGGCACCTGGAACATCACACTGCGCAGCTGGTTGTCGAACTGCTCGTCGTTCGCGTACTGCGCCTCGTCGCCGAGGGAGGCCAGCATGGCGTCGACCCCGATCGTCTCGAGCAGGTCCGGGTTCCCGAAGGCCACGTTGAGCGGGATGGCCAGCTCGAGCTCGTCGCCGGCCGGGACGATGGTGACGCCCTGGGCGACCAACGCCTCGCGCGTCGCCACGTCGAGCGCCGACGCCTCGACGCCGACCTCGAACTCCCCGTGGATCATGCTGTGCGCCCGGTACCCGACGGTCGCGAACTCGTTCGAGATCGTCGCGTTCACGCCCGGGTCGTACCCCCGGTACGACGGCAGCCTGATGCCGAGGGTCGGGAGGAACTCGCGGTAGGTGATGTACTGCTGCTCGGCGATCACCACCTTGCGGGCGATGTCGAACCGCCGCTGGGCCGAGAGCGTGGTGGGCAGCAGGTCGACGATGCGGTTGTGCTCCCGGGCGAACAGGGTGTGGATCGCGGTCAGGCCGATGTTCTCGTTCGCCCGGACGTCGCCGGCGACCGTGGCCTCGTCGGTCGTGCCGGTGAGGCGACCCATGAGGTCCATCGACGGCGCCGAGGACGAGTCACCCCGCTCGTCGCGGCGGGGCAGGTTGCCGTCGGCGTCGAGGAGCAGGTGGGGCCCGTTGTTCGTGAGGTTCCCGTCCACGGGCCCTTCCCGCAGCCATTCGAGCCGGGCCGGTGATCCTCCGTAGACGTTCCAGGCGTCGAGGTAGGAGCTGACGGTGTTGACCTGCTGGCGTTGACGGCGGCGGCCCGTGGCCGCGGCGTCGCGGGTGAACTCGATGGCGCCGAAGTCGTTCGTGAACTCCTCGAGGGGGTCGGCGGCGTCGAAGGCGAGGTTCGCCGACTCGGTGCCCCCTTGGGCCAGGCCGAGGGTGTGGTCGAGGAACTGGCCCCAGGCCCACGCCCACTGGCTCACCCCGCGGGCCGAGAAGAGGTTCTGGCCGGTGTCGTTGAAGACCCGGTTGCTGACGTAGCGCGGTGACGGGCCGTCGGCCATGGCCGAGGTCCCGTCGGCGTAGGCCGCGGCGGCGACGCGAGCGTAGGGCCGTCCGGACGCGCCCTGGGAGGGACGGCGTTGGTTGTTGCCCGTCCCGTCGAGCGTGGGGACCTCGAGTCCGGCGTTGCCGCCGGGGCGTCCGCCCCCGCCGGGGCGGGATTCCTGGGCGCCGGCCGGTGAGGCGATGGCGGTGGTGGAGATCGCGGTGGCGACCGCGAGGGCGAGGAGCGCTCGACGTGGTCGACGTCGGGCGCGCGGGTATCGCTGCATGTGAACCCCTTGGTGGGCGGATGTCTCGGCTCGACCAGCGCCGGAGCCGCCGCGCGGGGTACGGGTCGCGCCGTCCCGGGTCAGCCCGAGGAGGGTGGCGCGAGGAAGAGGTCGGGCCCGAGCGCATCCGGCGGGAGGGTGGTGTTCCGCACGACCAGGTCGCGGAGCCGCACTCGGTGGTCGATCCCGAACCGGGCCCGGATGGTGGCCAGACCCGGCTCGGCGCGGTTCGCGTGGAAGTAGCGGTCACCGTCGCGGAGCGCGGCGAACTGGCGCACCCAGATGGCGTGCTGGAGCGCGCCGAGCTCGCGGTCCGGCAGGTGGGGCTCGGCGAGCATCCCCACGAGGGCCTCGACCTCGTCCACGGTGCCGTACACCGCGCGCAGCCGCGACGCCAGCGTGCTGCGGCGCAGGGCCCGGGTGGGGTGGTCGCCCTGGGGCTCGACTCGGATGACGTCGAGGATGTCGGGGTCGTCGATCGGGTCGTCGGGGTCAATCTGGGGGTCGACCGGGAACTCGTCGGTGGTCTCGCCCGTGAGCTCGGTGAACGAGGTGACCCGAGGGAGCCCGTACGCCTCGCGCAGATCGTTGTACCGGGGCACCCCGTGATCGCGCGCCCGAGCGAGGTCGATGGCGGCGAGGTCGACCACGCCGGTGAAGCAGCGGCTGAGGTCGTCGCGGTCCTCGCACTGGGTCGCCGGGTCGGTGACCCCGGGCCCGGGTACCTGGAACAGCACGCTGCGCAGCTGGTTGTCGACCTGTTCGTCGTTGGCGTACTGGAGCTGGGCACCGAGGCCGGCGAGCACCTCGTCGACGCCGACCTGCTCGAGCAGGTCCGGGTTGGCGAACCCGACGTGCAGGGGGATGACCAGCTCCCAGCGGTCGCCCGCGTCGGTCACCGCGACGCCCTGGTCCCGCAGCGACGCCACCCCGGCGGCGTCGAGGTCCGCCGCGGGCTTGGACGCGAGGAACGTACCGTGCACCATCGAGTGGGCGCGGAAGCCGACCGTCGCGAACTCGTTGACGAGACGGGGGTTCACCGACGGGTCGTAGCCGCGGTACGGCGGCAGGGTGACGCCGACCGCCGGGAGGAACTCGCGGTAGGTGATGTACTGCTGCTCGGCCATCACGACCCGCCGGGCGATGTCGAACCGCCGCTGGGCCGAGAGGCTCGAGGGCAGCAGGTCGACGATGCGGTTGTGCTCGCGGGCGAACAGCGTGTGCAGGGCGGTGAGGGCGAGGTTCTCGTTGGCCCGCACGTCGCCGGCGACGGCCGCCGCCTCGGGACGCACCCGGAGTCGGCCCTCGAGCTCCATCACCGGTGCGGTCTCGGGTGCACCCCGTGCCTCGCGGCGGGGGAGGTTGTCCTCGGGGTCGAGGAGCAG
Organism: uncultured Microthrixaceae bacterium; assembly: GCA_964649545.1. Taxonomy (GTDB): domain Bacteria; phylum Actinomycetota; class Acidimicrobiia; order Acidimicrobiales; family DATDAH01; genus JAEUJM01. Next base: position 10,245 of record CAZYPY010000010.1, on the reverse strand, counting down.
GCGGGGCCCGTTGTTCGAGAGGTCGCCGTCCACCGGCCCCTCTCGCAACCACTCGAGGCGCGCCGCCGACCCGCCGTACACGTTCCACGCGTCGAGGTAGGCGCTGAGCTCGTTGACCTGCCGGCGCGTCCCGCCGCCGGGCGCGACCGCGCTGCGGCGGAACGGGAGGGTGGGGAAGTCGTTCGTGTACTCCTCGAGCGGGTCCGCGACATCGAAGTCCAGGTCGGCGGGCTCCGTGCCGGGCCGGGCGAGCCCGAACGAGTGGTCGATGAACTGGCCCCACGCCCAGATCCACTGGGTCGCGCCCCGCTCCGAGAACAGGTTGATCCCGCTGTCGTTGAAGATCCGGTTGCTGACGTAGCGGGGCGACGGTGCGTCCACGGGTGCGCCGAGGCCGTCGGCGTAGGACGCCGGCGCCACCCGGCCGTAGGGCCGACCTGCGGAGCCCCACCCTGGTCGCGCCCGGTTGTTGCCCCGGCCGTCGAGGCTGGGCACCGTGATCCGCGGCGCCCGCCGCTCGGTCGACCGGCCGCCGGCGGCGGGCGACGCCCCGGTCGGTGACTGATCGAGGCGGGTCTCGGCGTCGTCCACGGACGTGCTCGGCCTCGGCGCGCCGGACGCACCGCTCGGGTCGGCGGTGCCGCTCAGCATCGCCGTCCACACCGCGAGTGCGGCGAGGGCCGAGGCGAGCCGGGGGCGGGTGCTCACGGTCGCCCCCACGGGTCGCTGCATGCGCTTCAGGTTCCTTTCAGGTCGCGTCCGTACCGTACCGCAGCCCCCCGGCGCTGAGACTGCGATGACCCCGTTCTGCGACGACCTTCCGAACCCTGAGGACGACCGTGACCACGCGGTGCTCGTCACGCGCCTCGCCGGACTGGCCGGCGTCCCCGTGCGGGACGAGGTGGCCCGCCGCCACCTCGAGGCCATCGGACGTCAGGCGACGCGCCGGCGTCGAGGTCGCCGGGTGACGGTGGCCGCGATCACCGCCTCCGGCGTGCTGATGGCGTCCACGAGCCTCGCCGCGGCCGGGGTGCTGCCCGCCCCGGCGCAGCAGGCCGCACACGAGACGTTGGCCCACCTGGGCATCGAGGTCCCCAACGAAGCGCACCGGCGCGAACCCGCGGGTCCTTCGGACGGCCGACGCCAAGTGACCGACGATCCGGCCGCCGCCGGGTCGGCACGTCCCGGTCGGGCCGCGCCCGTCGCTGACGTCGCTCCGTCCCGGCCGCAGCCGGCGACCGCCGGCACGCGGGGATCGGGAGCAACCCGCTCCGGTCCCTCCTCGGCGGCGGGTCCTCGGGCAACCCCGACCCCCACCACTTCGACCTCCCTCCGTGCGCCCACCAGGCGGCTGCCCGCCGGCTCGAGCGCCGACGGACCGGTGGCGGCGCGGCCGAGCCCACCGACCTCGGGGTCCACGGGCTCGGCCGTCGACCCGCCGAGCCGACCCGATGCCGATCCGACCCGGCCGGTCCGACCTCGGGTGACCCCCTCGTCCCCGGACGCCGGTGGCCGACCCCCGACGAGTCCGCCGACCAGCCCCGACCCGAGCACCTCCGACGGGGCGACCCCCGCCAGGACGTCGTCGACGAACCCCTCCTCGCCGTCCCCCCGCTCGGTGGCCGCGCGGCCGTCGGAGAGGTCGGCGGGGTCGCCGTCGTGGACGGGTGATCGATGAGCGCGACCGCGGCCCCCACGTGGGACACCGCACCGCAGTCGACCGTGCGCGCTGCCGCCCGGGGCCAGGACCGACACCGCCGCTCGACCGGGGCGGTGCCGTTCCATGCCGACGCCTCGACCGCCTACCGAGAGCTCGCGCCCGCCGTGCTCGGGTACCTGCGTGCCCGCCGGGCCCCGGACCCCGAGGACGTCCTCGGCGAGGTCTTCCTCCAGGTGAGCCGCGACCTCGATCGCTTCCGAGGTGACGCCACCGACCTGCGTCGGTGGGTGTTCACCATCGCCCACAACCGCATGACCGATGCCTTCCGACGTCGCTCCCGGCGACCCCAGGTCGTGGACCGAGAACCGCCGATGACGGTGGCACCGCCCGATCCCGTGCCGGTCGACGCCGAGCTGATCGCCGCGTTGCAGCAGCTCGGCGAGGACCAGCGGGAGGTCGTCGTCCTGCGGTTCGTCGCCGACCTCTCCCTCGACGACGTGGCCGCGATAACGGGTCGCAACGTCAACGCGGTCAAGGCGATGCAGCACCGGGCGCTCGCCAACCTCCGGCGGGCGCTCACGGCCGTCGAGCCGACCCGGACGGCCGAGGCGGCCGTCTAGCGTCTGAGCGTGGGCCCGCCCGACGTCGACCTGACCGACCTCGACCTGTTCGCCGGGGGCTTCCCGCACGACGTCTTCACCGAGCTCCGACGAGGCCATCCGGTGTTCTGGCACGAGCCGACCGAGCACTCGCCCGGTGGCGAGGGCTTCTGGGTCGTCACGCGCCACGCCGACGTGCTCACCGTGCTCCACGACCCCGTGACCTTCTCCTCGGAGACGGGGCCCGGCCGCGAGGGTGGCGGCACGACCCTCGAGGACCTCCCGGCGGGCTTCGTCACCGGGGTGATGCTCAACATGTCCGACCCGCCGACCCACACCCGGATCCGGGGCCTGGTGAACCGGACGTTCACGCCCCGTTCCGTCGAGCAGCTCGAGCCCTGGCTGGTGGAGCGCACGGCGGCGATCCTCGACGAGGTCGCGGACCGTGGCGAGTGTGACTTCCTCGTCGACGTGGCCGCGGAGCTGCCGCTCCAGACCATCGCGACCATGCTCGGTGTCCCCCAGGAGGACCGCCACCAGCTGTTCGCGTGGACGACCACGATCCTCGACTACCGGGACCGTGACCTGGCCGGGGCCAGCGACGCACTGGCGGAGGCCGGGCTCGGGCTGCGGGCCTACGGCGACGAGCAGATCGCCGAGCGACGCGACCGGCCCACCGACGACCTGCTCTCCCAGGTCGTGCACGCCACGGTCGAGGGCCCGGACGGCCGGGTTGAGGCGCTGTCGCCCGAAGAGCTCCAGGCCTTCTTCGCCCTGCTGTTCACCGCGGGCAGCGAGACCACGCGCAACTCCATCGCGGGCGGGCTGCTCGCGCTCATCGAGCACCCCGACCAGCAGGACCGCCTGCGGGCCGACCCGTCCCTGCTGCCCCTCGCCGTCGAAGAGGTCCTGCGCTGGACCAGTGCCACGGCCTACAACCGCCGCACCGCCACGTGCGACACCGAGCTGGCCGGCCACCGCATCCGGGCGGGGGAGAAGACCACCCACTGGTACCCGTCGGCCAACCGAGACGACGCCGTGTTCGCCGACCCGTTCGCGTTCGACGTCGGTCGGGATCCGAACCCCCACCTGGCCTTCGGTCACGGCCTGCACCACTGCCTCGGCGCCCCGTTGGCCCGCAAGGAGATCGCGGTCGTGCTGGGCGCCGTCCTCGAGCGCTTCGACGACCTCGCCCTCGCCGGTCCGGTCGAGTGGGGTCGCAGCAACAAGCACACCAGCCTGCGTCACCTGCCCGTGACGTTCCGCGCCCGGTGACCGCGCCCCCGAGCCTCGCTCTGGGACCAGCCTGATGTGCCGGGGAACAGCACGGTGGTCCCGAAAGGCGGGGTGGGCCCTGCTGGTCGCCGCGCTGGTGGGGCCCGCCGTCGCCGGGTGCGGCACCTCGGGTCCGGGCGCCGAGGCCGATCGGGCGACGGGCGACCGCGCCGACGCCGTCGAGGCGACGCCCCGCCCGGACGAGACCGCGCTCGCCGTGGCCGACCTGGTCGCGGCGGAGGGGCCCGAGGACGAGCCGGGGTGCGCGGTCGGCGTGGCCCGCGACGGCACGACCGTCTACGAGGGCGGGTACGGCGTCGCCGACCTCGCC
>CAZYPY010000010.1:0-6280 GCA_964649545.1 uncultured Microthrixaceae bacterium | reverse complement strand
CTCGACCTCGTCGTCGCCGGTCCGTAGCCGGCGGTCAGGGCGGGGCGACGACCTCGCAGCCGGCGCCGGAACAGGTCTTGAGCTGGTTCAACAGGGCCGCGAGCGCGGTGCGTCGTGACGCGGTCGAGGCGTCGGCGTGGCGACTGACGAGCTGGTACGGGTCCGTCGTGAGGTCGTAGTACTCGCGCTCGCCGTTCGCGTACTGGAGGTACACATCGGTGGGCGTCCGGACCCCGTCGTAGTGCGGCGGGATCCCGACGAACGCGCCGACGGGCCAGTCCTCGAGCAGGAGGGCGCGTCGGGTCGCGATCGTCGGGTCCTGGGCGAGGGGGAGGAGCGAGCGCCCGTCCATCACCCGTCGGGGCGTGGCGCCGGCGAGGGCGACCAGGGTGGGGGCGACGTCGATGTTGCCCACGAGTTGGGTGGCGACCTGCCCGGCGGGGAACCCCGGGCCGCGAACGACGAGCGGGACGTGCACGGACTCCTCGTAGGGCACGACCTTGCGGAAGCTGAGCCGGTGCTCACCGAAGAGGAACCCGTTGTCCGAGGTGAACACGATGACCGTGTGGTCGATCTCCCCGGTGTCGGTGAGGGCCTGGACCACGCGTTCGACCATCTCGTCCACCGCCTGCAGCGACTGGAGGGTGGCGCGGTACGTGGCGGTGAGGCCGGAGTTGGTCCAGGTCGACGTGGGCGCGGCGTTGCAGTTGGGGCCTGACCCCGTCTGGCCCGAGAGGGCGATTCCGCATCGGATGTAGGAGGGCTTGTCGCCGACGTCGGTCTCGCCCACGGCCGGCGTGGCCGGTGGTCGCTCCGTGGTGAAGAGCCCGGTGTGGCGCGGCGCCGGGGCCGGCGAGGAGTTGTTCGGTGCGGTGCTGCCGGGCCCGGCATGCGGCGCTTGGACCCAGAGGTTGAGGAAGAACGGGCGGTCGGTGGCCGACATCCGGTGCACGTCCTCGACCGCGCGGTCGGCGAGGACGTCGGTCTGGTACACGTCGGGGGCCGGCCCGAAGCGGCGGATCTGCTGTCCGTCCAGGACGTCGAACTGGCTGTACCCGTAGTTCGCGGGGTACGGGTCGATCAGCCCGAACCACCGGTCCCACCCGGGTGGTGCCGCCGGGGCACCGGCTCGGCAGGTCGTGGTGTCGTTGCCCCAGCAGTTCAGGTACTTGCCCACGTGGGCCGTCTGGTAGCCGGACTCCTGGAGCCAGGTCGCCAGCGTGTTCGTGTGGTCGAGCGCGGCGGAGCCGCCGATCGGGGGGTTCGGGGCCGACCGCACCGCGACGTTGTTCACCACCCCGTGGTTGTGGGAGTACTGACCGGTGAGCAGCGTGGCCCGGGCCGGGCAGCAGAGGGGATAGGTGGCGAACGCGTTCGCGAACGTCGTTCCCTGGGCCGCCAGGTGCGCCTGGACCCGGGGCATCACCCGCATCGACTCGAGGGTCTGGTCGTCGGTGAGGATCAGCACGACGTTCGTGCGGGGCGGGGCCAGCGCCACGTCGACCTGCGCCGTGACCCCGGCGCCGACCGCGATCGGCGTCGCCTCCAGGTAGCTCGCGCCGTTCTCGAAGAACTCGACCGGGTGCGCGCCGGTGGGGTCGACCACGGCCAGGCGGTGGATCCCGGGCTCGAGGCCGGCGATGACGTACGTGCCGTCCGCACCAGTGGTGGCGGTGCCCGCGATCCCGGACGGCCCGATCGCCATCACCCAGGCGCCATCCAGCGCTGCTCCGGACGCCTCGTCGGTGACCCGGCCGCGGAGGCCGCCCGACGTGGGAGTCAGGGCCGCGTCGGCGACGCCGGGCGCCACCACGACCGTGGCGTCGTCGAGGCGGGTGGCGGGCTGGTCGTCGTACCACGCCACCCGGTGGGCCCCGGTGGCGTCGAACATCGCCAGCTTGTAGTCCCCGTTCGGCACGTCGAGCCGGTAGCGGCCGCCGTCGTCGGCGATGGTGCCCCGCACGAGGGCGAAGTCCGAGGCCCGGAGCGCCACGACGCGGGCCTCGGGGAGGGGCTGCCCGGTCGCCTCGTCGAGGACCGTCCCGGTGATGCCCGCGCCCGAGGGAGCCGCCTGCTGCGCGACGAGGGCCACGTCGGCGGTGGTCGTGCCCCCGGCGCTCACGTCGACCGGCCTCGCGTCGGGCACCGTCGAGGACGCGGGATGGAACCGGGGGGCGTGGGCGCCGCTCGGGTCGACGAACCCCAGGAAGTGCGTGCCCGCGCGCAGGTCGGGCAGCGTGTACGTCCCGGTCGACGAGCTCGCCGCGGCCGCCTCGGGCTCGCCGGTGGCGCCCGAGGCCGCGAGGGCGAGCACCCACGCACCGGGGATCGACGCCGCCGTCCCCCCGGCCTCGCGCACCGTGCCCACCACGGTCCCGCGAAGAGGTGGAAGCACGGGATCGGCCGTGGCCGTGGTCCCCGCCGAGATCGTGACCGGGCTCGGTGCGCCGAAGAAGGCCTCGCGGTGGCGGCGTGCGGGGTCGATCACGTAGACGAGGTAGGTGCCGGCGCCGGCCGCGAGCGTGTACTCACCGGTCGCCGACGCCTCGGCGCCGGCCGCGAACGTGTAGTCGGCGGCGCGCAGCGCGATCACCCACGCACCCGCGACCGGGGAGCCGGGTCCCTGCGTGGTCACCGTGCCGCGGATGGTCGCGGCCGGGGCGCGAACGGTGACGTCGACCTGGTTCGACGACGCGGGACTGGCCTCGTCCGAGGTCACCGTGACGGTGCTGTGGCGGGTGCCGACGTCGTTGGAGGTCGTCGTGTAGGTGCACGAGAGGTGGTGGACCGCCCCCGGCTCGAGGTCGGGGACGGGACCCGAGCACCCCGGCGCCGCGGGGGCCGACGCGCTGACGTGGTGGAGGGCCACGGCCCCGGTGTTCGTCACCGTGACCCGGTAGCGGATGGTGCCGCCGGCGACCAGGGAGCCGGTGTCGGCGTCGTGGGTGACCGACAGGGAGGCCCGGGTCGGCACCCCCTCGAGCGCCGCGGCCACGAGATCGGCGAACGCCCGCTGGCCCGTGACCGTCCAGTGCAGCCCGTCGGCGGCGAGGTACTCCGGATGGGCGGCGAGCTCGGCGCCGAACTCGAGGAGGGTCAGGTTCGGTCTCGACGACGCGACCGTGCGGAGGGCGGCGTTGAACGCGATCGCGCCCGACTCCCGCCCGGGGCTGCCCTCGCCCAGCGTGGCCCAGAGCACCGGCCGTCGACCGCCGTCGCCGGCGGCGTCGGCGACGGCCGCGATCTTCGCGGGCAGGTCGGCGGTGAGATCGGACGAGGCGACGTCGTTCATGCCCAGGTTGAGCACCACGGCGTCGAGGCCGCCCCGATCGTCGAGTGCGTCGAACCGGCCCGCCCAGTAGGCGGTGTCGCGCACGCCGGCCGTCGGCACCGTGCTGACGACCGGCAGGAACCCCGTGGCGCTGATGCTGACCGACTGGGCCACCCACGGCGAGGCGTCGGTCGCGAGGAAGTCGCCGGCGAAGAGCACCTGACCGGTGACGCGCGGCTCGCAGGCCGTGGCCACGCCGGCCACCAGCGCGATCGTCAGCACCAGGGCGGGGAGGCGCCGCCGGGACCGGGCGGTCACGAGACCGCCTGGTCCACGGCGTCGGTGATGAGCTCGGCCAGTGCGGCCTGGCCCTGCGCGTTCAGGTGGAGCTCGTCCGGGTTCAGGTACTCGTGGTGGGCGTCGAGCACGGCGCCCCATCCGACGATGCTCGTGTTGGGGTGGGTGGCCACGGCGGCGGCGAGCGCGTCGTTGTAGGCCACGGCGGCGGTCCGTCGAGGGAGGGTCTCGGCCTGGTCGAGCCAGAGCACCGGGGTCGTTCCGGCGGCGTCGAGGATGCGGTTGATGTGGCTGCCCGGGTTGGCGGTGACGAGGCCCTCGAGCACGTCGTTCGCGCCGAGGTTCACCACGATCACGTCGAAGCCGCCGGTGGCGGCGTTCGCGGCGCTGATCCGGGGCCCGACGTAGGGGCTGTCGTCCACGCCCAGCCCGCCCGAGGCCACGAACGCCGTGGCCCAACCTCCGGAGCGGTCGACCAGGCGGAGCTGGAGCTCGCCGACGGCCGAGCGCATGATGCTGTCACCCACGAACAGGGCGGCGGTGGGTGCCGAGGGATCGGTGGGAGCGGCTCGGCGCCCTGCCGAGGCCGGGTCGCCCTCGCCGCCGAGCACCGCCGCGACCGCCACGAGTGCGGCCAGCGCGACGATCCGATGCCACCAGGTCGGGCCCTGTCTCCGGCCCTGTCTCGGGCGTGTCGCCGTCCCGTGCACCGTGCCCCGTCCTCTCGTCGCCCCTGCGAGCGACGAACTCGCCGGCCCTCGGTGCGCGCGACCCTAACCCGAGCGCGGGTCGAGGGCGTCGCGGACGTCGGCCCGGTGCTGGCGGACCACGCCCTCGGTCGCGCTGGCTAGTGTCGCCACACCCGACGACCCAGTACCGAGGAGCGGCGATGGCGGACAGTCGAGCGGAGGGACGGCCGCTGGGGGCCTTCGGCGCCGGTCGCGCCATGGCCGAAGGTGTGGTGCACCAGATCGTCAACGGGGTGGTGCGCGAGCTCGACATCGATGCCATCGTCGGCCAGGTCGACATCGATGCACTCCTCGAGCGCATCGATATCGACGCGATCGTCCAACGGGTGGACATCGGGGCGATCCTCGATCAGGTCGACGTCGACGCGATCGTCCAGCGCATCGACCTCCAGGCCCTTGTCGCCGACCTCGGCATCGAGGACATCGTGCGACAGTCGACCGGGGTGCTCGCCAGCGACTCCGTCAAGCTCGTACGGGTGCGCTCGATGAACGGTGACGTGCTGCTCGGCCGCTTCGTCGACCGCCTGCTGCGGCGCCCGTCGCGGTACCCCGAGCTCGTGACCCTCCCCGTGGTGGCTGCCGGGGAGCCGGCGCCGTGAGCCCGGTCGCCGCGCCGGAGATCTCGCCCCGCCACGGCCAACCCGCCGGGATCGTGTCGCGAGGGGCCGCGGCCCTCGTGGACTTCGGCGTCGTGTGGGTCATCAGCGGGGCCATCACCCTCAGCCTGAACCTCGTCCGGTCCGTGCTCGGCTCGGATGCGAACAACGACCTCGGCGCCCTCGGCGCACTGCTCGCCGGCGCCGCGCTCCTGTTCACGTACCTGTCGCTCTGCTGGATCGTCGGCGGCCGGACCATCGGCCAGCTCCTGTTGGGCCTGCGGGTGCGGCGCGTCGGCGGGGGGCGCCTCGGCTTCTTCCAGGCCATCGCCCGGGGCTGGATGGCCACCTACCTGCTGGCCCTGCTGTTCTGGTCGGTGGTCTCCCGCCGCAGCGCCGCGGTGTGGGACATCGCCCTGCGCACCGAGGTCGTCTACGACTGGACCAAGGCCGAGCCCCACCCCAAGTAGGGCCGGGTAGGGAGCGACCATGAAGTGGAAGCCGGGCCCCCGCAGCGACGACCTGCGCGACGAGCGGGCCAGCACCGGTGGTCGGCGCGCCGGAGGTCTGGGGGGCATCCCCATCCCGTCGGGCAAGGGCGGCCTCGTCGTGCTCGCCATCGTCGTGGTGGTCAGCCTGCTCGGCGGCGGCAGCCTGCTCGGCGGTGGCGGCGGGGGCGACCCGTCGGGCACCGGCGACATCGACGTCACCGACATCCTCGACGGCCTGGGTGGTGTGCCCGGGGCGCCGTCGGGGGCGGGTGACGCCGTGCCGGGGGCGCCGGACCCCGAGGGCGAACTGGTCGCCTTCATGTCCTACGTCCTCGACGACGTCAACGCGACGTGGGCGGGGATCTTCGCCGACGCGGGGCGTCGCTACGCCGACGCCGAGCTCGTGCTGTTCCGTGACGGCGTGCGCACGGGGTGCGGGAGCGCGACGTCGGCCGTCGGGCCCTTCTACTGCCCGCCCGACCAGACCGCCTACCTCGACCTCGGTTTCTTCCGGGAGCTGAACGACCGGTTCGACGCCCCGGGTGACTTTGCCCAGGCGTACGTGATCGCTCACGAGATCGGCCACCACGTCCAGAACCTGCTCGGCATCAGCGACGACGTGAATCGGGCCCAGGGCCGGGACCCGGACCGGGCCAACGACCTGTCCGTGCGGCTCGAGCTCCAGGCCGACTGCTTCGCCGGGGTGTGGGGCCACTCGGTCTACAACCGGGGCGTGCTCGAGGACGGCGACCTGCAGGAGGGACTCGCCGCGGCGGCCGCGGTGGGCGACGACCGCATCCAGGAGTCGGCCGGGGTCGCGGTGGATCCGGAGACGTGGACCCACGGCTCCGCCGCGCAGCGCCAGGAGTGGTTCGA
>CAZYPY010000009.1:0-55135 GCA_964649545.1 uncultured Microthrixaceae bacterium | reverse complement strand
GTCGAGGCGGGTGCCGATCACGAGGCGCAGGTCGTTGACCGCGCCCATCCAGGCGCGGAGCTGGTCCTCGGTGACGACGTCGGCGTCGATGGTCTCCTCGACCAGGTCGAGCGCGGCGAGGCGGTGTTCGAGCAGGTCGTCGCGCACGAGCGACTGGTACTCGGCGTCGAGCTCGGCGTCGTCGGCGTAGGCGGTGGGGAAGAGGCGGCGCAGCGACGGGTCCGGTGCCGAGCCGGCCTCGCCCCCGCCGGCCCCGGCGGTCAGCAGCTCGCGCAGCTGCGGCACCAGGTCGGAGAGCAGGTCGCGCTCCCAGCCCCGCAGGCGCACGTCGTAGGCGCCGTCCCGTCGGCGGCGCACCAGGGCGCCCCGGCCCCCGAGGGCCACCCGGCTACTCGTCCTTCTCCATGGTCGCCCAGAGGCCCTTCTCGTGCAGGCGGAACACGTCGAGCTCGGCCTGCTCGCGGGTGCCGCCGGACACCACCGCCTTGCCCTTGTGGTGCACGTCGAGCATGAGCTGGGTGGCCTTCTCCCGGCTGTACCCGAACAGCTGCTGGAAGACCAGGGTGACGTACGACATCAGGTTGATGGGGTCGTTCCAGACCAGGACGATCCACGGGCGGTCGGGCTCGACCACCTCGCCCAGGTCGGGCTGGTCGACCTCGATCGGGGCGACGCCGGGCACCGCCGCCTCCTACCCCGCGGCCGGGACGGACTCGGCCACGGCGGGCGGGGCGTCGTCGGCCACCGGAGCGGGCCCGCCCTCGGCACCGACCTCGGCGGGGTGCGTGTGCAGGCCGAGCTCGAAGGCGAGGACCGCGACCCACACGCACACCGAGCCGGCCAGGTGGATCGCCACCAGCCCGATGGGGACACCGAGGAAGTACTGGGCGTAGCCGACGGCCGCCTGTGCCACCAGCACCACGAGCAGGATCTCGCCGCGCTTGAGGATGTCCGGGGTCAGCTCGTCGCGTCGCTTCAGCATCCAGAGGGTGGCCACGGTGATGAGGCCGAAGAGGATCACCGACCCGCCGTGGAAGCGGACGACCTCGCCCACCACCAGGTCGAGGCGCTCCACCTCGGCGTCGCCGCCGTGGGGCCCCGCGCCGGTCACGACGGTGCCGAGGAAGATGGCCAGCGCCGCCGACGCGACCATGAGCCGCCCCATCCAGCGCAGCTCGGGCGAGACCAGCGAGCGAGCGGGTGTCTCGGGCTGGCCGGCGAGGTGGTGCAGCACGACCGCGTTCCAGATGATGACCATCGAGAGCAGGAAGTGGGCCATCACGAACGGCGGCGAGAGCTCGACCAGGACGGTGATGCCGCCGAGCACGATCTGGCCGATCATCCCGGCCACGAGGCCGAGCGACCACCAGGTGAGGTCGCGGCGGCGGGGCACGCGGACGAGCGAGCCGAGCACCGCGAACATCACCGACAGCGAGAGCAGCCCGGTGAACAGACGGTTCACGAACTCGACCATGGCGTGGTACTCGAGCGGGGCCACGAGACGGTCGTTCTCGCACGCCGGCCAGTCGGTGCACCCGAGGCCGGAGCCGGTCAGGCGCACGGCACCGCCGGTGACCACGATGACCGAGAGCAGGATCAACGCCACGAGCGTGATCCGCCGGTAGGTGCGGGGGGAGCACCGGGGGAGCTGCATCGCCTCCGATCCTACGGACCCGGCCACTTGGGTCCGAATCGGCCGGACGTCGTAGCCTGGCCGGGTCATGCACCTGATCGCCCGGCGCTCGCTGTTGCACCAGGTCGGCGCCTACGTGGCGCTGACCAAGCCGCGGATCATCGAGCTGCTGCTCGTGACCACGCTGCCGACCATGATCGTCGCCGAGCAGGGCATGCCGTCGGTGGGGCTCATGGTGGCCACCCTGGTGGGCGGCACCCTCGCCGCCGGCGGGGCCAACGCCATCAACATGTACGTCGACCGCGACATCGACGCGGTCATGGAGCGCACGCAGAACCGGCCCCTCGTCACGGGCGCGGTCACGCCGACCGCGGCGCTGGTGTTCGCCATCAGCCTCGAGGTCGTCGCCTTCGTCGAGCTCTGGGTGCTGGTCAACCTGCTCAGCGCGGTGCTGGCGGTCTCGGCCTGCCTCTTCTACGTCTTCATCTACACGCTGTGGCTGAAGCGCACGTCCAAGCAGAACATCGTGATCGGCGGCGCCGCCGGCGCGGTCCCCGTGCTCGTGGGCTGGGCCGCGGTCACCGACAGCCTGGCCCTGGCCCCCTGGCTGATGTTCGCCATCATCTTCATCTGGACGCCGCCGCACTTCTGGGCGCTGGCCATCCGCTACCGCGAGGACTACGCCGCCGCCGACGTCCCGATGCTCCCGGCGGTCGACACCCTGCGCAACACCGCGGTGCAGATCCTCGTCTACACGGTCGTCCTCTGGGCCACGACGCTGCTGCTCGGTCCGGTCGCCGACCTCGGCTGGATCTACCTGGGCAGCGCCGTCGTGCTCGGCGCGATCTTCACCGCGATGGCGGTCCGCCTGCTGCGCGACCCCACGCCGCCGCTGGCCATGCGCCTGTTCACCTACTCCATCACCTACCTCACGTTGCTGTGGGCGGCGATGGCGGTGGACGTGCTCGTCGAGCACGGGTTCTGACCCGCCTCCGGGCCTCGGTCCGCCACCTCGGCCGGTTTTCCGAGCGCTGGTGGCGCGTGACTAGAGTTCGCCACCGAGCCGAGCCATGACTGTGACCGAGACCAGAACAGAGCCCGCGGCCGAAGTGATGGCCGAGGCTCCTCCCGCCTCTGCGCCCACGTCGCGCGGCCTGCCTGCCGTCCTCGGCAGCGGCGACCACAAGGTCGTCGGCCGTCTGTGGATCGCCTTCTCCCTGCTCTACCTCCTGGTGGGTCTGGGCGTCGCCCTGATGGTGGGGGTGGAGGACACCGACCTCGGGTCGTTCGACCTGATCGGGGCGAACACGTACCTCCAACTGGTCAGCCTCCACCGGATCATCGCCGTCTTCTTCGTGGTCATCCCGCTGTTCATCGGCCTGGCCACCTACGTGGTGCCGCTCCAGGTGGGTGCCCGCTCGATCGCCCTGCCCCGGGCCGCGGCGGCCGCGTTCTGGACCTGGGCCGTCGCCACCGGCGTGCTCCTCGGCGCCTACGCCATGGGTGGGGGCCCGAGTGGCACCTCGACCGACGGCGTCGACCTCTGGGCCGTGTCCTTCGGGCTCGTGCTCGTGGCCCTGATCGCCGCGTCGGTGTGCATCGCCACCACCGTGATCGCCGACCGGGTCGAGGGCATGCGCCTCACCCGGGCACCCCTGTTCGCCTGGTCGATGCTGGTGGCGTCGGCCATCTGGATCCTCAGCCTCCCGGTGCTCGGGGCCAACCTGCTGCTGATCTACCTCGACCACCGCTACGGCCAGCAGCTCTTCGGCGTCGAGGCCGACACCTGGGCCCAGGTGGCCTGGGCGTTCCACCAGCCCCAGATCTACGCGGTGGCCATCCCCGTGTTCGGCATCCTGCTCGACATCGTGGCCACCGCCTGCGGCGCCCGCATCCGCTTCCGCCAGGCGGCCATGTTCCTCACCGGGGCCTTCGGCGCCCTCGCCTTCGGTGCCTGGATCCAGCCCTACTTCAACGCCGAGGCCCTCGACGACGTCTGGTTCATCGGCGTGGCCTGGGCCAGCGTGGTCACGGTCCTCGGCCTGCTGTTGATCGCCGGCGAGACCATCGGGCGCAACCGCCCCAAGCTGTCCGGCCCCTTCGTGCTCGCCATGGTGTCGTTCCTGCTGCTGCTGGCGGCGACGATCGCCGGCGGCTTCAACGTGCTCGACGTGCTCGACCTGTTCGCCACCAGCTTCTCGGCCGCCCAGATGAACCTCACGGTGTTCGCCGCCCTCGTCGGCGGTCTCGCCGGCCTCTGGTACTGGCTCCCGAAGATCTCGGGGCGGACGGCGTCCGACGGCGCGGCCGTGCTCACCGCCCTGCTCGTGCTCGTGGGCACCACCCTCGTCGCGGTGGGCCTGGCCTGGAGCGGCGCCCTCGACCAGCCCGCGATCGTCACCGCCGAGTTCGTCGCCCGTGACGGGGTCGAGTCCCTCAACCTGGTCGCCGCCCTCGGCTTCGTCGTGGTCCTGCTCGCGGTGGTCGTCGCCGTGCTGGCCTTGCTCGTCGCGGTGCGCAAGGGCCTCACGTCGAACCCCGAGCACCGCCCGGCCGACCCCTGGGGCGCCCAGACCCTCGAGTGGTCGACCGCGTCGCCGCCGCCGTGGAACAACTTCGACGAGGAGCCCGCGCCGGTGCTCACCCCCTCGCCCCTGCTCGACGCTGAGGAAGGTGCCTGATGGCCACCGCCACCGCCACCCGCCCGGTGCCCAAGCTGGCGCCGCCGCCGGCCCCCCGCCGCCCGCGGATGCTCTTCGTGGGCACGGCGTTCAGCGCCGCCGCCGTGGTCATGGCCTTCATGGGCCTGCTCGGCATCTACATCAAGGTGCGCGCCGAGACCATCGCCGGCGGCACCACCTGGCTGCCCGAGGGCGTGACCATCCCGCTCACCGCCCCCAACGTGGCCTTCGCCACGCTGCTGATGTCGGTGGTCACCATGCAGTGGGCGATCTACGCGGTCGGCAACCGCGACCGGGCCAACGCCTACGTGGCCCTCGGCCTCACGGTCCTGCTCGGCGCCGCCTTCGCCAACTCCACGGCCTACCTCTACAGCCAGATGGGTCTCGTCATCGCCGACAGCGTCGTGGGCGTGCTGATCTACGCCATCTCCGGCGCCCACCTGGTCCTCACCATCGGCGCCCTGCTCTACCTGGGCGTGGTCACCCTGCGGGCCCTCGGCGGCGAGTACACGCCCCGCGACCGCGAGGGCCTGAGCTCGGCGGCACTGTTCTGGTACGCCACGGTCGGTGTGTACGCACTGATCTGGTACATCATCTTCATCACCAAGTAGGGAGTCCGGCGACATGATCACCAAGGGTTCTCGCTTCTTCTTCGGGGTCGCCGGCCTGGCCTACGTGGGCGCGATCGTCTACGGCCTGGGCACCGGGGGCCACGTGTTCGGCGTGTTCTCGCTGGGCTACAAGGAGGGCGTCGGCGAGCACCTCGGCTACACGGTCCTCATGGGCCTGGCCGGCGTGTCGGCCGCGCTCGGCTTCATCGTGGTGGCCCTACGCGACGCCGACCCCGAGGCCGAGGCCCAGATCCTCCACCTCGACCACGCGCCGCCGGCGGAATCGGTCAACCGCACCAACTTCTGGCCCATCGTGGCCGCCTTCTCCCTCGGCGCCATGGCCATCGGCCTGGTGGTCGGCAGCCAGCTCTTCGTGGCCGGCTGCATCGGCCTCGGCATCGTGATCGTCGAGTGGGGCATCCGCAACTGGGCCGACCGCCGCACCGGCGACCCCGAGGTCAACCGCGAGATCCGCAACCGCATCATGTTGCCCATCGAGGTCCCGGTCGGGGCCCTCCTGTGCATCGGCCTGGTGGTGGCGCTCATCTCCCGGATCCTGCTGGCCACGTCGAAGGAGGGCTCGACCGGCGTCGCCATCGTCGTCGCCGTGCTGGTCCTCGGCGTCGCCACCCTCATCGCCACCAAGCCCCGCCTCAGTGCCAACCTGCTCTCGGCCCTGCTGCTGCTCGGAGGCATCGCGGTGCTCGTCGGCGGCATCACCGCGGCGACCGTCGGCCCCCGGGACTTCGAGGAGCACCACGACGAGACCGAGTACGAGCTGCCCCCGGTCGGCGGCGAGCTGCCCGAGACCCCGCCGGAGACCACCACGACGGTGGCGGGTGCGGTCACCGAGACCACCCTCCCGCCGGAGGAGCCGGGCTCACCCGACCAGACCACCGAGACGACCGCCGTCGACTCGGGCAACGACACCACGACGACCACCGAGGCCTCGAATTGAGCACCGACCGCCCCCACTCGGGTTTGGCAGGCCGTCCACGCGTCAGCCAAGCTCCGAACGTGTCCCCCCGCCGCCGCTCGCTCGCAGTCCGCGGGCTGTCGGCGCTCGGCCTGACCGGCCTCCTGGCGGGTTGCGCCTCCGAGGGCAAGCCCCTCGACATCTTCCAGGGTGACGGCAGCCAGTCCCAGATCATCAACGACCTGCAGATCCCGGTGTTCTGGATCGCGGTCGTCGTGGGTGTGCTCGTCATGGCCGCGGTGCTGCTCATCGTGGTCAAGTTCCGGGCCAAGCCCGACGACGACGACCTCCCGGCGCAGACCCACGGCGCCCTCGGCCTCGAGCTCGGCTGGACGCTGTTGCCCGCGGTGCTGCTGGCCTTCGTGGCCGTCGGCACCGTCGTGACCATCTTCGACCTGGCCGAGACCCCCGAGGACGCGATCGAGATCGACGTCTACGGCCAGCAGTGGTGGTGGGGCTTCGAGTACGACGTCGACCAGGACGGCGAGATCGACATCACCACCGCCACCGAGATGGTGATCCCGGCCGGCCAGGACGTGGTGGTGAACATCAAGTCCCGTGACGTCATCCACAGCTTCTGGATCCCGGCGCTGAACGGCAAGAAGGACGCCGTCCCCGGCCGCACCCACCAGCTCAACATCCAGGCCGACGAGCCCGGCATCTACCGCGGCCAGTGCACCGAGTTCTGCGGGCTCTCCCACAGCCGGATGCAGATGCGGGTCATCGCCCTGCCCCAGGACGAGTACGACGCCTGGGTCGAGAACCAGCTGCAGGACGCGGCCACGCCGACCGACGCCGAGGCCGTCGCCGGCCTCGAGCTGTTCCAGGGCCAGTGCGCCACCTGCCACCAGATCAACGGTGTCGACGAGGTCGAGTTCGCCGCCCAGGTGTCGGGCGCGGCGCCGAACCTCACCCACCTGATGACCCGGTCGACCTTCGCCGGCGGCATCCTCGACATGTACGCCGAGGCCAACGCCGGCGACCCGGACTACGACCTCGACGGCATCCCGTACAACGAGCTGCCCGAGGAGGGCACCTTCGAGCGCAACCAGCTCGAGGCGTGGCTGCGGAACCCCGAGGCCGAGAAGCCGATGGCGCCGGACCCCACGCAGTACAGCCAGTACGGGCGGGGGATGCCCGACCTGAACCTCACCGAGCAGCAGATCGACCAGCTGGTCGCCTACCTCGAAACCCTCAAGTAGGAAGCACATGGCCCTTACCGAGGAACGCCCACTCGCGCTGACGACCGGCGACGCGGTCGTCGACGACGACCACGAGCCGCTCGGCGTCTTCCGCCGGCCCACCGCCACCACCGGCTGGCGGAGCTGGGTCACCACCGTCGACCACAAGAAGATCGGCCTGCTGTACGGCTACACTGCCTTCTTCTTCTTCCTGGTGGGGGGCATCGAGGCCCTGCTGATCCGCACCCAGCTGGCCGTCCCCAACAACAACGTCCTGAGCGCCGACCTCTACAACCAGGTGTTCACGATGCACGCGGTCACCATGGTGTTCCTCGTGGTGATGCCGATGGCCGCCGCGTTCGCGAACTACCTGCTGCCGCTGCAGATCGGCGCCCGAGACGTCGCCTTCCCCCGGATGAACGCCTTCAGCTACTGGGCGTTCCTCTTCGGTGGCATCTTCCTCAACACCAGCTGGTTCCTCGGCGGCGCCGCCGACGGTGGCTGGTTCGCCTACGCCCCGAACACGGGCGTGGTGTTCTCACCCACCCACGGCATCGACTTCTTCGCCCTGGGCCTGCTCATCAGCGGCATCGGCACCCTGGCCAGCTCGGTGAACCTCACCGTGACCGTGCTCAACATGCGGGCGCCGGGCATGACCCTGATGCGCATGCCGGTGTTCACCTGGATGGTGCTCGTCGTGCAGGTGCTGCTCGTGTTCGCCATGCCGGTGATCACCCTGGCCTTGCTGCTGCTGCTGTTCGAGCGCCTGTTCGACGCCGCCTTCTTCAACCCCGCGGCCGGCGCCGACCCCCTGCTCTGGGAGAACCTGTTCTGGATCTTCGGCCACCCCGAGGTGTACATCCTCATCCTCCCGTCGTTCGGCATCGTGTCCGAGGTCATCCCGGTCTTCTCCCGCAAGCCCATCTTCGGCTACCCGTTCATGGTGTTCTCGGGCATCGCCATCGGCTTCATGGGCTGGGGCGTGTGGGCCCACCACATGTTCGCCTCGGGCATCGGCCCCATCTCGGTGGCCGCGTTCTCGCTGTCGACCATGTTCATCGCGGTGCCGACGGGCGTGAAGATCCTCAACTGGCTCGCCACCATGTGGGGCGGGAAGTTGCACTTCACCACGCCGATGCTGTTCGCCATCGGCCTCGTGGCGATGTTCACCATCGGTGGCCTCTCGGGCGTGACCCACTCGGTGGCGCCGTCGGACACCCAGCAGACCGACACCTACTACATCGTCGCCCACTTCCACTACGTGCTCTTCGGCGGCGCCCTCATGGGCCTGTTCGCCGGCATCTACTTCTGGTGGCCGAAGATCTACGGCTACAAGCTGAACGAGCGGTGGGGCAAGGCCCACTTCTGGATCATGCTCATCGGCTTCAACCTGACCTTCGGGCCGATGCACATCCTCGGCCTGCAGGGCATGTCCCGCCGGATCTGGACCTACGACGACGGCCTCGGCTTCAACCTGTGGAACGCGGTCAGCAGCATCGGCTCGGCCATCCTCGCCGTGGGCGTCCTGCTGTTCATCATCAACGTGTTCGTGAGCCGTTCGCGGGCCAAGGGCCAGGAGTCGCTCGGCCCCGATCCGTGGGACTCCCGCAGCCTCGAGTGGATGATCCCGTCGCCGCCGCCCGAGTACAACTTCTCGGAGATCCCGGTGGTCACCAGCCGTGACGAGTTCTGGAACCGCAAGTACGGCGAGGACGAGGAGGGTCGCCTCGTGCGCCTGCACTCGGCCGAGGAGGTCGCCCAGGCGCCGGGCGCGACGGGCATCCACCTGCCCTCGCCCTCGTACTGGCCGATCGTCCTCGCCTTCGGCCTGCCCTTCATCGGCTACGGCCTCATCTACAGCCTGTGGTGGGCGGCCCTCGGCGGCGTGATCGTGATCGCCGGCATCTACGGCTGGGCGCTCGAGCCCGCCGACGACGACGAGAACCCGCACGACCACGACGACCACGACGGCCACGGCCCGTCGAGCGACGGCGAGGCCACCGAGGTGGCCGCGCCGGAGGCGAGCACCGAGGAGGCCCCCGTTGGCTGAGACCGCGACCGCCGACCTCACCCTCGGCGAGGCCTTCGCCGCGGAGGTCGGCTCGGGCCACCACGCCACCAACACCGGCTACTCCAACGAGAAGCTCGGGATGTGGGTGTTCCTGGGCTCGGAGTGCCTCCTGTTCGGTGGCCTCATCAGCACCTACCTGCTGTACCAGGACCGGGCGATCGAGGGACCGCTGCCCAAGGACCTCTACGACATCCCGTTCACCTCGGTGAGCTCGTTCGTGCTGCTCATGAGCTCGCTCACCATGGTGCTGGCGGTCGGGGCCTGGATGCGTGGCGACCTCCGTCGGGGGCGCACCTGGCTGCTCACCACGGCCCTGCTCGGCGGCGTGTTCGTCGGCGGGCAGGTCTACGAGTTCACCGCCTTCGTGAAGGAGGGCATGGGCTACACCACGAACCTGGCGGCGTCGGCCTTCTACACCCTCACCGGCTTCCACGGTGTGCACGTCACCGTCGGCATCATCATGTTGGTGTCGCTCGCCGCACTGTCCTTCACCGGGCGCCTCGGCGCCGACCGGGCCGAGACGGTCGAGATCGTCGGCCTGTACTGGCACTTCGTCGACATCGTGTGGATCCTGATCTTCACGATCGTCTACCTGATCACCTAGGAGCCTCCCATGAGCACGACCGAGACGGCGGCTCCCGCCGAGCACGAGGCGGAGGCCCCCGGGGCCGACCACGACGAGCACATGCACCCGAGCGACTGGAAGTACGTCCAGATCGCCATCATCCTGGCGGTGCTCACCGCGGCCGAGGTCGCGACGTACTACGTCGACACCGGCCCGCTCGAGATCCCGATCCTGATCACCATCATGGTCATCAAGTTCGTGCTCGTGCTCATGTGGTTCATGCACCTGAAGTTCGACAGCCCGCTGTTCACCAAGACTTTCGTCGCCGGGTTGGCGATGGCCGTGGTGGTGTACGTCGCGGTGCTGGCCACCTTCGAGTACTGGGCGCGCTGACCGAGAGGGTCCCCACATGTCCGCCATCGCCGCTCTCGACCCCTGGCGGTGGCAGCCGCATCCCGAGGTCTGGTTCCTGCTCGTCGCCCTCCTCACCCTGGGGTGGTACGCGGCGCGGGTGATCGGCCCCAAGGTCGTGCCCGAGGGCGAGCCGATCATCACCCGGCGCCAGCGGGGCTTCTTCATCGCCGGGATGATCAGCCTGTGGCTCTCGGCGGACTGGCCGCTGCACGACATCGCCGAGCAGTACCTCTACGCCCTGCACATGACCCAGCACTTCGTGCTGGCCTACATCGTCCCGCCGCTGTTCCTGCTGGCCACGCCCACCTGGCTGGCCCGGTTGATCGTGGGAGAGGGCCGGATCTGGCGGTGGACGAAGATCCTCGCCGTCCCCGTCGTCGCCGCGGTGGTGTTCAACGGGGTGGTCATCTTCACGCACTGGCCTTCGGTGGTGAACGTGTCGGTCTCCAACGGCATCGTCCACTACCTCGTCCACGTGCTCGTCGTGTTCAGCGCCCTGGTGATGTGGCTGCCGGTGTGCGGGCCCTTCCCCGAGCTGCGCATGTCGCTGCCCGGACAGATGATCTACCTGTTCCTCATGTCGATCGTGCCGACGGTGCCGGCGGCGTGGCTGACCCTCGGCGGCACGGTGATCTACGAGGCCTACGACGACCCGCAGCGCTTGTGGGGCATCAGCGCCATCTCCGACCAGCAGATGGCCGGCCTCATCATGAAGCTGGGCGGCAGTGCCTACCTGTGGGGGGTGATCTCGGTCATGTTCTTCCAGTGGGCCTACCGCCACGAGAAGGCCGAGCGCACCGGCGAGGTGCTGTCCGAGCGTGACGTGCTCACCTGGGACCACGTCGCCGCCCAGTTCGAGGAGCACCCGGCCCCCACCGAGCCGTCGCCGCCGTCGACTCCCAGCGGGCCTACTCCCAGCGGAAGGTGAGCGCCGCCGCCACCGGCGCGGCCACCGCCCACAGCACGAGCACCGCCCAGGCCCAACCGGGCACGGCCGCGCCCGCGGTGAGCGTGCCGTCCACGCCGGCGGCCAGCGCCGCCGCGGGCAGGAGCTTGGCCACGGCCTCGAGGGGCCCGGGCAGCTCGGAGAGCGGGATGATCATGCCGCCGAGGAGCAGCAGCACCAGGTAGAGCCCGTTGGCGAGGGCCAGGGTGAGCTCGGCGCGCAAGGTGCCGGCCATGAGGAAGCCCAGGCCGGCGAACCCGACCGTCCCGAGGACGGCGACGACCACGAAGCCGAGCCAGGTGGCCTCGGGCTCCCAGCCGAGCAGCAGGGAGACCGGGACGAGCACGACCAGCTGCACGAGCTCGATCGCCAGCACCGCGGTGGTCTTGGCCGCCAGGAGCCGGGGGCGACCCAGGGGCGTGGCGCCGAGGCGCTTGAGCACCTGGTACTGACGCTCGAAGCCCGTGGCGATGGCGACGTTCACCATGGCGCTCGACATCAGGGCGAGAGCGATGACCCCGGGAGCCAGGAAGTCGATCGGATCCTCCACGCCGGAGGGCGTGGGCAGCACGTCGACGAGCGAGAAGAAGACCAGCAGCATCACGGGGATGCCGAGCGTGAGGAGCACCGACTCGCCCCGGCGGAGGGTGAGGGTGAGCTCGGTGCGGGCCTGGGCCAGGTAGGCGGTCACGAGGCCTCCCCGCTGCTGTCGGGATCGGTCTCTCGACGACGGCGGCGCCGGGACAGCCCGCCACGGGCGGCCCCCGCTCGGGCGGACGAGCGGCGTCCACCGCCGGGCGCGATCCGCGGCTCGTCGCCCGAGGGCGAGGTGAGGCGCAGGAAGACGTCCTCGAGGCGCTGACGGCCGGCCCGCAGGTCGGCCAGGGGCAGGTCCCGCTCCGCGAGCCAGGCCGTGAGCGCGGCCACCGTCGCGGGGCGCGGTGGGGTCGCGACCAGGTACTCGCCGGGCGACTCCTCGGTCACGGCGGCCCCGAGGCGCTCGCCGAGGTCGGCGACGTCGAGGGCCGGCGGCGCCCCGAAGCGGATCTCCTCGCCCGCGCCGGCGGTCATGAGCTCGGCCGGCGTCCCCGACCCGACGACCTGGCCCCGGTCGATGATCACGACCCGGTCGGCCAGCTTCTCGGCCTCGTCGAGGTCGTGGGTCGTGACGAGCACGCACACCCCGTCGTCCCGGAGCTCGCGGATCACCTCGCGGATCAACTGGCGACCGGCGACGTCGATGCCGGCGGTCGGCTCGTCGAGGAAGGCGACCTCGGGGCGACCGACGAGGGCCAAGGCGAGCGAGAGCCGTTGCGCTTCACCGCCGGAGAGGCGCCGCACCGGCGTGGCCGCCTGCGCCAGGAGGCCGACGCGTTCGAGCAGGTGCTCGGGCGGATGGGCACCGGGGTAGTAGGCGGCGAAGAGGCGCACCGCCTCGCGTGGGGTGATGCCGGGGTAGACGCCGCCCTGCTGCAGCATGACCCCGATGCGGGTGGTGAGGGCGGCGTGGTCCGTCCCGGGGTCGAGCCCGAGCACTCGCACCGTGCCTGACGACGGCGACCGATAGCCCTCGAGGGTCTCCACCGTGCTGGTCTTCCCCGCGCCGTTCGGGCCGAGGAGGGCGAGCACCTCGGCGGCGTCGGCGGACATCGACACCTGGTCGACGGCGACGAGGTCGCCATAGCGGACGGTGAGCTCGGACACCTCGACAACCGGCACGGGAGCACGCTAGGCGAGCGAATACGCTCGCCCCATGATCGACATCCACCGGTTGCGGGCCGAGCCGGAGGCGGTGCGCGCCGCCATCGCCCGCCGCGGGGACGGCGTGGAGAACGTCGAGCGGGTCCTGGCCCTCGACGTCGAGCAGCGGGCCCTCACCACCGAGCGGGACGACCTGCGGGCGCGGATCAACGCGCTGTCCAAGGAGGTCGGCACCCTCCGGCGCGACGGTCGGGACGAGGAGGCCCAGGCGGTCCAGGAGGAGAGCCGCGCCCTCGGCGCCACGGAGAAGGCGGTGAGCGAGCAGGTCGAGGCCCTCGCCGCCCAGGTCACCGACCTGCTCCTCTACCTCCCCAACCTGCCCGCCGAGGACTGCCCGGACGGGGCGAGCGAGGCCGACAACGTGGTGCTGCGGGTCGAGGGCTTCGACGCCGCCGCCTACGGCGACCACCAGCGCGTGGCCCACTGGGACGTCGGCGCCGAGCTCGGCCTGCTCGACATGGAGCGCGGCGCCAAGCTCTCGGGCTCGATGTTCCCGATGTACCGGGGGATGGGCGCCACGCTGGCCCGGGCCCTGTGCCAGGCCGCGCTCGACCGCAACGCCGACGCCTTCGAGGAGATCCGACCGCCCACCCTCGTGCGCACCGACACCATGGTCTCCACGGGGCACCTGCCCAAGTTCGTCGACGACGCCTACCACCTCGAACGAGACGACCTCTGGGCCATCCCCACCGCCGAGGTGCCCCTCACTTCGTTGGGTCGCGACGAGATCTTCGACGAAGCCGACCTGCCGGTGCGGCTCATGGCCCACACCTCGTGCTTCCGGCGGGAGGCGGGCTCGGCGGGCCGCGACACACGCGGCCTGCTGCGCGTGCACGAGTTCGACAAGGTCGAGATCCTCGCCTACGCCACGCCCGCACAGGCGCCGGCCCTGCACGACGAGATCCTGGCCAGGGCCGAGGGCCTCATCGCCGACCTGGGCCTCGCCTACCGGATCCTCGACCTGTGCACCGGCGACCTCGGGAACTCCGCGGCCCGCACCTGGGACATCGAGGTCTACTCCCCGGGCGTCGACCAGTGGCTCGAGGTCTCGTCGGTGTCGTGGTTCAGCGACTACCAGGCCCGGCGGGCGAACGTCCGGTACCGACCGACGCCGGCCGAGGGCGAGACCAAGCCCGGCCGACCCCAGGTCCTGCACACCCTCAACGGATCGGCGCTGGCTGTGCCCCGGGTCTGGGCGGCCGTGGTCGAGACCCACCGCCGCGCCGACGGCACCGTGGCCCTCCCCGCGGTCCTGCACCCCTACCTCCGGGGCCGGACGGTCCTCGGCGGATAGCGCCTGACGCACCCCGGCCGCGGTTGGGAGGGGTGCGCGATGGTCTTGTAACGTCCTCAGCCGTGGACACCGCCGTTCTCGCCCTCGAGCGGGCCCAGATCATCTTCAGCGTGGCCCTCGGCCTCGTGGCCCTGCTCATCACCTTCTTCGCCGTCTACGTCGCCTGGTCCACCATGTGGGGCAACCGCTGGTATCGCAAGGGTCCCGCCGCCGACGACGCCGCGACCTCGGAGCGTGCCGCATGAGCCCCGCCACCGCCAGCACGATCTACAAGGGCAAGTCCGGCCAGTGGTCGTTCGTGGCCCACCGGGTCACGGGCTTCCTGGTCTTCATGTTCCTGCTGCTGCACATCGTCGACGTGTCGCTCGTGAACATCGACCCCGAGCTCTACGACACCGTCCACGAGCTCTACGGCAACATCCTGCTGCGCCTGTTCGAGTGCGGCCTGCTCTTCGCGCTGCTGTACCACTCGATGAACGGCCTGCGCATCGTGCTGGTCGACTTCTTCCCCGGGGTGATCCGCAAGGAGAAGATGCTCACGGGCCTCGTGGTGTTCGTGACCCTCGCCGCCGGCATCCCCGGCTCGATCGTGATCCTCTGGCCCTTCATCGAGGGGAGGATCCTCTGATGGCTGCTCCCACCAAGCCCGTCGCTCCCGGCGAGCGGGCACCGGTCGTCGACCGCAAGCCCAAGGCCAACTTCGAGACCTGGTCCTGGTACTTCATGCGGATCTCGGGCCTCGTGCTCATCTTCCTGGCCCTGCTGCACTTCTCGATCACCCACATCATCAACGACGTGGTGGAGACCGACGCCGAGTTCGTCGCCAACCGGTGGGACAACCCGGTGTGGCGCCTCTTCGACTGGACGCTGTTGGCACTGGCCCTGTTCCACGGCCTCAACGGCGTGCGTTGGATCATCGACGACTACGTGCGCTCGCCGGCCAAGCGCGCCGCCACCAAGGCGGTCACCTACGGCGTCAGCCTCGTGCTGTTCGCCTACGGCACCCTGGTCATCGTCACCTACAACGGCTGAGCACCGGGGTTCAGCCCCCGTGGCCGTGCTCGCCGAGGTGGCGGACGGCGTGTCCCTCCTGTCGGGCCTGCTCACGGGCGATCTCGCGGGTGCCGCCGCCATCGGAGCGGAGTGACTGGGTCGCACGCCACCCGGCGTCGCCGGTGAGCTGGCGACGAGTGCGCCGGTTCACGAGGGCCGTGGCCACCAGCAGGATCACGATCGCCGCCGCCAGTCCACCGAGGAGCATGGCGTCAGGCTCGACCTTCGCCCGTGGGGGCACCGGGCTCCCGGTCGGAACCGTTCGCCGACGGAGGTGGCGCCGGCCAGCGGCCGGGGTCGGCGAGGTCGCGCAGGTCGGGCTCGGCCGGCGGGTTCTTGATCCGGTTGGTCGACCACTGGTGCAGGTACCAACCGCCGGCGGCGAGCAGGCCGCAGATCAGGACCACCGCGACGGCCGTCATGGTGCCGCTCGTCCGGCGATCAGGGGCAGGTCCAGGTAGGTCCTGATCCCGGGGTCGGCGGCGCACACGTAGGGCACCGCGTTCACGCAGTGCATGGCCGTCGCGACGATCCCGGCGTTGCGCTCGATGCCCTCGTCGAGGGTGGCCGGGTGCAGGCCGTGGAACGTGACCGACAGCGGCGGGTCGGCGTCGAAGGCGATCTCGAAGCGCTGACCCTCGGGGCCGAAGTCCCACGGCGGATCGAGGTGCTCCTCGCCCATGAGCCAGTTGACCGCGGCGGTGATCACCGGGTCGCCGTCGACCGTCCCCTGCCAGCGGAAGCGCTGGGCGGCCACCGTGCCCGGCTCGAGCACCCCCACGGGGGTGTCGATGGGCGCCGTCGCGACCGCGGTCTCGTGCACGACGTGCTTCTCGGGGTCGAGGTCCCAGCCCATGGCCGCGGCGATCATGTCGATCGACTGGCCGAAGCCGTGGCCGAGCAGGTCGGCCATACCCGACGCCGCCGCCTGCTCGGGCGTCTTGCCGAACATCATGATCTCGCGCACGACGAACTCGGTGGCGTAGCTGCGGATGTCGGAGAACTCCTCGGCCCGCACGTGGCGGATGTCGGTGCAGAGCGAGGAGAGCATCAGCGGGAAGCGCTCGGTGATCCCGCCCGGGTGGATGCCGGTGCCGTGCAGCGTCACGCCGGCCTGGCGGCAGACGCCCTCGAGGTGGGCCACGTCGGCGGAGGCGAAGGGGTACACCCATCCGACCGGCGTCACCAGGTTCTTGCCGGACGCGAGGATCGCCTTCACGTCGTCCTCGTCGGCGAGCATCGGGGCGTACACGACGCAGTCGGCGTCGAGGCCGTGGATCGCCTGCTTGTCGGTGGTGGCGACGACCCCGAGGGGCCCGATGCCGGCGATCTCGCCGGCGTCACGCCCGTCCTTGGCGTCGCTGGACACCCAACAGCCGACGAGCTCGAGCTCGGGGTGCCCGGCGACGCCCTCGATCGCGGCCCGCCCGACGTTGCCCGTCGCCCACTGGATCACCCGGTAGCCCATGGGTCAGTTCTACTCCGGCTACGACGCCGCGTGAACGGGTAGTGGTGCGCCCATGGCCAACGCGAACCTTCCCGAACGCACCCTGCTCGACGGCGGCGACCCGAGCACCGGGCCCCAGCAGATCCCGCTGAACGTGTACGAGACGTCGGACGCCATGGTGGTGGTGGCTCCCATGCCCGGGGTACGGGCCGAGGACGTGGCCGTGTCGATCGACGACGCCGGCCACCTGCACCTGACCGCGCGCCTGCGTACCGCCGCACCGAAGGACTACCTGGTGCGCGAGTGGGACTACGGCGCCTACGAGCGCTCGTACGAGCTGCCGGCCGACTACGCCGGACCGGTGACCGCGTCGCTCGGCAACGGCCAGCTCGCCGTGCGCGTCGAGCGCGAGGGCGCCCGCAGCGGCGCATCCCCCGTGGTGGTCCAGCCCTCCATGGCCGGTACCGACGACTGATCCTCTCGTCCAGGTGTGGCCGAGCCGAGCCTGATGGACGGCTGCTGATCGCGAGCGTTCAGGCCGCCGCCTGGGCGGGTGGGTCGCCGTCGCGGCCGAGGTGTTGCCGGCGCCAGCGGTTGCGGCGGCGGATCTCGGCGTCGAGGCGTTCTTTCCAGCGGTTGTGGGGGCCGCACTTGGGGTCGGCGTTCTCGGCGTTGGTGGGGCCGCCGTCGGTGAAGGGGATGAGGTGGTCGATCTGGCAGCGCCAGGAGGGGACGTCGCAGCCGGCGGGGTGGCCGCACCAGTCGTGGGTGAGCTGGACGGCGGTGCGGACCGCGCCGGTGAAGAACCGGTGGGTGTCGCCGAGGTGCAGGGGTGCGCCGTGGGGGTCGAGGATGATGCCGCGGAGCTGGCCGGCGAGGCCGAGCGACAGGGCGGTGGAGGGGGCGATGATGGTGCCGTCGTCGAGCCGGCAGGTGCGTTCGCCGGGGAAGCGGACGTCGGTGCGGCCTTCGAGGCGGGCGAGCTCGGCGCAGGCGGTGGCCCAGTCCATGACCAGGTTCAACACGGGCCGGGTGGCGGTGCCCTTGGCGCCGAGCGCCATGGCGCCGGAGCGTTCGGCCATGAGGACCTGGGCGGCGGCGCGGCGGGCCGCGGGGGTGCGGGCCAGGTCGGTGACCCGCACGTTGCCCTCGCCCAGTCGCGCGGTGGCTTCGGCCCATTCCTGTTCGAACAGCCAGTCGGTGAGCCGTTCGAGCTCACGGGTGTAGATCGACCCGCCGACCGGGTCGAGCCGCCCGTTGACGAACACCTCGTCCTGGAACGACTTCGAGGCGTGCCACTCGGCGGCCGCCTGCTGGTCTTTCGCGCGCTGGTCGGTGCCGTCGGGGTCGACCTGGTCGGACCAGTAGCGGACCTTGCGCCGGAACGCGGCGTAGCGCTTGTCGGTGGCCCACCCGACGAGCTCGGCCTCATCTTCGGTGAACGCGTCTTCTCGGCCTTCGCGGGCGCCGGCGAGTACGTCGACGTGGTCGTCGGTGATCGCCCCGCGGGCGAACGCGGCCCACACCTGGGGCATGCCCCGCAGGGCCCGGGCGTGGGCGACCCGCCGGTCGACGGTGGCCTTGCGTTCGCGGCCCTTGGTCACCAGCCACGCTGCCGCCGAACGGGACCCGTCCTCCGCCCATTCCTTGGAGGCGTCGAACGCGGCGGTGAGCCGGGCGTCGAACGCCGCCACCATGTTGCGCACCACCGCCTGGCGCTGCACCGCCTCCGCCAGGGTCGCCCCCGGCAAGCCGGCAGGATCGACAGCGAGCAACTCGCCGAGCTGGGCTTCGACCTCTTCCAACGACACCAACAACGACGACGACACGGCAGGGGCATCCCTTCGCACGAAACGACTGATTCGCGCCGGCTGACCCGAGACACACCCGAAGGCTGTCGTAGAGGCCGCGAGGGGGTGCCGACACCCTGCCCGTGGGACCTCACGGAAAGCCCGTGGCCCTGGCTCTCTCGGGTGCGGTGACCTACGTCCGACTACCCGCCACCGTAGCAGGTCGAACACACGTTCGCAAGAGATCCCGCAGGAATCCACGCTTTCGCTGGCCGGGAGTCGTCGCTACCGTGCGCCCATGGCCGTGACTGCGCCTGAGCGGCTCACCGCGGATGAGTTCGTCGCCCTCCCTGGCGACCTCCGGTACACCCAACTCATCGACGGAGCGGTCGTCGTGGACGGCCCCAACACCCGCCACCAGCGCGTCGCCGACTGGATCCTCTACCAGCTGATGTCGTTCGCCGAAGCACACCCCGAGCTCGGCGAGGCCGGCTCGGGCCTTCAGGCCCGGCTCGACGACCACAACGTGTTCGTGCCCGACGTCTGGTGGCGCACCGCCGAGCGCCGCCTGCCCCGCGAGGCCCCCGGTCACGTCGGCCCGCCCGACCTCGTCGTCGAGGTCCGCTCGCCGACCACCTGGCGCTACGACGTGCACGTGAAGAAGTCGCGCTACGAGGCCGCGGACACCCCGGAGCTGTGGCTGGTCGACGCCGTCTCCGACAGCGTGCTCGTGTTCCGCCGCTCGACGCCGGCCGAGCCCCTCTTCGATCTCGCCCTCGATGTGGCGTCCCCCGAGCTGCTGACCACCCCGGTCGTCCCCGGCTTCACCCTCGACCTCGGCATCCTGTTCGACCGCTGACCGATCTGAGCCGGTGACGGCCGGCGCGACGGCGATGGGCTCGGCCGCCGGCGCCGCCTCCCTCCCATTGCCCGCAGCCGAACCCTCCCGAGGGGGTCATTGCGGTCACCTCCGTCGACTCTCGTCTTTCCATTCGCGGCCGGATCGCGGGTACGGTGACGGCGACACCCCGCCCCGGGGTGGTGGGAGGGCCGTGGTGGGACTCGGGCGACGTGCTTCGACCCTCCTGGTCCCGGTCGTGCTCGGCCTCGCCGGGCTGTCACCCGCCGTGGCGGGGGCGGCGCCGCCGGAGGCGCGCTCGCTCACGGTCACCCCAAGCGACGACCTCGACGACGGGCAGACCGTCACCGTCGACGGCACTGGCTGGCGGCCCGGCGTACTCGTGTTCGCGATCGAGTGCCTCGCGGGCACGCAGACCTGCGGCGGTGCGGTGGCCAACCGTCCCGTCGACACCGACGGCACCTTCACCATGACGATCGTCGTTCGCGCGGTCTTCACCGCCTTCGACGGGACCCCCGTCGACTGCCGGGTGGACGACTGCGAGGTCACGGCGGTGAACGAGGCGAACGAGGATCACACCGCGTCGGTGCCCATCACCTTCGACCCCGCCACGGTCCTGTTGCCCCCGCCGACACTGACGGTCACGCCCGACACCGACCTGGTCGACGGCCAGACCGTCGAGGTCGCGGGCACGGGCTTCATCCCGGGCGTGTCCCTCGCGCTGGCGCAGTGCGCGGCGGGCGAAACGGACATCGACGACTGCCGCGTCGCCGGCCTCGCCGAGGTGGACGGCGCCGGCGTCCTCTCCGACGACACCGACATCGACGTCGCCACCTCGTTCCCCACGGCCGTCGCCGACGTCGACTGCCGGGTCGAGGCCTGCGAGCTGGTGGCGGCGACCTTCGCCGGCGGCATCCTCGCCCGGGCGGCGCTGGACTTCGACCCCGACGCCCCCCTGCGGCCGAGCCCCACCCTGCGGGTGACGCCCCAGGCGGGACTCGTCGACGGCCAAGCCGTGCGGGTCCAGGGTGAGGGCTTCCGTCAGGGCACGACCGTGCTGCTGGTCCAGTGCCGTGACGGTGTGACGTCGACCTTCGACGGCTGCATGCCCACGAACGCGCTCGTCGCCGACGTCGGCGCCGACGGTGTCGTGTCCGAGGAGGTGGCCGTGCGGGCGGTGATCGTCCCCCTCGTGGGGGGAAGCGACGACTGCCGGGTCGATCCCTGCGTCCTGCGCGCCTTCGTGGTCGAGGACGACCTCCGCGTCGACGTCCCGATCTCCTTCGCGCCGGGGGCGGCCGGCGCGCCACCACCGGCCGCCCCCGTCGCCCCGCGGTTCACCGGATGAGGAGGCGGTGCCCCGGGTCGCTCGCCGGGTTGCTCGTCGCACTGCTGGCCGGCGGGCCGAGCACGGCGTCGGCGTCGGCGTCGCCTCCGCCCGAGGCGCGCGCCCTCATCGTCACCCCGAGCACCGACCTCGTCGACGGTCAGGAGGTCGCCGTGGCCGGCACCGGTTGGCCGGCGGGTGACGAGCTGTGGATCACGGTCTGCGCCACCGGCACGAACCACTGCGGGGGGACGAGCACCGACGTGGTGGCAGGCCCGGACGGCGCCTTCGCCGTCACCCTGCGCCCTCGGGTGCGGTTCACCGGGCCCGACCTGCACCCGGTCGACTGCCTCGCAACCCCGTGCGAGGTGCGCGCCCGGCCGGACACGTCGCTCAACCGGTCCGCAGGCCAGGCCATCGCGTTCGACCCCTCGGCGCCGCTGTTGCCGCCGCCGACGATCGCGGTCGACCCCGACACCGATCTCATCGACGGCCAAGCGGTCACGATCACGGGCCACGGCTACGCGCCGGGACAGCGCTACTGGGTGGCCCAGTGCCCGTCGACGTCGGCCTCGTCGTCCGACGGGTGCGCGGTCTACGGCGACGCGGCCGGGACGACCGATGGTGACGGCCGCATCGTGGCCCAAACGAGGCTGCTCGCCCGCCTCCCGGCGGTTCCGGGTCCGACCGACTGTCGGGTCGCGGCCTGCACCCTGTCCTTCGTCGATCTCGACGCGAACCTCGACCTCGAACCGCGTGCGGCCATCGCCTTCGACCCCGATGCGCCACTGATCCCGCAACCCGAGCTCGAGGCGCGGCCCTCGGCCGATCTGCGCGACGGCCAGGCCGTCAGGGTCGTCGGCTCCGGCTTCGACCCAGGCGAGCGGCTGCTGCTCAGCGAGTGCATCGCCCTCGACGCCTCGCCCGACGTCTGCGATCTCGATGGCGGCGTCCGCACCACGGTCGCCGCCGATGGCACCGTCGATGCCCGGCTCGTCGTCCACGCCACCTTCACCCAGGCCAACGGCGACGTCGCCGACTGTGAGCGCTGGGGCTGTGCGGTCAGGGCGTACCGCAACGCCAACACCGACGACGACTTCGTCGACGCCGGGATCGCCTTCGCGAGCCCGGCCTCACCGGTGCCGGCCGAGCCGGTCGCGGTGACGCCGGCGTTCACCGGATGACCCGCGCTCGCCGCCGACGCCGCCACGCCGGCCACCCCGACGGCGGTGACTCCGGCGCTCACGGATGAGCTCCACATGAGGCGGTTCGCCCTCGCCGCCGCGACGCTGGCGCTCCTCGCCGGATGGATGACGCCCGCCGCCGGCCAGGCGGGGTCGTCGCCCGAGCGGCCCGCGCCGGCCGTGAGCGTCACGCCGAGCACTGGCCTGGTGGACCAGCAACCCGTCGTGGTGACCGGTAGGCACTGGGGCTACGCCGAGGAGGTCGAGCTCGTCGAGTGCGCCGCATCGAGCGGCGACTGCTCCGATCCCCTGGACCTGGCCCATCTGGACAGCTGGACGTTCTCGCACACCTTCCACGTGCGATCGGGCTTCACGCCGGCGGGCGGCGGCTGGATCGACTGTCGGGCCGAGTCCTGCCTCCTGCGGGCCCAGGAGCCCGGCGGCTCGCCCGCCGCCGACACGCCCCTGGCCTTCGATCCCGCCGGCCCGCCGGCGGCGCCGCCCTCGTTGTCCGCCTCGCCGGACAACGACCTCGTCGACGGTCAGGTGATCACGGTCTCGGGCACCGGGTTGCGGCCGAACCAGCCGCGTCTGCGGGTGCTCGTCTGTGCTCCTGGCGAGCCCCGGCGTTGCACGGCAAGTACCTACGTGTCCACCGATGCGGCAGGGTCCTTCTCCGCGCCGTTCACCGTGTACACGACCAGCTACGGCGATCGCCCCGTGGACTGTCGGATCGAGTCGTGCGTCATCAGGCTGATCGAGGAGGACCTCGAGAGCGGCCCGTCGGTGCCGGTCGCCTTCCGCGCCGACGGGCCCTTGGTCTACAACCCGACCGTGGCCCTCGACTCGGACACCGGGCTCGTGGACGGCCAGGTGATCACGGTGACGGGTGCCGGCTGGGAGCCGGGGCGTCGGGTCACGATCCGTGAGTGCAACGCCGACCGGACGTTGTGCCCGGGCTACGACATCGAGATCGACGCCGACGCCTCCGGTTCGTTCACCACCGAGTTCCGTGTACGAGGTCAGGGAGACGTCCGCCGACGGGGCGAGATCGACTGCAGGACGGAGGTGTGCTCGCTCTCGTTCGACTCGCCGCGCAGCCGGGTGGTCCGGCCCTGGCATTCGACCCCGACGTGTCCCCGCTCCCGCCCCCGACGGTCGAGGTGAGGCCGAACCACGACCTGTTGCCCGGACAGGAAGTCCAGGTCGAGGGAGCCGGCTTCTTCCCCCATCAGGAGCTGGTCTGGGGGCAGTGCAACCGCTCGGACTACCTGCAGCCGCCGTACTGCTACCGGGGTGACCTGACCGCCGACGCGGGTGGCCGCGTCTCGTTCACGACCCGGGTGTCGGTGTCCCTGCTCCTCTACCACGGTGCGTCCGATTGCCGTCCCGACCGCTGCTACATCGGGATCTCGACCGCCGGCGAGTGGTACCCCTTGGCGATCACCCCGCTGCACCAGCGACCCGAAGGCGACGAACACGTCGTGGTGCACCCCACCGCGGGCCTCCACGACGGCGACACGGTCGCGGTCGACGCGACCGGGCTCAACGTGGGCTTCCAGGTCGAGCTCTCGCAGTGCGTGTTCCCGGATCCCGACGATCCGGACGAGCCGCAGTGCGCGCCGGACTCCACCGAGATCCCGGTCGCCGCCGACGGTGGGGTGCACTCGACCATCCAGGTGCGCGAGCGATTCCGGGGCGAAGGCGCCCCGCCCGACGTGTGGTTCGACTGCCGCCAGGTGACCTGTTGGGTGGTGCTATCCGGAGCCGACGTGACCTTCGTCCCGTACGGCATGTACAGCAACCCGTACCGATGGCAGGGTGCCCCCCTCTCCTTCGCGGCCGACCCGATCGCGGCGACGCCGGCCGCCGTGGCCCCGGTGTTCTCGGGGTGACGACGCCCGCCACGGGCCACCGTGCACCTGCTCTCCCGCCGGCCCCATCGGCGCCGAGGCGATCGGGTCCTCGCCTCTCGGCGGGCGGTCTACTGCCGACGCGTAGGGGGTGACGGGCCCGCCACCACGACCGCCGCGCTCGACGGGTGGGGGCGTCGGCCTGCGCTCGCTGGTCCTGCTGGTCGTCGTGCTGCTCGGCGGGGCCGTGGGGGCCTGCTCGTCGGGGGACGGGTCCGGTCCGGAGGCCGACGGGCCACGGCCGTCGCTTGAGGTCACGCCGGCGACCGGCCTGGTCGACGGCGACGATGTCCGGCTGGAGGGCGCTGGCTGGCCGGCGGGCGCGGGTCTCCAGGTCGCGACCTGCCAGGTGGCGACCGTGCGCTGCGCCGTCGACGAGGTCGGGGTCGAGGCCGGTGACGACGGTGACCTCGACGTCGAGACCGTCGCCACCGCCACGTTCGTGAGTTGGTCGGGGGAGCCGGTCGACTGCCGCGCCGTCGCCTGCGAGCTCCGCGTCGAGCGCGACGACGGGCCGGTCGGCGCGCGACTGACCTTCGACCCCGAGGCGCCGCTCAGTCCCTCGCCCACCCTCACCGCGTGGCCGGCCAGCGGGCTCGTCGACGAGGCCCGCGTCGACGTCCGGGCCGAGCACCTCGCCCCCGGTGCGCAGGTCGGCTTCGCGCTGTGCGAGGCGGGAGCCCGCCATGCGTTCGACGACCGGTGCTCCGTGTACGACGCCGGGCTCCTGGAGGAGGAGCATCCGGGCCTCGGCTGGACCGTCGCCGGCGACGGCACGGTGGTGGCCGCGCTCCGCGCCCGCGTGGACGCCTACGCCTACGACCGGCGGGTCGACTGCCGGGTCGAGCGGTGCGAGCTGGTCGTGACGGTGCTCGGCGCGGTGCTCGCTCGGGCGCCCGTCTCGTTCGACCGCCGCGCCGAGGTGCTGGGCCCCGCCCGGCTCACGGTCTCCCCGGCCCGAGGGCTGGCGTCGGGCGACCGGGTCGAGGTCGCCGGCAGCGGCTTCTACGCCGGCGAAGCGGTGCTCCTCGAGCAGTGCGCCGCGGACAGCACGGCCGAGACCTGCGTGGGCGGTCCGTCCGAGCGCTGGGTCGCCGACGACGAGGGGCGCTTCACCGGCACGTTCGTCGTCCGGCGGTTCGCGGCGACCGACTTCCAGCCGGTGGACTGCCTCGCGGTCGACTGCGTGCTCCGGGCCGACCGCGCCGCCTTCGTGCCGCTCCAGGCGCGGTCCGCCGAGGCGACGGTCCGGGTCGAGCGCTGAGGGGGCCACTTCGTGCCGGGGGCGAGGACTCAATAGCGTGGGAGCGTCCGCCGCTCGACCTCAGGAAGCCCGATGACCGCGAAGATCACCTACACGCACACCGACGAGGCGCCGGCGCTGGCCACCCGTTCGCTGCTGCCCATCATCGAGGCCTTCGCCAAGGCGTGCGGCGTCGAGGTGGAGAAGCGGGACATCTCGCTCGCCGGGCGCATCCTGGCCAAGTTCCCCGAGGTTCTCACCGAGGACCAGCGGGTCGAGGACGACCTCGCCTTCCTCGGGCAGCTGGCGCTGCGTCCCGAGGCCAACATCATCAAGCTGCCCAACATCTCGGCCTCGGTGCCCCAGCTGAAGGCCGCCATCGAAGAGCTCCAGGGCAAGGGCTACGCCCTGCCGGACTATCCCGACGACCCGGCCACCGACGCCGAGCGCGACATCCGGGCGCGCTACGACAAGGTGAAGGGGTCGGCCGTGAACCCGGTCCTGCGGGAGGGCAACTCCGACCGGCGCGCGCCGGCGTCGGTGAAGGCCTACGCCCGCAGCCACCCGCACTCGATGGGCGCGTGGTCCCCCGATTCGAAGACCCACGTGGCCCACATGACCGCCGGCGACTTCCGGTCGAACGAGCAGTCCCTGACCCTGCCGGCCGCCGACACCCTGCGCATCGAGCTTCGCCGCGCCGACGGTGGTGTCGACGTGCTGAAGCCCGAGCTCCCCGTGCAGGAGGGCGAGGTCGTCGACGGCACCTTCCTGTCGGTGAAGGCGCTCCGGGCCTTCCTGGCCCAGCAGATCGCCGACGCCGAGGCCGAGGGCGTGCTGTTCTCGGTGCACCTCAAGGCCACGATGATGAAGGTCTCCGACCCGATCATCTTCGGGCACGTGGTGACGGTGTTCCTCGCCGACGTCTTCGAGAAGCACGGTGCCACCTTCGACCGCATCGGCGTCAACGCCAACGACGGCCTGGCTGCGCTGCTGGAGGCCCTCGAGGAGCTGCCCGCCGACGAGCGGACCGCCATCGAGGCCGACATCGACGCCGCGATCGCGGCCGGCCCGCCGCTGGCCATGGTCGACTCCGACCGCGGCATCACCAACCTGCACGTCCCGAGCGACGTCATCGTCGACGCGTCGATGCCGGCGATGATCCGCACCTCGGGCCACATGTGGAACGCCGCCGGCGAGGAGCAGGACACCAAGGCGGTCATCCCCGACTCCAGCTACGCCGGCCTCTACGACGAGACCATCAAGTTCCACGTCGCCCACGGTGCCTTCGACCCGACCACCATGGGCTCGGTCCCGAACGTCGGCCTCATGGCCCAGGCCGCCGAGGAGTACGGGTCGCACGACAAGACCTTCGAGATCGCCGCCGACGGCGTGGTCGCGGTCATGAACTCGGCGGGCGAGACGGTGATGACCCACGAGGTCGAGGCCGGCGACATCTGGCGCATGTGCCAGACCAAGGACGCCCCGATCCGCGACTGGGTCAAGCTGGCCGTCACCCGGGCACGCGCCACCGGCGCCCCGGCCATCTTCTGGCTGGACGAGACCCGGGCCCACGACGCCCAGCTCATCGCCAAGGTGCGCCCGTACCTGGCCGAGCACGGCACGTCGGGCCTCGACATCTCCATCCTGAGCCCGGTCGAGGCCACCAAGGTCACCCTCGCCCGGGCCAAGGACGGCCTCGACACCATCTCGGTCACCGGCAACGTGCTGCGCGACTACCTCACCGATCTGTTCCCGATCCTCGAACTCGGCACCAGTGCCAAGATGCTCTCGATCGTCCCCCTGATGAACGGCGGTGGGCTCTTCGAGACCGGCGCCGGCGGCTCGGCCCCCAAGCACGTCCAGCAGTTCGTGAAGGAGGACTACCTGCGCTGGGACTCGCTCGGCGAGTTCCTGGCCCTCGCCGCCTCGCTGGAGCACCTGGCCGACTCGTTCGGGAACGCCGGCGCCAAGGTGCTCGCCGCCACCCTCGACGAGGCCACCGGCATGATCCTGGAGAACGGCAAGTCCCCGGCCCGCAAGGTCGGCCAGATCGACAACCGGGGCAGCCACGCCGCCCTGGCCGTCTACTGGGCGGCGGCGCTGGCCGAGCAGACCGAGGATCCCGAGCTGGCGGCCCGCTTCGCCCCGCTGGCGGCGGAGCTGGCGGCCAACGACGAGACCATCCAGGCCGAGCTGATCGCCGTCCAGGGTTCGCCGGTGGACCTCGGCGGCTACTACGCCCCCGACGAGGCCGAGGCCGTCCCCGCCATGCGTCCCAGCGCCACCCTCAACCGCATCCTCGCCGACTTCTGATCACCGGCGGCGGTGCCGTTCCGTCACGGACATCACTAGCGGAGCGAACACACGTTCGATACCATGACCGGTCATGGCGTCGCAGCTGCGCTGGGAGCTCGATGACGAACCGGCCGACGCTCGCTCGGGGCAGGGGGCGCTGTTCGAGCGGGCCGAGCGCCACGTCGGCAAGGGCGAGTTCCGGGGCATGGAGTTCCTCCACGTCCGGGCCAAGACCATCATCAACGAGCTGAAGGATGGTCCCGGCTTCCTCCCCACGCCGTTCACCATCAACGCCTACCGGGGCTGCAGCCACGCCTGCACCTACTGCTTCGCCCGGCCCACCCACGCCTACCTGGGCCTCGGTGTCGGCGAGGACTTCGACCGCCGCATCGTGGTGAAGGTGAACGCGGTCGAGCTGCTGCGGGCCGAGCTGCGGCCACACCGCTGGGCCGGGCACGCCATCGCGATGGGCACCAACACCGACCCGTACCAGCGCTGCGAGGGCAAGTACCGGCTCACCCGGGGGATGCTCGAGCAGCTCACCGAGGCGGCCAACCCGTTCTCGATCCTCACCAAGTCGACGCTCATCCTGCGCGACCTCGACCTGCTGGCCGAGGCCGCCCGCCGCACCGACGTGCGGGTCAACCTCTCGATCGGCACCCTCGACGACGACGTCTGGAAGGCCACCGAGCCGGGCACGCCCCACCCCCGCCGGCGCATCCGGGCGGTCGAGGCCCTCAACGAGGCCGGCGTGCCCTGTGGCGTGCTCATGGGCCCGATCCTGCCCGGGCTGTCCGACGAGCCCGACCAGCTCGAGGCCGTGGTGAAGGCCGCGCTCGACGCCGGCGCCGTGTCGGTCGGCTCGGTCCTGCTCCACCTGCGGGCCGGCGTGCGCGACCACTACCTGGCCACCTTGGCCGGCAGCCGCCCCGACCTGGTCGAGCGCCACCTGAGGCTCTACCCCGAGGGTCGCAGCTACGCGCCGGCGGCCGAGCGGCGGCGGGTGAGCGGCATCG
Source organism: uncultured Microthrixaceae bacterium (assembly GCA_964649545.1). GTDB lineage: Bacteria > Actinomycetota > Acidimicrobiia > Acidimicrobiales > DATDAH01 > JAEUJM01. The sequence continues at coordinate 26,875 of CAZYPY010000009.1, read as the reverse complement.
TGCAGGAGGCGATCCGCCGCCACGGCGGCCGGGTCATGCCCTCGAGCGACGGCAACGACGACCCGGACGAGCCCGCCCGCCCCGTGGCCCTGCGCCCGCGTGTCGCCGCTCGGGGCCCCGCCGGCGCCGGCGGGGCGGCCAAGGCGGCGGCCGAGGCCCGGGCCAAGGTCGACCAGCTCGCCCTCGGCCTCTGAGGGCACCCTCCGCGCTCGCCACGGGGGCTGCCGCGCTGAACGCCGGCCCCCGTGGCGCAGCCGCCCACCTGTCCCGCGCGGCGCTCGACCTCAGACCGGCGCCGCGGGAGGTCCCGTGCCGGGCTGGCGCCCCCGACCGGCTCGTCCCTTCGGTCCTTCGGACGACCGTGCTCGCGCAGCCCGGACTGGTGCCGGTCGCCCGCCCGCACCACACTCGCGGGGTGGGAGACCTTCGCGCCGAGGCCCGGGACCGCTGGCTGAGCGGCCACCTGCACCGCACCGACCTCGACGCCGATCCGCTCGTGCAGTTCCAGCGGTGGCAGGCCGAGGTGGCCGCCGCCGGCGTGTTCGAGCCCGCCGCCATGGTGCTCGTCACCGCCGACGGCGAGGGTCGCCCGTCGGCCCGCCACGTGCTGCTGCGGGGGATGGACGACGACGGCTTCACCTTCTTCACCAACTACCAGAGCCGCAAGGGCCTCGAGCTGGCCCACAACCCGAACGCCACACTGCTCTTCCCGTGGGCCGAGCTCGGCCGCCAGGTGATCGTCGAGGGTGCGGTCGCGCCCACGAGCCGCGAGGTGTCGGCCGCCTACTTCGCCACCCGGGAGCGCCAGAGCCAACTCTCCGCCTGGGCCTCGCAGCAGAGCCGGCCGGTCGCCGACCGGGCCACCCTCGACCGGACGTACGAGGCGGTCGCCGCCGAGTGGGAGGGCCGCGAGGTCGAGTGCCCGCCGTTCTGGGGTGGGTTCCACCTGCGCCCGTCGACCGTCGAGTTCTGGCAGCAGCGCCCCAGCCGCCGCCACGACCGCTTCCGCTACGCCCGCGCCGCCGGCGCCTGGCAGATCACCCGCCTCCAACCCTGACCGGCCTAGTCGCTGGCGAGTACGACCACCTGGCACCGCAGACCGGTTGCCCGGCCGAGACGCCCGTCGCGCGTCAGGAGCGTCGCGGCCAGTGCCTCTGCCAGAGCTACGTACAAGGCGTCGTACGAGCGCACGTTGTCGCGGAGCTCCCAGGCGCGCGCCAGCAGCGGGCGGTGAGACCATCGCTCACCGGGCCAGGCGGCCAAGTCGTCGATGGCCTGGGCTGCCGCGGTGTCGTCGAGGGCACCGCGACGGTGCTGGGTCTGCACCACCGCAAGCACCTCGGCATCGATGAGGTGGGGTGCGGCGTGGTCAGGATCGTCGGCGAGCAGCATGCGGATCATCTCCGAGCCTGGAGTGTCCGCCACCACCTCGAACAGCGCGGAAGCGTCAACGACCAGCATCAGGCCGCGGGCCCCGCAGTTCGTCGAGGGCTTCGAGGACCTCGGCGCGCGTGATGGTCGAGGGGCGCCGCCGGGTGCGCTCGAGCCACTCGTCGACGGTGGGCCGACTGGCCAGTCGGCCGGCCTCGCGACGCAAGAGGTCGGGGACGGTGAGTCCCGCCTCGGCGGCCCGACGACTCAGTGCGGCGTACACCTCGTCATCGATGTCGCGGATCTGCACAGTCTTGGGCATATATGCATGATCTCATGCGTAAACGCATGAATCCAGGTGAACACGGCAGGCAGCGCTCTCGTCTCGCGGTCTGACAGGATTGTGAAGATCCGCAGCTGCATGGTCGCCGAGGCGATCCAGTGAACCCGGACGGCTACCCCGGTGGCGCCTGGCGGTCGCCCGCCCGGTCACGCGGCCACAGCAGCGCCACCAGCAGGGTGATGCAGACCACGAGGGCCAGCATCATGGCCAGCCGGGTCGGGCCGGTGTTCTGCACCCAGTTGGTGAGGTCGGCGCTGAGGTCGGTGACCCACGCCACCGGGCCAGGTGTGCTGAGGTCGCCGCGGTTGACCCGCACCTCGTACCAGCCGTACCAGGCCAGGTAGGCGCCGGCGAGCACGAGCAGTCCGCCGGAGACCCGGTTCACGTAGGGCAGCGCCCGGCGCAGGTGGGTGACGATCGACACCCGGGCGAGGGCGATGGCGACGGTGAGCACGGTCAGCACGAGGCCCATGCCGAGGCCGTAGGCGAGGAAGACGCTCACCCCCGACACGTAGCTGAGCTGGCTGAAGGTCGTGGCGGTGACGGCGAGGAAGGGGGGCAGCGTGCACGACAGCGACGCCACCGCGTAGGAGATGCCGAACACGAACATGGAGCCGAGGCCCCGTGAGTCGCCGCCCCGGTCGAGCTTGGGCAGGCGCACCACCAGCTCGAAGCCCCGCAGCATGGCGATGCCGAGCACGAACAGGCCGATGCCGATGATCAGCGTCACCCACGGCAGGAAGCGGTTGATGGAGATCGACAGGTGGCTGATGGCCAGCCCGACGGTGCCGAACACCAGCAGGAAGCCGAGGGTCACGACCCCGCCGACGGCGAGGGCCCGCAGGATCCCGGCCCGGGCGTCGTCACCGGCGGCGTCCTCGGTGCCGACGAAGTAGGAGAGGTAGGCGGGCAGCATGGCGAACCCGCAGGGGTTCACCGTCGCCACCATGCCGGCGGTGAGGGCCAGGGCGAAGGGCGCCTCGATCACCGCGTCGCTCCCCGGACCCGCCTCACGCGAGCAGGTGCTCGTCGATGGCGTCGCGGAGCTCACCCGCGGTCGTGCCGCCGCTCATCAGGTGCACGATGGTGCCGTCGGCGTCCACCAACACGGTGGTGGGCATGGCCACACCCCCGAACGCGGTCAGCATCGAGCCGTCGGGGTCGCGGCCGACGTCGTAGGTGACGCCGGTGTCGTCGACCAGCTCCTGGCCGCGGGTGACGCTGTCCTGCACGTCGATGCCGAGGAAGGCCACCTCGTCGCCGAGCTCTTGGTGGACCTCCTCGAACTCGGGCATCTCCCGGACGCAGGGGACGCACCACGAGGCGAAGAAGTTCACGACCATCGGCGTGCCGGCGTAGTCGGCCACCGACGCCTCGCCGCCGTCGAAGAGGGCGTAGGGGTCGGTGGGTGCGGGCGTGCCCACGGTGTCGGGGGCGTCGGCCCCGAGCTGGGGCACGGTGGTGAGGTCCTGGTCGAGGGTGACGACCTCGGCGCCGTCGTCGGTCTCGCCGACGCCCAGCAGCAGTCCGGCCACCAGCGCGGCGATGGCCACCGACAGGAGGGTGGCGGCGACCACGGTGCCCAGGGGCACCCGCCGCGGCGGTCGCCCGCCGCTCGGCTCGGCTTCGTCGCTCACGATCAGAGGTTACGAGCGGAGTCGCCGGCCCCGACAGTCAGGGGGAGGGACCGTCGGGGCCGGCGGCTCGCCGGGAGGGATCGGGTGTGATCGGTTGCGATCTAAGGGAGGAGGCTCGACCACGGGCGGTCCGGGGCTCGTCGGAGCACCGGAGGGGGGACGCCGGCACTGCTGCGTCGCCCCGGACCGCCCTTCTGTGGTGAGTCGGCCGTGGGGACCGCCCGACGCCGGAGCGTCAGGCGACCCCGGCCTCGATCAGCTCGGTGGGGATGGGGATCTCCACGAAGCGGTCCTCGGGCCGGGGGCACTTGGGCGGGCGCCCCCGACGGCGCTTGTGGGCGAGGATCTTCCCGTTGGAGATGAGCTGGCCGCCCCACACGCCCCAGGGCTCGTGGCGAGCCAGCGCGCCGGCGAGGCACGGGGCCATCACCGGGCACTCGGCGCAGATGGCCTTGGCCCGGGCGATGTCCTGCAGCTCCTCGGAGAAGAACAGCCCGGTGAGGGTGCCGGCGAGGTCGGCGCAGCGCGCCTGGGCCCGCCAGTCCTTGCCCTGGAGGCTGGTTTCGAGGTCCTCGTCGATGTCGAGGGGGGCCGCCATGGGGATCCCCTTGCCTTTCTTGGTGTCGTCGGATGGGTGGTGCGCTGGTACGGGATGGGTGTGGGAGTGGGTGGGTCCGGTGAGGTCGGAGAGCGAGGCCCGAAATGCGAAAAGGCCGCCGGGTGGAAACCCGACGGCCTGAGGAGTGTGGACTTCGCTCTGTGGTTAGGGCGAAGGCTCCTTCAGCCGCCGGGTGGGGAGGTTGGCGTGGATCGCGAACATCCCCATGTCCGGCTTGATGGCCTGGGCCGCGTAGGGGGCGGACCAGGCCGGGCCGGTGGGCACGACGGACACCGCGCGCGACGCGCACACGCCGGCGGCCGGTCGGCCAACCAGGTTGTGAGTGCGGGTCTTCATCGTCACGGTGCCTCTGGGTCGCGCCTCGGCCCGGTGCCGAGGACGTCGCCACTGCACCACGCCGGCGCCGGCGCCGTCAACCGATTTATTTCGCGGACCTCCCAGGCTGGCAACATCGCGCCGTGGAGGACACCGGCGACCAGCGCTTCATGGCGCCCGTCCCCGTCGTCGGGCGCACCTTTTCGGCCCAACGTCTGGTCCGCCTCGGCGACGTCGACGCAGGCGGCCGCCTGCGCCTCGACGCCGTGGCCCGGTACCTCCAGGACATCGCCACCGACGACGCCGTGGACGCCGGCCTCCAGAGCGCGATGTCGTGGGTCGTGCGCCGCACGGTCGTCCGGGTCGAGCGCAGCGCCCGCTTCCGCGAGCTGCTCACCCTCACCACCTTCGCCAGCGGCTACGGCCGCAGCTGGGCCGAGCGGCGCACGGTGATCCGGGGCGACCAGGGGGCGGTGGTCGACGCCGCCGCGCTGTGGGTCTCGATCGACGCCACGACCGGGCGGCCGGCGCCGCTCGACGAGGGCTTCGTGCGCGTCTACGGCGAGGCGGTCGGCGGTCGCAAGATCCGGGCCCGCCTCGCCCACCCCGACCCGACGCCGGGGCTCGACCGTGCGCCGTGGGCGGTCCGGGTGACGGACTTCGACGCCCTCGACCACGTCAACAACGCCGTCTACTGGGCGGTGGTCGAGGAGCACCTGGCCCGGCGGCCCGACCTGCGGCCGCCGTTCACCGTCGCGGTCGAGCACCGCAACGCGGTCGAGCGCGACCGCACCGTCGGCGTGGAGGCGCAGGCCGACGCCGACGGCGGCCTCTGGGTCTGGGTGGTGGGCGCCGACGACGACGACGTCCACGCCAGCGCCCGGGTGTGGCCCGGCTGATCAGCCGAGCGGCGCGATTCCGGCGCGGTCAGTCGACCGAGCGGTAGCGCAGGAGGCCGTCGACCCGCCGGCACTCGACCTCGCCGGCGAGGCGCAGGTGCTCGAGGTGGGCGTAGGTCTCGCTGTCGGCCATCGGCCCCCACGAGCGGGGGCGGAACAGCTCGTGGGAGAGGTCCTCGACGGTGGCCTCGCCGAGGCCCTTGCTCGCCGCCCGCAGCAGGTCGAGGCGCTCGCGGTGGTGCTCCTTGATGGCGTCGCAGCGGCCGGCGAGGTCGGTGAACGGGTGGCCGTGGGCGGGCAGCACGGTGGTGACGCCGTCGAGCGCCGCCACCTTGTCGAGCGAGTCGAAGAAGTCGGACAGCGGGTCGCCGGCATCCCCGCTGTGCCCGGCGATGTGGGGGGTGATGGTGGGCAGCACGTGGTCGCCCGACAGCAGCACGCCACTGTCCGCGTCGTAGAGGCAGAGGTGGTCGGACGTGTGCCCGGGCGTGTGCAGGGCCACCCACTCCCGGCCGCCGAGCTCGATGGTGTCGGCGTCGGCGAGGCGGACGGTGGGCTTGGGCGGCACCATCCAGCGCTTGCGCACCGGGCCGAGCACCTTCATCTTGATGCGGAACGACAGCGGGGGGGCCGGGTGCTTGCCGCCCCACGGCGTCTCCCGGCCGGTGAACTTCGGGAGCTTGGGGGTCGCGCCCGACTCCTCGGCCTCGCGGCGCACCGCCTCGGCGGCCTCGCCGGCGGCGGCGGGCTCCTCCACCACGTCGTCGCCCTCGGTGGCGGGGTCGAACCAGGTGCGGAAGGTGGTCGAGCTGATGACCCGCGCGCCGCTCTCGACCCGCACCTTGCCGGCGCCGCCGAAGTGGTCGGGGTGCGAGTGGGTGACGACCACGCCGTGGACGTGGTCGATGCCGGTGCCCGCCCGCTTCAGGCGGTCGAGCAGGGACTTCCAGTTCTGCGGGCCCGGCAGGCCGGGGTCGACGAGGGTGAAGCCGTCCCGGTCCTCGAGGGCGTAGCAGTTGACGTGACCCAGGCCGCTGAAGTTGATCGGCAGCTGCAGGCGCAGGATGCCCGGCGCCACCTCGGTGATGTCGGCGACCGCATCCTCCTGCTCCTGCTTGCGGGGACGGGTCGGGGCGGCCACCGGCCCAGGCTACTTGACCGTTCGGTCAAGTCGGCCGGCCCGACGATCGGCCACGAAGGAAGGGGTACGACCCTGCGTCGCCGGGCGCCCGGTCGTACCATCGACGGCGGATGTCGCGCTTCGACGTGCTCTCGCTGAGCCTGCGCTGGTTGTGCGGCTGCTGGCTGTTGTGGCGCGTGCTCCCCGTGACCGGGCGCCGGCGGACCGACGAGGGCCCCGACCTGTTCGAGGCCGAACGCCCGCCGTGCTCCATCGTCATCCCCGCGCGCGACGAGGCCGGGACGCTCCCGGGCCTGCTCGCGTCCCTCGCCGCCGAGCGCCGCGCCGAGGACGAGGTGATCGTGGTCGACGACGACTCCTCCGACGACACGGTCGAGGTCGCGCTCGCCGGCGGGGCCCGGGTGGTGGTGGCACCGCCGCTGCCCGCGGGTTGGACGGGCAAGAACTCCGCGTGCTGGACCGGTGCCGCCGCGGCCACCAACGAGGTGCTCGTCTTCCTCGACGCCGACACCGAGCTCGAGCCGGGCGGCCTCGACCGGCTCCTCGGTGCCCACCAGCGCCGGGGCGGCCTGTTGTCGGTGCAGCCGTTCCACGCCGTGCGCCGCGCCTACGAGCAGCTCAGCGCCTACTTCAACGTGATCGCGATGATGGGCATCGACGCCTTCACCCCGCTGGGTGACCGGCGGGCCCCGTCGGGGGCGTTCGGCCCCGTGCTCATCACCGGGCGGGCGGACTACGACCTCGTCGGCGGCCACGCGTCGGTCGCCGACGAGATCCTCGACGACGTGGCCCTCGCCCGGCGCTACACCGACGCCGGGCTGCGGGTCACCAACCGCGGCGGCCGGGGGGTCGTGCGGTTCCGCATGTACCCCGACGGCCTGGGCCACCTGCTCGAGGGCTGGACCAAGAACTTCGCCGGTGGCGCCGCCGGCACCCGCAAGCTCACGTTGTTGCTCATCGTGGCGTGGGTGTCGCTCGGCATCGAGGCGGCCCTCGACCTCGCCACCGCGGGGCTCGGCGACGGCGAGCTCGCCCCGGTGGCTGTGGTCTACGCCGCCGTGGCCGCCCAGCTCGCCTGGATGCTGCGGCGCCTCGGCTCGTTCCACCCGCTCACCGCGGTGCTGTTCCCGATCCCGCTCGCGTTCTTCCTGTTCGTGTTCGCCCGCTCGATCGTCGACGTGTACGTGCGCCGGCGGGTCACGTGGAAGGGCCGGCAACTGGCCACCTGACCCCTCGCCGGACCCGCCGGCGCACGCACCTCCCCCGGAACCCCCTGGGGAAGGGGACCGGGCCCGGTCTCGTCAGACCGGGCGCTCGCCCTTGAGGGTCACCCGCTGGATGACCCGGTGGGCGTCGCCGTAGTCGCCCACGACGGCGTGCTGGGTGACCCGGTTGTCCCAGAAGCCGATGTCGCCGGCCGTCCAGTGGCGACGCACGACGTGTTCGGGCCGAACCGAGTGCTCGTAGAGGAAGGCGAGGAGCGCGTCGCTCTCGGCCCGGCTCAGCTCGTTGATGTGCGAGGTGAAGCCGGGGTTCACGAACAGCGAGCGCTTGCCCGTCTCGGGGTGGGTGCGCACCACGGGGTGCACGACCGGCTCGAGGGCGGTGTAGGCCTCGCCCTCCCACGAGCCCTCGCCGACCTGGTCGAGCACGCCCTGGAAGGCGGCGCGGCCGTCGTGGGTGGCGGTGAGGCCCCCGAGGAAGGCCTGGAGGCTGGGGCTGAGGCTCTCGTAGGCGGCCACCTGGTCCGAGAAGAGCGTGTCGCCGCCGGCGGGGGGCACCACCACCGCCCGCAGGATCGACCCGAGCGGTGGGCGCTCGACGAAGGTCACGTCGGTGTGCCAGTCGAGGCCCCTCGTGCGGCGAGCCACGTCGCCGTAGTTGGCGTAGAGCTCGCGGGGGGCCGAGTAGTCGATCTCGAACACCTCGGGGTGACCGTCGAGGGCGGGGATGACGGGGTGCCCCTCGGTGGGGGTGCCGAAGCGCTTGGCGAAGGCCAGGTGCTCCTCGGGGGTCAGGTGCTGGCCGGGGAAGAACACGACCTTGCGCTCGAGCCACACCGAGCGGATGGCGGCGACGGTCTCATCGTCCAGATCTCGACGCAGGTCGAGGCCGCGGAGCTCGGCGCCGATGGTGCCCGAGAGGGGCACCACCTCGAAGGGCAGGGTCTCGCGGGTGAGGTCGGGGGTCAGGGTGGCGGTCATCGGTGGGTCTCCTTCACGGTCGGGGGAAGAGCTCGTGCTCGGGCTCGAACTCGGGATCGAAGTGGGCGTCGAGGAACCGCTCGAGCTCGGGATCGGCCTCGGGGGCCGGGCTCGGCGGGGGGTCGTCGCCGACGCCGAGCTCGTCCAGCAGGCGGCGGCGGAGGGTGACGGCGTCCTGGCCGGCCGTGGGCAGGTCCAGGGAGAGGACGCCGTCGGTGAGCACCAGCACCCGGTCCGCGAGGCGGATGGCCTCGTCGACGTCGTGGGTGACGAGGAGGACCGCGGGCCGGTGCCGGCGACACAGCTCCTGCACCAGGGCGTGCACCCGGAGCCGGGTCAGGGCGTCCAGCGCGCCGAAGGGCTCGTCGAGCAGCAGGAGGTCGGGCTCCCGGACGAGGGCGCGCGCCAGCGCGGCGCGCTGGGCCTCGCCACCGGACAACGTCTTGGGCCAGTCCCACTCGTGGCCCTCGAGGCCGACCTCGGACAGGGCGCGCCGGCCATCCTCCAGGGCGCCCGGGCCGGGGAGGCCCAGGACGACGTTGTCCAGGACCGATCTCCACGGCAACAGGCGCGGGTCCTGGAAGACGACCGCCCGGCGCTCGGGCACCCACGCCTCCCCGGCGGCCCCGTGGTCGAGGCCGGCGAGGATGCGCAGGAGGGTCGACTTCCCCGAGCCGCTGCGGCCCAGCAGGGCCACGAACTCGTCGGGGGCGATCTCGAGGTCGATGCGGCGCAGGACCTCGCGATCCCCGAACGACCGGCTCAGGCCTCGCGTGACGACGGCTGCCATCGCAGGAACCTCCTCTCGAGGAAGCGGACCAGGCCGTCGGAGAGGAGGCCGAGGACCGCGTAGGTGACCAGGCAGACGACGATCACGTCGCTCTGGAAGAAGGTCTGGGCCCGGATCATCAGGTGGCCGAGGCCGCTCTGCGCGTTGAGCTGCTCGGCGAACACGAGCAGCAGCCACGCCACCGCGGTGGCCATGCGCACCCCCACGAGGAAGCCCGGGAGTGCGCCGGGCATCACGACCTGGCGGAGTCGTCGGCGCCGGTTCAGGCCCACCGAGGCGGCGAGCTCGTCGAAGCGGGGATCAGCGGCTCGGATGGCCGAGAACGTGTTGACGTAGACGGGGAACGTGACGCCCAGCACGATGAGGCTGACCTTGGTGGTCTCCCCCAGCCCGAGCCAGAGGATGAGCAGCGACTGCAGGCCGATGATCGGGACGAAGCGCAGCATCTGCACGTTGGCGTCGAGGAGGTCCTCGCCCGGCCGGGTCAGCCCGGCCAGGAGGGCCAACAGCCCGCCGAGCGGGATGCCGATGGCGAGGCCCCAGAGCACCCGTTGCAGCGACGCCCACATGGCGCCGCCGAGGGTGCCGTCGCGGAGCAGGTCCACGCCCGCGGTGAGCACCGTGGAGGGGCCGGCCAGCACCTGGGGGCTGAGCCAGCCCACCCGGGCGGCCAGCTCCCACAGGGCGAAGAAGAGGACGACGCCGACGAGTCGCTCCAGCCCTCGGGGGATGCGGGGGCGTGCCGCCTCCCGCTCGCCTGGGGTCCGGGTCGCCAGCGGTGTCAGGCCGGCGGTCTCGTTCGGCGTCGCCCTGTCCTGGACGACGGCCGAGCCGGCGGCAGGGGGAAGGGTTGCCGCCGGCTCGGCGTCGTGGACGACCGTCACTGGCCAGCCTCCGTGACGAGCTGGTTGTAACGGTTGTCGAACTCGGAGGTCACGTCGATCTGCTCGGGGATCTCGCCGTTGGCGTGGAACAGGTCCGCGAGGCGCTGCTGGGGCGCCACGATGTCGCCGGGCAGGTCGAAGAAGGCGGGGCTGCCGACCCGCTCCTGTACGGCGGCCGCCTGCTCGAGGGTGAGGCCGTACTGGTCGACGTACACGGCCTGCGCGACCTCCCCGGGGTGATCCGCGAGGTAGGTGAAGGCCCGGACCAGGCGGGCCAGGTAGTCGCCGAGGGCCGCGGACACCGCAGGGTCGTCGAGCGCGTCGCGGCTCGCGATCAGGAACTGGGAGCGGTCGGTCAGCTCGTTCGGCGTCGCCACCTGGGCGCCATCGGGGTTGGCCGTCAGGTAGACGCTGGTGAGGGGCTCGACGAGGATGCCCGCGTCGGCCGAGCCGCTCTGGAGGGCCGCCGAGGTCTCGGTGACGGGGACGTTGACCGGGGTGATGTCGTCCAGGGTCAGGCCGGCGCCGTCGAGGGCCTGGAGGAGGGCGGCCTCGCCGGCGGTGCCCTGCTGGAAGGCCACCCGCTTGCCCTCGAGGTCGGGCCAGTCGCCGATGTCGTCCACGCCGGGCGCCGTGAGCAGGCCGTAGCTGCTGTTGGGCGTGGCCCAACCCGCCACGGCGGTGATGTCCTGGCCCTGGGCCTGGGCGAAGATGAGCGGGGTGCTGCCCACGAACCCGGCGTCCACCTCGCCTGCCTGGAAGGCCTGGAGCATCGGCGGGCCCCCGATGAAGGCCGAGTACTCGACGTCGTACGGGAAATCGAGGTTCTCGCCGGCGAGGGCGAGCACCGTCTGGAGGTACTCGAGTTGGTCGCCCACGCGCAGGGTCGTGCCGTCGGGGATCTCGGTGGGCAGGGTGGCGGACGGGGCGGTGGTGGCGGGGCCGGCGTCGGCGCTCGCCTCCCGGGTCGAGGCCTCCGAGCTGCACGCGGCCAGCGCCACCACCGCGACGAGCGCGGCGAGGAGGAGGGCGGGGAGGCGCAGGGTGCGGTGGGAGGCGGGGGAGGACATTCGGGTGAATCCGATCTTTCCTATTAACTTGATGGACAAAATCGGATTAAAGCGCGTCGCGTCCGGGTCCGCAAGTGATCTGTGTCACTTCCCCACCCGGCGGTGGGGGGTTGCTCAGCTGCCCGAGGCGGCCTTGAAGACGTGCTCGCGGTAGTAGACGAGCTCGGCAACGCTCTCCTTGATGTCGTCGAGGGCCCGGTGGCTGCTGGCCTTGCCGGGGCTCGAGCCCTCGAGGTCGGGGTACCAGCGCTTGGCCAGCTCCTTGATGGTGGAGACGTCGACCGAGCGGTAGTGGAGGTACTCCTCGATCTCGGGCAGGTAGGCGGCGAGGAAGCGCCGGTCGGTGCCGATCGAGTTGCCGCACAGCGGCACGGTGCGGGCCTCGGGGATGTGCTCCTTCAGGAACGCGAGGGTCTGGGCGCCGGCGTCGGCGAGGGTGACGGCCGACTCGGCGATGGCGGGCAGGAGGCCGCTCGTGGTGTGCATCTTGACCACCACCTCCTCCATGAGCGCCAGCGCCTCCGGGGGTTGGTGGATCACCAGGTCGGGCCCCTCGGCCACGACGTTCAGGTCGTCGTCGGTGATCAGGGTGGCGATCTCGACGATGACGTGGCGGCCCGGGTCGAGCCCGGTCATCTCCAGATCCATCCACGCGAGCACGCCAGGAGCGTACGGGCCGCGGCCGGTGAGGAGCGTCCTACCATCGCCCCGTGCCCGACGAGCGCCTCACCGTGCCCCTCCGCCGGCTCGACCCCGAGCTGCCGCTGCCCGCCTACGCCCGGCCGGGCGACGCCGGCGTCGACCTCTACGCCCGCGAGCAGGTACGGCTCCCGGCGGCCGGCGGCCGGGCCCAGGTGCCCACCGGCGTGGCGGTGGCCATCCCCGAGGGCTACGCCGGGTTCATCCAGCCGCGCAGCGGACTCGCCCTCAAGCACGGCGTGACCTGCCTGAACACGCCGGGGCTGATCGACTCGGGCTACCGCGGCGAGCTCATCGTGTTGCTGGTCAACACCGATCCCGATCAGCCCTACACCGTGGAGCGGGGCGACCGCGTCGCCCAGCTCGTCGTGCAGCGGGTGGCGCACGTCGAGTTCGCCGTCGTGGACGCCCACGACGAGACCGAGCGGGGCGTGGGCGGCTGGGGCCACACCGGCTGACCCGAAATCAGGGTGTAATGGGTCATGTTGCGTCGAACACCCCGATAACGATGTCTCGCTGTCGCAGTCATGTGACAGATGGGCCCATCTAGACCTAGGATATGAGGTATGAGCACCATCCCGGCGGCACGAAGCACCGAGGAGTGGGAGGCGGCCGTCGGCGCGCAGGTGCGCGACCTGCGCCAGCGTGCCGAGCTGCGCCAGCGGGACCTCGCCCACCTCGCCAACATCTCGGTGTCCGCGCTCCAGCGCCTCGAGGCCGGGCAGGGCTCGAGCCTGTCGACGCTGATCGCGGTGTTGCGGGCCCTCGACCGGGAGGCGTGGCTGCACGAGCTCGCCCCGCCGGCGCCCGTCTCGCCCATGGCCGCCCTGCGCGAGCGTCGCCGCGCCGAGGAGCGCACCCGCCGGCGGGTGTCCGCCCGCCGCCCGGCCGAGGCGTAGGCGGTCGTGGCCTTCACGTCCGCCGACCTGATCGAGGTCTGGGCGTGGGGCGAGCTGGTCGGCGCGGTCATCGAGGACCCGGCCACCGGCTTCTACGCCTTCGAGTACGCCCCGGAGTGGGTCGAGGCCGGCGTCGAGCTCGCGCCGCTGCACCTGCCGTGCCGGCCCGGCACGTTCGTGTTCCCCGAGCTGGCGCCGGCCACCTTCCTGCGGCTGCCCGCGCTGCTGGCCGACGCCCTGCCCGACCGGTTCGGCAACGCCCTCGTCGACGCGTGGCTGGCCACCCAGGGCGTGGCGAGCGAGCAGATCACCCCGCTCGACCGACTCGCGTACCAGGCCGACCGGGCCATGGGCGCGCTCGAGTTCCGTCCCCCGGCCGGCGCGCCGGCGGCCGACCTCGGGGCGGTGCAGCTCGCCGACCTGGTCACTGCCGCCCGCCAGGCCGTGTCGGGCAACCTCGACGTCGGCGACGACGTCGCCCACGACGCGCTCCGCCAACTGGTGCAGGTCGGCACCTCGGCGGGCGGCGCGCGGGCCAAGGCGGTCATCGCGTACCACCCGGGCACGGGCCAGGTGCGCTCCGGCCAGCTGGCGGCGCCGCCGGGGTTCGAGCACTGGCTGGTGAAGCTCGATGGCGTGGCCGGGTATGACCCGACACGGGAGGACGACGGGTTCGGCGGCGGTGCCGGGTTCGGCCGGCTCGAGTTCGCCTACCACCGGATGGCGGTCGCCGCCGGCGTCGAGATGACCGAGTGCCGTCTGCTGCCCGAGGGGCCCCGCACCCACTTCCTCACCAAGCGCTTCGACCGAGGGCCCGACGGCGAGCGCCACCACCTGCTCTCGCTCTGCGCCCTGGCCCACCTCGACTTCAACCTGGCCCGGGTGCACGCCTACGAGCAGTACTTCCAGGCGATCGACGCGTTGGGCCTCGGGCGCGACGCCCGCGAGCAGGCGTTCCGCCGCATGGCGTTCAACGTGGTGGCGGTGAACCGCGACGACCACACCAAGAACCTGGCCTTCCTCCTGCCCGAGGGCGGTGACTGGCGGCTGGCCCCGGCCTTCGACGTCACCCACGCCCACAACCCCGAGGAGGGCCGGTGGACCCGGTCGCACCAGATGAGCGTCAACGGCCGCTTCGACCGGATCGGGCTCGCCGACCTCGCGGCGGTCGGTGACCGCTACGCCGTCCCGGGCTACCGGGCCGCGATCGCCGACGTGCTCGCCGCCGTGGCCCGCTGGGAGGAGTTCGCCGCCGAGGCCGGCGTCGGCGAGGCCCACATCACCCGGGTGCGCGCCGACCTCGACGAGCACCGCCCGACCTGACGCGGGTCAGCTCGGGGCGGGGCGGCGGGCCTTGCGGAAGCGGACGACGCGCTTCGCGGGGTCGGCCACGGCGACGTCGACGAGGTCCGCGACCATGGTCTGGAAGCGCTCGGTGGCCGCCGCGCTCGGCTTGGGGACCGAACGAGGGAGGTCGGCGTCGAGCTCGACCTCGATGGCGCCGTCGAGCAGCCGGTAGGTCGCTTCGATCTCGCCCTCGGCCACGACCCTGCCGGCCGCGCCCGCGCCCCCGGGGCCGCCCGCCTCCTCGGTGCCGTCGAGCAGCAGGATCAGGCCCTCGTCGACCGCGAGGCGCAGGTCCTCGACCTCGGTGTGGCTGAAGCCGAGGCGCAGGGCCAGGCCCGCCACCGTCACCCGGGCGAGTCGGCCGTACTCGGACTGCGCGGGGATGGCGAGGCGGATCTCGTCGCCGGTGGTGGACGGGGTCACGGTCCCGTCAGCTTGGCAGTTCGAGCACCACGTCGGCGGCGGCCTTGTCCTCGCGCTGGCCCTGGTAGGCGGGGTGGCGCAGGATCCCCTCGCTCGTCCACTCGGCGAAGGCGACCTCGGCCACGAGGTCGGGCTCGACCCAGTGCGCGACCCGCGCCACCGGACGGGGCGGCGGCGGCTCGAACGGGCACGTGTCGGACGCGCGTTCGTCGAGCAGGGCGCCGAGGCGGACGAGCTCCGCCTCGGTGAACCCGGTGCCCACCCGCCCGGCGTAGCGAAGGGGCCGGTCGGGCTCGTCGGCGTCGTGGTAGCCGACCAGCAGCGCCCCGAATCGGTGCGCACGGGCCCCCTCGCCGGGGAGCCAGCCCCCGATCACCAGCTCCTGCTCCCAGCGCACCTTCACCTTGCGCCAGTTCGACGAGCGCTTGCCCACCTCGTAGGGGCTGGCCCGCCGCTTGGCCATCACGCCCTCGAGGCGGTGGGCCTTCGCGGCCTCCCAGAGCGCCTCGCCGTCCTCGTGGGCGGTGGACAGCGACCAGCAGCACCGCTCGGGGCGGGCCGCGCCGGCGTCGTCGAGCAGGTGGGTGAGGAGACGCCGGCGGTCGTCGTAGGGGAGCGCGGTGGTGTCGGTGCCGTCGAAGTGCAGCAGGTCGAACACCTCGTAGAGCACGGGTACCTCGGCCATCCGCCGGGCCACCTCGGCCGCGCCCGTCAGGTGCATGCGTTGCTGGAGGCGGCCGAAGCTGGGGCGGCCCACGTCGTCGAGGGCGACCACCTCGCCGTCGAAGACCGCGGTCCGGCCGCAGGCAGCGTCCTCCAGCGCGGCGAGCTCGGGGAAGCTGGCGGTGACGTCACGCTGGTTGCTGCTCTCGAGGCGGACGGGTGGGTCGGCATCGGGGTCGACGTAGGCCAGCACCCGCATGCCGTCCCACTTGACCTCGTAGGCCCAGGCGGGATCGTGGGGATCGTCGGGGGGCAGCGCCTCCGCGAGCACCGCCTTCATCGGCTTCAGCCCCCGGGGCAGCGGCGCCATCGACCCAGGCTACGGAACGGGTGGCCCCCGCCGCTCCACGACGAGCCGGGCGACGTGACGGTTGTCACCGGCCGGTCCCGCAGCAGGGGGATGGACTCCCTACCTACCGGTAGGTAGGCTGGCGGTCATGGCCGCCACGCTGAGCCCGGCACCCGTCACCGACGCCGCTGCCGCCGATCGCAAGGACGCCAAGGAGGAGCGGGGGTCGCTGCGCCCCGTCCTCGCGGTGATCCCCGAGGACTGCTACGAGAACCCCACCTGGAAGGGCCTCGCCTACTTCGCCCGCGACCTGGCGCTCTACGCCTTCGCCATCTGGGGCCTGTTCACCTTCGCCAACCCGCTGATCGTGCTCCCCTTCCTGGTCCTGGCGGCGCTGGTCGTCTCGGGCCTGTTCATCGTCGCCCACGACGCCGCCCACGGCGCCCTGTTCAAGAGCGAGCGCCTGGCCTCGATCGTCGGCCACATCGCCATGCTCCCGGGCTGGCACGTGTACGAAGGGTGGAAGCTCGGCCACAACCGGGTGCACCACCACTACACCGTCCGCCAGGACTTCGACTTCGTGTGGCACCCCTACACCGCCGAGCAGTACCGGGCCATGAATCGCTTCCAGCGGGCCCGCCACCGCTTCGAGTGGTCGTGGGCCGGTGCCGGCATGTACTACCTGCGCGAGGTCTGGTGGAAGCGCATGATGGTCGGCGAGCCGCCCAAGCGCTGGAAGGCCAAGATCCGCCGTGACCGCGCCATCGTGTGGTCCTTCGTGGCGGTGTCGACCCTCGCCTTGCTCGCCTACGCGGTGTCCGCCGGGCTCGGGGTGCTCGCCACCGTGTGGCTGGTCACCCGGGTCGTGCTGCTGCCCTTCCTCGCCTTCAACTACGTGATCGGCTCGTTCGTGCACGTGCACCACATCCAGCCCGGCATCCGCTGGTGGAAGCGGCGGGAGTGGACGAAGTGGCACGGCCAGATGGAGGGCACGACCGTGCTCCGCGTGAGCCCGGTCCTCAACTTCTTCGTGCACTGGATCATGGTCCACGTGCCGCACCACGTGGACGTGCGCATCCCGATGTACCACCTCGAGCAGGCCACCGACGCCATGGAGGCCGCCTTCCCCGGCGTGATCCACGACGAGCGCCTGCGCTTCCGGGACTTCATGGCCAACACCCGCACCTGCAAGCTCTACGACTTCGACGAGGGCCGCTGGCTGTCCTACGAGGAGGCGCTGGCCGAGACGCCGGCGCCCCACGTGCCCGCCGCCGCCTGATCGCGGTCGAGGCCTCGCCGCTCCGGCGGGCCATCGCGCAGTAGCGTGGGCCGCCGAGGGGGTGGGAACGTGAGTGACGCACCGGCAGGACCCGGATGGTGGCAGGCGTCGGACGGGCGCTGGTACCCGCCCGACACGGGCGCGGCGCCGGCCTCGCCGACGCCTGCGGCGCCCGCCCCGGCGGCGACGGTCGTCGAGCGACCTCCGCCCGCGTGGGTCCGGCCCGTCTACCTCTACTTCTTGTGCTTCGTCGGCATCGCCCTTGCCGCCCTCGGCGCGCTCACCACGGTGCTCGGCCTGGCCCACCTGGCCGTGCCCTCGCTCAGCCAGGGTGACCCCTTGACGCGGATCGCGACCGCGGTCATCGACGTCGCCGATGCGACCCTCGCCGCCGAGGAGGCGGCCGACGAGGCCCAGGCCGACGAGCTCGAGGACGAGTTCGGCGACGACTTCGAGGGCACCTTCGAGTCGGACACCGACGAGGCTCGTGAGGCGCTCAGTCGGGCGCGCGACGAGATCGACGAGCAGACCCGCTACAGCGCGGCGAACCAGCTGCTGCAAGGGCTGGTGCTCATGGGCATCGGCGCCGCGGTCTACCTGTTCCACTTCCGGCGGGCCGAGCGCATGGGCCGTCCGGAGCCCGCCGCGCCTCCCGTCGCCGCGGCGCCCGTCCCGCCGCCTCCACCACCGCCGCCCCCCGCCTGACACCCGGCGGACATCCCGCGGACACCCCGTCGTCACCCCGGGGCGCATCCGGTCTGCGAGCCTCGGTCCATGGGAGACCTCGACGGAGGCGGTGAGCCGCGCGCCGAGGGTCATCTGGCGTCGCTCTCCGAGGTGGCGAGGCTCTGGACGCGTCTCGGGAGCCTCGGGTTCGGTGGCCCGCCCACCCACATCGCGCTGCTCCGTCGCCTCTGCGTGGAGGAGCGTCGGTGGCTCGACGACGCCGACTTCGAGGAGGCGGTGGCCGCCTGCAACCTGCTGCCGGGGCCGGCGTCGACCCAGCTCGCGATCTACTGCGCCTGGCGGGTCCGAGGTCGCCCCGGCGCGCTCGTCGGCGCCCTCGGCTTCATCCTGCCGGGCTTCGTGCTGATCACCGCCCTGAGCGCGCTGTTCCTGAGCGGCTCGCCGCCCGAGGTCGTGCTCGGGGCCGGGGCCGGCGCCGGCGCGGCGGTCGCCGCCGTCGCCGTACGGAGCGGCGTCGACCTGCTGGGCCCGAGCTGGCAGCGCACCGTCTCGCGGGCGCGATGGGTGGTGTACGTCGCCGTCGGTGCCGTGGCCACCGTCCTGGTGGGCCCTCGCCTGGTGCTGGTGCTGCTCGCCTGCGGCGTCGTCGAGCTGGTGCTCCGGGGTGCCGCCGGCCGGCCCGGGCGGGGACACGTGCCGGTGGCGCCGCTGCCCGTGCTCGCCACCGGGCTCGCGGCCGGCACGCTCGCCTCGTTGTCGTGGGTCGCGCTGAAGGTGGGCGCGCTCTCGTACGGGGGAGGTTTCGTCATCATCCCGCTCATGCAGGCCGACGCCGTCGACCGCTACGGATGGATGACCGATGCCGAGTTCCTGAACGCGGTCGCGCTCGGCCAGGTGACCCCCGGGCCCGTGGTGCTCACCGTCGCCGTCGTGGGCTACGCCGCCGCGGGTGCCGTGGGCGCGGCGCTGGCCGCCCTGGTGGCCTTCAGCCCCTCGTTCCTCTTCATCGTCGTCGGCGGAACGCACTTCGACCGCCTCCGCGCCGACCGTCGGGCCCAGGCCTTCCTCGGGGGCGCCGGTCCTGCGGCCATCGGGGCGATCCTCGGCGCCGCGCTCCCGCTCGCCACGGCGCTCTCGGCGGGCTGGCAGGTCGCGGTGCTCGCCACCGCGGGTGTGCTGCTCCTGGTGCTCCGCCGCGAGATCGTGCCGACCCTGCTCGCCGCGGGAGTCGCCGGTGCCGTGCTCGTCGGGGCGGGAGCACCGCTGCCGAGCTGACCGCCGGCGCACGACGTCGATGCGGAGGTGCGGGGCCCCGGCTTGACGTACGTCTTCTTTGTCGATATTTTCCATCATTCCACTAGAGAAAGATGGAGATGATCTGATGTCGAAACGACGCTTGTTCGTCCTGGCCGGCCTGCTCAGCGCCTTCGCGCTGCTCGCCGCCGGGTGCAGCAGCGAGAGCGACGACGCCAGCGGCGGCGGCGACAGCGGTGGCGAGGACACCACCATCAACATCGTGGGCTTCGCCGTACCGGAGGCCGCCAACGCGGCCATCGGCGAGGCGTTCGCCGAGACGCCCGAGGGCGAGGGCGTCGAGTTCGAGACCTCCTACGGCGCCTCGGGCGACCAGAGCAGGGCCGTGGTCGAAGGTCTCGAGGCCGACTACGTCCACTTCTCGATCGAGCCCGACGTCACCCGGCTGGTCGACGAGGGCCTGGTGGCCGAGGACTGGAACGCGGGTGAGACGAACGGGATCGTCTCCCGGTCCGTCGTCGTCTTCGCGGTCCGCCCAGGCAACCCCGAGAACATCCAGGACTGGGACGACCTGACCCAGCCCGGCGTCGAGATCGTGACGCCGAACCCGGCCTCGTCGGGCGCGGCCCGCTGGAACGCGCTGGCGGCGTACGGCCAGGTCATCGAGGACGGCGGGACCGAGGAGGAGGCCGACGAGTACCTCCAGGCCTTCTTCGACAACGTCGTGTCGTTGCCGAGCAGTGGCCGTGACGCGACCACCGCGTTCCTCGGTGGCACAGGCGACGTGCTGATGGCCTACGAGAACGAGGCGATCCTCGCCCACCAGAACGGCGAGGAGTTCGACTACGTCATCCCCGAGACCACCCTGCTGATCGAGAACCCGGCGGCCATCACCGTGGACGCGCCGGCCATCGCCTCGGACTGGCTCGACTTCGTGGTCAGCGAGGAGGGCCAGCGCCAGTTCGCCCTGAAGGGCTTCCGCCCGGTCATCGAGGGCGTCGAGTTCGGCGAGGTCGAGGGGGCGAACGACCCGGCCAACCCGTTCCCGGAGATCACCAACCTCATGACGGTCGAGGAGAACTTCGGCGGTTGGGAGAACACCGACGTGTTCTTCAACGAGGAGACCGGCTCGGTCACCGAGATCATCGCCGGCACGGGCCTCAGCGAGGAGTGATGACCGCGACCGCTCCTCGAGCGGTCGCTCGCAGCCGGCCGGCGCGCACGCGCCGGCCGGCGCGCGAGGGCCAGCTCACCGTCGTGTCGGGGCTGGGCCTCGGCGTCGCGATGCTGTGGTTCAGCGTCCTCGTGCTGATCCCGCTGGCCGCCGTGGTCGTGACGGCCACCGAGGGCGGGTGGTCGGGCTTCTGGGACACGATCACCAACCCGCAGACCTCCGCCGCGATCCGGCTGACCGTGACCCAGGCCTTCCTGGTGACGGTGGTCAACATCGTCATGGGCACGCTGATCGCCTGGGTGCTCGTGCGCGACGACTTCTGGGGCAAGGGGGTCCTGGAGGTCCTGATCGACATCCCGTTCGCGCTGCCCACCATCGTCGCCGGACTCGTCCTGCTGTCGCTCTACGGCCCGGACAGCCCCTTCGGGGTGGACGTGGCCAACACCCGCTCGGCGGTGTTCCTGGCCTTCCTCTTCGTGACGTTGCCCTTCGTGGTGCGCACGGTGCAGCCGGTGCTGGCCGAGCTCGACCGCGAGGTGGAGGAGGCCGCCCGCTCCCTGGGAGCGAGCCCGTTCACGACCTTCCGTCGCATCGTGCTGCCGAGCCTGATCCCGGCCATCGCCGCCGGCGCCGCCCTTTCGTTCGCCCGGGGCGTGAGCGAGTACGGCTCGCTCGTCCTGCTGTCGGGCAACCTCCCGATGCGGACCGAGGTGGTGTCGGTGCGGGTGTTGAGCAGCATCGAGAACGACGCGCCCGAGAGCGCGGCCGCCGTCGCCACGGTGCTGCTCGTGATCTCCCTGCTCGTGATCGTCGCCTTCGACGTGGCCCAACGACGGCTGGCGCGCCGTGGCTGAGTCGCTCGCGCCCACCGACCCGCCGGTCCCGGCCCGGCGCGCGTCGAGGAGCCGGGTGGGCCGTCGTGGGCCGCTCACCTACGTCTTCCGGGCCGTCGTCGTGGTCTACCTGTTCATGCTCGTCGCCTGGCCGCTCTTCCTCGTCGCCCAGAACACCTTCGCCGAGGGGTTCGGCGAGATGGCCGCGATCCTCGAGGACCCCGACGTGCAGCACGCCCTGCGGCTCACGGTCGTGGTGGCGGTCTCCTCGGTCGTGATCAACACCGTCTTCGGCGTCGGGATCTCGATCCTGCTCGTGCGCTACGAGTTCCCCGGCAAGCGCGCGCTCAGCGCGTTCCTCGACCTGCCGCTCTCGGTCTCGCCGATCGTCGTCGGCCTGTCGCTCGTCCTCGTGTACGGGGGTCGCAACGGCTGGTTCGGCCCGACCCTCGAGAGCTGGGGCTTCCAGGTCATCTTCGCCACGCCGGCGATCATCATGGCCACCGTCTTCGTGGCGCTCCCCCTCGTGATCCGGGAGGTGGTGCCCGTCCTCGAGGAGATCGGCACCGAGCAGGAGCAGGCGGCCCGGAGCCTCGGGGCGAACGCGTGGCAGACGTTCCTGCGGATCACGCTGCCCGCCATCCGGTGGGCGATCGTCTACGGCGTCGTCCTCTGCCTGGCGCGGTCGCTCGGGGAGTTCGGGGCGGTGAAGGTCGTCTCGGGCAACGTGCTCGGCGCCACCCGGACCGCCACCCAGGTGGTCGAGGAGAAGTACCTCAACTTCGACAAGGGCGGGGCCTACGCCACCGCGTTCCTGCTGGCCATGGTCTCGGTCGCCTGCATCACCGTCGTCTCCATCATCCGCCCCAAGGAAGGGATCAAGAAGTGAGCATCGAGGTGGAGGGGATCGGCAAGCGCTTCGGCGACTTCGTGGCCCTCGAGGACGTGGACGTCAGCATCCCGACCGGCCAGCTCACCGCGCTGCTGGGCCCGAGCGGCGGCGGCAAGTCGACCCTGCTGCGCATCATCGCCGGCCTCGAGTGGGCCGACACCGGCCGGATCGAGATCGAAGGGGTCGACGCCACCGACGTGCCGGCGCAGCGCCGTGACGTGGGCTTCGTCTTCCAGCACTACGCCGCGTTCAAGCACCTCTCGGTGTTCCGCAACGTGGCCTTCGGCCTCGAGATCCGCAAGCGCCCGAAGGCCGAGATCCGCGAGCGGGTGGGGGAGCTGCTGGATCTGGTCCACCTCTCGCAGTTCGCCGACCGGCTGCCGTCGCAGCTCTCGGGCGGGCAGCGCCAGCGCATGGCGCTGGCCCGGGCGCTGGCGGTCGAGCCGAAGGTACTGCTGCTCGACGAGCCGTTCGGTGCCCTCGACGCCAAGGTGCGCAAGGAGCTCCGAGACTGGCTCCGGCGCCTGCACGACGAGGTGCACGTGACCACGATCTTCGTCACCCACGACCAGGAGGAGGCCCTCGAGGTCGCCGACGAGATCGTCGTCATCAACGACGGTCGGGTCGAGCAGGTCGGCACGCCCGACGAGCTCTACGACGAACCGGCCAACGAGTTCGTGATGCGCTTCCTCGGCCCGGTCACCCAGTTCGGGACCGACCTGGTGCGACCCCACGACCTCGAGCTCCACCACGACCCCGTCGAGGGCGCCGTGGTCGGCACGGTCACCCGGCTCGCGCGCGTCGGCTTCGAGGTGCGGGTCGAGATCACCCTCGGCGACGACGTCGCGCTCGTCACCCTCACCCGCACCCAGGTCCATCGCCTCGGCCTCGAGGTCGGCGCCGAGGTGTGGGTGCGGGTCGAGCCCAGCGCCCACCGGTTCCCCCTGGGCCGAGACGCCTCGTCGGGGGTCGACGGCCGGGTCGAGGCGGAGGTCGACGGCACGACCCGCCCGTGACCGTGCACAAGGCGGGGGACGGCGCGCATGGAAGGATACGGGTCATGCGCGTCTCCGCGAAGGTCGACTACGCCGTGCGGGCGGCGGTCGAGCTCGCGGTCCACGCCGGCCAGGGCCCCCTCAAGGGCGACCAGATCGCCACCACCCAGGGCATCCCCCTCAAGTTCCTGGAGAGCATCCTCTCCGAGCTGCGCCGCGCGGGCATGGTGCGCAGCCAGCGGGGCGCCGAGGGCGGCTACTGGCTCGCCAAGCCCGCCGACCAGATCTCGGTGGCCGACATCATCCGCGCGGTCGAGGGCCCACTCGCCGACGTGCGGGGCATCCCGCCCGAAGAGCTCGAGTACGGCGGCGCCGCCGGCGCCCTGAAGCCGGTGTGGATCGCGGCCCGGGCCAGCCTCCGCGCGGTGCTCGAGGTGGTCACCGTCGCCGCCATCGCCCAGGGCGAGCTGCCGCCGGCGGTCGAAGGCCTCCTCGCCGACCCGGAATCCTGGGCCCGGCGCTGAGCGCAACTGGTCGAGCGGCTCGGGGCCGAGGCCCCGTCAACGCCTGCTGACAAGATCGAGGGCCACTGGGTCCAAGGCGTCCACGCTCAACGAGGGACGGGGCCGAGGCCCCGTCAACGCCCGGCGCCGGTCCTCGGCGTTGCGGGTGCGGCCGAGCCGCGCTCAACGAGGGACGGGGCCGAGGCCCCGTCAACGCCACCGGCGGGGGTGCATGAAGATCACCGTCGGCGGCAGCGCTCAACGAGGGACGGGGCCGAGGCCCCGTCAACGCGACAGGACTGGTCACGTCCTTACGACCCTTCTTCCCGCGCTCAACGAGGGACGGGGCCAAGGCCCCGTCAACGCACCACCTCGGCGGCCCGTTCGGGGCGGCCGGTGGCGATCGCTCAACGAGGGACGGGGCCGAGGCCCCGTCAACGCTCCACGGCTCCGGGTCCCCCGCCACCAGCAGCGACCGCGCTCAACGAGGGTCGGGGCCGAGGCCCCGTCAACGCGCGTCGAGCGCGAGACCGGTCATCTTGTCGGCCTGCCACGCTCAACGAGGGACGGGGCCGAGGCCCCGTCAACGCCGGATCGACAGGTTCGCCGGTGGCTCCGAATGGTCCCGCGCTCAACGAGGGACGGGGCCGAGGCCCCGTCAACGCCCGGTGGGGTGTTCGATGGTGACGTGGTGGCTGCTCATCGCTCAACGAGGGACGGGGCCGAGGCCCCGTCAACGCTGCAGGTACTGGATGCGGAAGCGACGCCAGGTCCTGTCCGCTCAACGAGGGACGGGGCCGAGGCCCCGTCAACGCCCGAGTGCGGCCACGAGGAGTACGTCAACCTCCAGTACGGCGCTCAACGAGGGACGGGGCCGAGGCCCCGTCAACGCGCGCCCTGGGGCCGCTGGGGCGGGCGTGCGGGGCGGTCCGCTCAACGAGGGACGGGGCCGAGGCCCCGTCAACGCGCGCCCACGATCGCCCCCAGTCCGAATAGAGCGCACGGAGCGCTCAACGAGGGACGGGGCCGAGGCCCCGTCAACGCACGAACCCCCGCTACTCGCAGTCCGTGCTGGTCTCGAACGCTCAACGAGGGACGGGGCCGAGGCCCCGTCAACGCGTGAGCGCGGTCTCGTAGTTCCGGCCGCGGAACACCGCCGCTCAACGAGGGACGGGGCCGAGGCCCCGTCAACGCAGGAGTCCTCGTCCGCGTCGGTCGGCCGATTCCAGAACGCTCAACGAGGGACGGGGCCGAGGCCCCGTCAACGCTAGAGCGACTGTCCGGACGCTACCGCGCCGAGCTGCGCTCAACGAGGGGCGGGGCCGAGGCCCCGTCAACGCTCGATGACCCTGGCCGCCGCCTTTCGCATCGTCGGCGACGCTCAACGAGGGACGGGGCCGAGGCCCCGTCAACGCCCGCCACCGCGGCCACGCCGAGGTGTGGAACGACGACCCGCTCAACGAGGGACGGGGCCGAGGCCCCGTCAACGCTTGGTCGTCTCCCCGTCGGGGAAGGTGATCCCCGTGTAGTCCGCTCAACGAGGGACGGGGCCGAGGCCCCGTCAACGCAGGCCACCCGATGCCGCACCGCCCAGACCCGAGCCGACGCTCAACGAGGGACGGGGCCGAGGCCCCGTCAACGCTCCTGGCGGTAGCGGTCACTCGTCGCCGCGCTCGTACTCCGCTCAACGAGGGACGGGGCCGAGGCCCCGTCAACGCCTCGCTCCGAACGGCCATGGGGCGTCGTGCGTTTCTGTGCGCTCAACGAGGGACGGGGCCGAGGCCCCGTCAACGCTCGGCACCGTCGACCGCGAAGTCCTTCACGTCGCGGAACGCTCAACGAGGGACGGGGCCGAGGCCCCGTCAACGCGTCGCCGATCTGGTCAGGCGGGGCTCGGGTGGAGCCTCTCGCTCAACGAGGGACGGGGCCGAGGCCCCGTCAACGCCCGCCATCGTGCGCCCACAGGACGACCGGGTTCGCCTCCGCTCAACGAGGGACGGGGCCGAGGCCCCGTCAACGCGGCGGGGACGCCCCCTTTCGCTGCCGCCCATGTGAGGGTCGCTCAACGAGGGACGGGGCCGAGGCCCCGTCAACGCCCGCGACCACGCCGTTGCCGTTGCCGCTCGGTGTTCGCGCTCAACGAGGGACGGGGCCGAGGCCCCGTCAACGCTTCTGCCGGCCGCTCTTGGGGTAACGCCCCCGGTACATCGCTCAACGAGGGACGGGGCCGAGGCCCCGTCAACGCCCACGACCGGTCGGTCGGACTCCATGCACAGTTCGAGCGCTCAACGAGGGACGGGGCCGAGGCCCCGTCAACGCCCGCTCCCCCGCCCCTACCCTCATGACTCACCCTCCCCGCTCAACGAGGGACGGGGCCGAGGCCCCGTCAACGCCCCAAACCGCCTGACCCTCGTCGGTCCCGTCCGCCCCCGCTCAACGAGGGACGGGGCCGAGGCCCCGTCAACGCTCGTCCGAGTGCTGGCGCGAGGGTCCGCCGGCGTGGGTCGCTCAACGAGGGACGGGGCCGAGGCCCCGTCAACGCGGCCGGTGCGGGCGGCTCCCCACCCTTGAGCCAGTCGCGCGCTCAACGAGGGACAGGGCCGAGGCCCCGTCAACGCCACACGAACGGCCACGGCGGGTCGGCCACGATGGTCGCCGCTCAACGAGGGACGGGGCCGAGGCCCCGTCAACGCGCGACCACATCGGCGAACTGTCCGCCGAGATCATGGACGCTCAACGAGGGACGGGGCCGAGGCCCCGTCAACGCCCGACGGGTCGAACCTCGACCTTCACCACTACGTCCACCGCTCAACGAGGGACGGGGCCGAGGCCCCGTCAACGCCACGCCTGCCGCATGGCGAAGGACCCCACGACGCCGACCGCTCAACGAGGGACGGGGCCGAGGCCCCGTCAACGCCCCAGCAGAACTCCTCGGGCGTGTAGCACCGGCCCGCCGCTCAACGAGGGACGGGGCCGAGGCCCCGTCAACGCCGGCGCGTGACGTCAGACAGGAATGGCACGATGGACTCCGCTCAACGAGGGACGGGGCCGAGGCCCCGTCAACGCTTGAAGATCGACGCAGCCGTGACCATGACCTTCGGCGCTCAACGAGGGACGGGGCCGAGGCCCCGTCAACGCAAGTCCCGCGCAGCAGCGTCCACCGGCCGTCCCACACCGCTCAACGAGGGACGGGGCCGAGGCCCCGTCAACGCCGGTAGGCGGCCACGGTGGCGCCGGTGCGCTGGGCGCCCGCTCAACGAGGGACGGGGCCGAGGCCCCGTCAACGCGACGGTGCGGGGCTCGTAGGCGTCGGGGTGGTTACCCACCGCTCAACGAGGGACGGGGCCGAGGCCCCGTCAACGCGGGGACGGGGGGGCCGAAATCCCTGAGGCGTGAGCGCGCTCAACGAGGGACGGGGCCGAGGCCCCGTCAACGCGGGTAGGTGGTCGGGGTGTGCTCGATCTTGCGCCGGCGCGCTCAACGAGGGACGGGGCCGAGGCCCCGTCAACGCACTCCCTGAACCCGTTGAACGTGGCCTCGATGTCCTCGCCGCTCAACGAGGGACGGGGCCGAGGCCCCGTCAACGCAGTGGGTAGGAAGTAGCG
>CAZYPY010000008.1:3876-60999 GCA_964649545.1 uncultured Microthrixaceae bacterium | reverse complement strand
GCGGCGACACCACCTCGCAGTACCAGTTCGCCCTCAACGGCGTCGTCCTGATCGTGGTGGCCATCGTCTACCAGGACGGCCTGTCGGGCGCGGTCGAGCGCCTCTGGGCCCGGCTCCGCCGCCGGCGCTGAGCCGTCAGGAGCGCCGTCGCGGGAGCACGACGGTGGCGATGTCCGGCTCGAGGCCGGCGAGGTCGGGGATCCCGGTGACCAGGGGCAGGCCGAGGACCTTCGCCGTCGCAATGGCCGCGAGGTCGGTCACGAGCTCGTCGGGGTGGCGGACGGCGAGCTCGGCGATCGTGCCCGCCGTGCGGTTGGCCCCGATCCAGTCGGAGACCATCGGGCCGATCAGCGCGAGGTCACCCAGGATGTCGGCGACCCGGCCTTCGTGGAACGAGCGGAGCACGGCGATGGCCTCGACGAGGCTGGACTCCGGTGCATACATCTGGGCGACGTCGGGAGCCTCGATCGGGAGGACGCCGACGATGGCCAGCAGCGCGCTCGTGTCGAGGACCGCCGCCTCCAGCCTCACGCCGAGCGCGAGGCGCGGCGGCGGACGCGTTCGAAGTCGCTCATCGCCATCGGCTCACGGAGCGACCGGAGCTGGCTCGCGAGGTCGGCAAGCTCGTCGGGGAGCGCCGGCCGCGCCGCCTCACGGGCGATGAGCCGCCGGAGGAACTCCTGGGTCGACAGCCCGAGCTCGGCGGCCTGGCGGGCGACCCCCGCGAGGTCGTCGTCGTCCACGTCCTTGATCGTCACGTTCGCCATGCCGAATCATGGTAACCAGATTGGAACCGAAGTCACCACCAGACCGGAGTTCGGTCGCGCCTCATCACCTCGTCCTCCGGGCCCCAACCAGGGCGTTCGCACATCCAGACCGCGGGCCGCCGACCCTCGTGGCTCGTCGCTGTCGCTCCCGTCCCGGCCTACGCGCAAAGAGCCGGTAGGTCAATCGGCCCGTGGCGGTCGATCCAATCGCTCACGCTCAAGTCGCCGGCCATCTCCCGTACGCAGCGCCGGCTCGCAGCGACCGCCTGACGCGCGCCACGAGGGTTGCAGGCTGGAATCAGATCGTCGGACTGAGCGAGCACATCCCACGCGTCGAGCTGGCCCACTGGTACGTACGAATCGGGCGGCGGCGGCAAGGGCGCGTCATTGCCGCGACTCGACTCGCCGTCGTCGAGATTGCCTCGTTCGGCAGTGCTCCCCTCACCTCGAGGCGGGTTTGTTCGACCACGCCACCGGCGCCCACCGTGAAGTGGAGCATCGCTAATTGGTCGATGATCGGACTCGATTGCTCCGGGTGCTCGTCGATCAGGTCCTGAGCACCGTAGAAGGGATCTTCGACCTCGAAGAGAAGGCCCTGCGTCCGCGCCGTGAGCCTCGTCTTCAGGAGCAACCGACTACCTGGATCGCGGATGTCGATGTCGGTGGCCACCCAGTCGCCCGCAGCACCGTGACCATCCAACAGGTCTCGTCCAAAAAGGACGCTCCGGTCCGACCGTATGACGCTCGGGCCGGAATCCGAGCCGACCGTGAGCGCCGCAGTCTGGGCGTCGAGGTCGTAGTGCAGGACGGAGCGTCGAGGCCCATCTGCCTCACACTCCACGTTGTGTCGGTACTCCCGACGGATCTCTGCCATCGGCGCGCCTCCCGAAGGAGCGACTTGGGGTGGAACGTCCGAGGACTGGCAGCCCAGGAGCGAGAGCAACATCGCAATGAGCGAGATGGCTGCTGCGGCTCTTGTCGACGTGCGCGCCATGTTCGACGATGGGCAGGTCCAGGGGCGCACGTAGGTCTGATCGACAGAAGACCAGACGAGGTGAGCAGAGGCGTCCCACCGCCAAGACGACCGGCGGATATCGCTCTGACACCGTCAGCGGTCAGCTCGCCGTGCCGTCCCGGTAGCGGTCGAGGTGCTCCAGGTCCTTGGCTCGACCGCTGGCCTCCTTGAGTTGCACCCAGGTGTCGGTGGTGATGACGAGCGCGGTGGCGTCGTCCGACAGAACTGCGCACCGCTCGGCAGTAGCGACCAGATCATCGAACCCGCTCGGTGCGCCATCGGGGACGAAGACGACGTCGAGGAGTCCCAAGCGGGTGACCAGATGCAGCGTGTCGTACTGGGCCCAGTTGTCAACCGGGCGGCGCGGAAACCACGTCCCCCCGGAGTCTGCTGTGAGCAGCGCCGCGTCGAGATCGTCGAACGCCGCCGCGAGTCGCTCGAGGTTCGACTCGGCCCGTGACGGCGTGATGTCGATGTCGACCGTGGCCGGGACGGGTAGGTCTCGGACCATCGCAGCGGCGCCACCGATCACGACGAACTCGACGCCGTGCGACGTCAGCACCCGGATGATGCCGGCGATGTCGAGCTCAGGCACCTGCTGCTTTCACACCTCGGCGTCGGTCGATTCGCTCCTGCTCCGCTTGGGCGAATTCCGCCAGCGCGCCCGGCTCGAGCAGCGCCTCGCCGGCTCGCCGAGCCCCGTCGTGGTGGTCGATCGGCGCGAGGCGCATTCGCACCTCTGCGCCGGCCGCCTCGACGATCCGCACCAGGGTGTCGACGGAGGGCGAGCGTCGACCGGACTCGTACGCCGAGATGGCCGCCTGGCTGGTGTGGGCCTTGGCCGCCAGCTCGGCTTGGGTGAGGCCCGACTCGCGACGCGCCATCCGGATCAGGTGCCGGGAGTACTGCTCGACGGCCATGTTCCCAATATACCGGTACCGATATGACGTCGGCGATCCGCTCGAGGGCGACCAACGTCGCGCGGGCTACTCCTGGACGAGCTCGATGAGGGTGCCGAAGGCGGTCTTGGGGTGGACGAAGGCGACCGTCGTGCCCCGGGAGCCGGGGCGGGGGGCCTCGTCGATGACCCGGCCGCCCGAGTCCTTGACCGCCTGGAGGGCGACGCCGCAGTCGGCCACGCGGTAGCCGATGTGGTGCAGGCCCTCGCCCTTCTTCTCGAGGTACTTGGCCACCGGCGAGTCGTCCCGGGTGGGGGTGAGCAGCTGGATGTAGGACTCGGCCACGGCGAGGAGGGCCTCCTCCACGCCGTCGCTGTCCACCACCTCGCGGTGCTCCACCACGGCCCCGAAGGTCTCGCGGTAGTAGTCGATGGCGGCGCCGAGGTCGTTCACGGCGATGGCCACGTGGTCGATCTCGGTCAGCAGCGAGCCGACGCCCTGCCCCGACTCCTGCTGCTGCGCCTGGTCACCAGGCATGCGGGCTTGCACAGCCATGTCGTCGCTCCTTCGATCTCAGGCGCCGTGGCGGCGGAACAGGGTGATCTTGTCCTCGCCGACCTTGTCGCGGAACTCGGGGTCGTCGATGCCGAGGCCCTCCTCGGGGGCGAGGCACAGCACCCCGATCTTGCCCTCGTGGAGGTTGTGGTGCACCTGGTACGCCGCCTCGCCGGTGCCCTCGAGGGGGTGCACCGCCGACAGGATCGGCTGCACCTTGCCCTCGCTGATCAGGCGGTTGGCCTCCCACGACTCGTAGTAGTTGGCGAAGTGGGAGCTGACGATGCGCTTCAGCTTCATCCAGAGGTGGCGGTTGTCGTACTCGATCATGTAGCCGCTGGTGGCGGCGCAGGTGACGATGGTGCCGCCCCGGGCCGCGACGAACACCGAGGCGCCGAAGGTCTGGCGGCCGGGGTGCTCGAACACGATGTCGACGTCGCGGCCGATGAGGCCACGGATGTCCTTGCCCAGGCGGCGCCACTCCGCCTCGTCCTGGGTGTGCTCGTCCTTCCAGAACCGGTAGCCCGCGGCCTTGCGGTCGATGGTGTGCTCGCAGCCGAGCTCGTGGAGCAGCTCGGCCTTCTCGGGCGACGACACGACGCCGACGGGGGTGCCGCCGCCGTTGAGCACGTACTGCACGGCGTAGCCGCCGAGGCCGCCGACCGCGCCCCAGATCAGCACGGCGTCGCCCTGGCGCATCTGCACGGCGTTGGGGCTGACCAGCATCCGGTAGCTGGTGGAGTTGGTGAGGCCGTTGCAGGCCGCCTCCTCCCAGCTCAGGTGCTTGGGCTTGGGCATGAGCTGGTTGGCCTTGACCACGGCGAGGTCGGCGAGGCCGCCGAAGTTGGTCTCGAAGCCCCAGATGCGCTGGTTGGTGGCCAGCATCGAGTCGTCGTGGGCGGTCGGGTCCTGGTCGTCGACGTGGTTGCAGTGCACGGTGACCCGGTCGCCCGGCTTCCAGTTGCGCACCGCCGAACCCACCTGGAGCACCACGCCGGAGGCATCGGAGCCCACCACGTGGTACGGCAGGTCGTGGCGGGCGCCCCAACGGCCCTCCTTGCCCAGCCGGCTGAGGAAGCCGAAGGTGGGCAGCGGCTCGAAGATCGAGGTCCAGACCGTGTTGAAGTTGATGGACGAGGCCATGACCGCGATGTAGGCCTCGTCGGGGGCGAGCTCGGGGGTGGCCACCTCGTCGACGTGCACCGACTGGCGGGGATCCTTGTCCTCGGAGGCCATGCCCTCGAACATGGCGATCTCGTCCTTCTTCACGAAGGCGGCGCGGTAGGACTCGGGGATCGGCAGCGCGGCGATCTCCTCACCGGAGGCGCCCGCCTGGATGGCTTCGAGGATCTTCTCCATGGGCGCTGACGGTAGCGGGCGACCCCTCGGCGAGCCGAGTCGAGCGAATCGGCCCTACCACGCGGCGCGTTTACCCGCTACGCTGAGTGGTCGCCGGGGCGAAACGGGGCCGTCGAGGCCCCACCGGTCGGAGAGAATGCGAGTGAGGTAGCAGGCGATGGCGCTCACGCCCGAGGACATCGAACAGCACATCTTCAAGGTCTCGCGACGCGGGTACGACAAGGTCGAGGTCGACCGGTTCCTGGGCGAGGTGGCCAAGAGCTACCGAGACCTCCAGCAGCAGGTCGACGGTGCCGTGCTGGCCACCCCGTCACCGGCCGCCGCCCCCACCGCAGCCCCGGTCGCCGTGCCCGAGGCATCCGACGGCGAGGACGCCGGCCGGTCCCCCCTGTTGCCGCGCCGCACGCCCGGTGCGACCACCCAGGGTGGTGGCGAGCTCTTCTCCCTCGACCAGCAGTCCGAGCCCGCCGGCGCCTCCGGGGAGCCCGACGACTTCCAGCGCCTCGGTAGCGAGGTCGCGACCGTGCTGCGCACGGCCCACGCCTCGGTGGCCCAGCTCCGCCACGAGGCCGAGGTCGAGGCCGCCCTCGTGCGCCAGCGGGCCGAGCGCGAGGTCGACGAGCTGCGGCGTGACGCCGAGCTCGCCGCCGCCGTCATCCGCCAGGACGCCGAGCGCGAGGCCGCCGCGCTGCACGCCGAGGCCATCGGCTACGCCACCAGGGTGCGCACCGAAGCCGACGAGTACGCCGCCCGCACCCACGTGGACGCCGACCGGGTCGCCGCCGACACCGAGCGCCGCCTGGCCGAGGCCCAGGTCGCCGCCGATGCGCTGCTGGCCGACGCCGAGCAGCGGGCCGCCGAGGTGCTGCGGTCGGCCGAGGTGCGGGGCGAGGCCCGGCGGGCCGAGCTGCTGGCCGAGGCGACCGCCGTCGAGGCCGCAGCCCGGCTGCGCCACGACGAGCTCGTGGCCGAGGCCGAGCGCCGCCTCGACGCCGTCGCCGGCACCGAGGCGGCCCTGAAGGAGCGCCTGGTGGCCGCCCATGGCGACCTCGGCGCCGTGCTCGAGCGGCTCACGGCCGACCGGGACGCCGGCGAGGGTGCCAGCGCGCCGACCCTCGACCTCACCGCCGACGCCGGCACCCCGGTGCTCGACCTCACCGATCCGGACGCAGGGACCGTGGCCGGCGCCGTCGCCGAGCCCACCTCGGAGGCGCCGGCGTCCGAGCCGCCCGCCGAGGAGCCGCCCGTGCCGCCGGGGTGGCCCGGCGCTCCTCCCGTGAACGGCCGCCTCCACGACCTCTTCGGCGACCGGGTCGGCCCCACCACGCTCACCGCACCCGCCGAGACCGAACCCGCCGAGCCGGCACCGGCGGCGCCGAGCCCGCCTCCCCTGCCCGACGCGGACGCCGATCCCCTGCCGGACATCGTGCGCAACGCCATCGGTCGCGCCGTGCGCAGCGCGATGGAGCGCGAGCCCGAGGACGGCTGAGCGCACCGTCGCGTTTCGCCGTTCACCGGGCACCGCCCGTACACTGCGCGCGCACCACAAGGCACCGGGGAGGACTTCACCCATGGCTGGTTCCGTCATCCTGGCGGGGGCTCGCACCCCCGTCGGCAAGCTGTCCGGCGCGTTCGCTTCGTTCGCCGCCACCGACCTCGGCGGGTTCGCGATCAAGGCCGCCCTCGAGCGGGCCGGGCTCTCGCCCGAGCAGGTCGACTACGTCTTCATGGGCCAAGTGCTGCAGGCGGGCGCCGGCCAGATCACGGCTCGGCAGGCCGCGGTGAACGCCGGCATCCCCATGACCGTGCCCGCCACCACCGTGAACAAGGTGTGCCTGTCGGGCCTCAACGCCATCCACCTGGCCGACCAGATGGTCCAGTCGGGCGAGGCCGACATCGTGGTCGCCGGCGGCATGGAGTCGATGACCAACGCCCCGTACCTGCTCCCCGGTGCCCGTGCCGGCTACCGCCTGGGCGACCAGTCGGTGGTCGACTCGATGATGTTCGACGGCCTGTTCTGCGCCTTCGACCAGTGCGCCATGGGCGCCGGCACCGAGAAGTACGCAGCCGCGGCCGGCATGGAGCGCCTGCCCCAGGACGAGCTCGCCGCGGCCTCCCACGAGCGGGCCGCCCGCGCCGCCAAGGACGGCCTCTTCGAGAACGAGATCGTGCCCGTGGCGGTGCCGCAGCGCAAGGGCGACCCCGTCATGGTCACCGCCGACGAGGGCGTCCGGGCCGACACCACCGTCGAGTCGCTGGCGGGCCTGCGCCCGGCGTTCGACAAGGCCGGCAACATCACCGCCGGCAACGCCTCGCAGATCTCCGACGGCGGCGCCGCGGTGATCGTCACCTCCAAGGCCAAGGCCGAGGAGCTCGGCGTCACCCCGCTCGGTGAGATCGTCAGCTACGGCCAGGTCGCGGGACCGGATGCGTCCCTGCTCAGCCAGCCCGCCCGGGCCATCCAGCAGGCCGCCGGGAAGGCCGGCCTGGCCGTCTCCGACATCGACCTGTTCGAGCTCAACGAGGCCTTCGCCGCCGTGGGCGTCCAGTCGATGGCCGACCTCGGCATCACCGCCGACGTCACCAACGTCAACGGCGGCGCCATCGCCATCGGTCACCCGGTCGGCATGTCCGGCACCCGCCTGGCCCTCACCCTGCTGCTCGAGCTGGGCCGCCGCGGCGGCGGCACCGGCGCCGCCGCCCTGTGCGGCGGTGGCGGCCAGGGCGACGGCATCATCCTCAAGACGCTCTAGCCCGGCCGGACGCCAGACCGCCGGCGACCACGTTCGCCGTCCCTGCACCGGCCCGCCATGATGGGCCGGTGCAGGAGATCATCGGAGACCTCCGCCGGTGGCGCGCCGAGGGCAAGCGGGTCGCGCTGGCGCGCGTGGTCGACGTCGAGGGATCTGCGCCCCGACCCGCCGGCGCGGCCATGGCCGTGACCGAGGACGGCGACGTCGCGGGCTCCGTCTCGGGCGGCTGCGTCGAGGGCGCGGTGGTCACCACCGCGCTCGAGGTGCTCGCGACCGGCGACCGCCGCCTCGCAACCTACGGCTACTCCGACGACGAGGCCTTCTCGGTGGGGCTCACGTGCGGCGGCACGATCCATCTCTTCGTCGAGCCCTTCGACTGGTAGACCGTGGCCAGCGAGATCTTCGACCGACTGGCGGCCGCCCTCGACGACGGCCGACCCGCGGTGCTGGCCACCGCCATCGAGGGCGCCGACGCCGGCGCGAAGGTGCTCGTGGTGGCGACCGAGGCCCCTGCTGCCGACCCGGCGGTGCTCGCCGGCGTCTGGTCCGACGCCGACCTGGTGGCCACGGTCCGCCGCGACGCGATCGCCGCGCTCGCCACCGCGGCCTCGACCATCCGCCGCTACGGCACCGGCGGCCGCCTTGACGGCGACGACCACACCGTCTTCTTCGAGGCCTTCGCGCCGCCGCCGCGCATGATCATCTTCGGCGCCGTCGACTTCAGCGCCGCGCTGGCTCGGGTCGCCAAGGTGCTCGGCTTCCACGTGACGGTCTGCGACGCCCGGCCCGCCTTCGCCACCCAGGCTCGCTTCCCCGCGGCCGACGAGGTCGTGGTGGCCTGGCCCGACCGCCACCTGGCCGCGGTGGGCGACGCCCTCGGCCCGCGCGACGCGGTGTGCGTCCTCACCCACGACGCCAAGTTCGACGTGCCCGCCGTGCTCGGCGCCTTGGCGACCGACGTCGGCTACGTGGGCGCCATGGGCTCCCGCCGCACCACCGACGACCGCACCCGCCGCCTCCGCGAGGCCGGCGTCGACGAGTCCGGCCTCGCCCGGATCATGGCGCCCATCGGCCTCGACCTGGGGGCCCGCACGCCGGAGGAGACCGCCGTCGCGATCTGCGCCGAGATCATCGCCCACCAGACCGGTCGCGCCGTGCCCAACCTGCGCCGGTCCGACGGGCCCATCCACGGCGTGCCCGGGTAGCGCGCGCCGGGCGCGGCGCGCGGTCCCGCGACGAGCGCCAGACTGGGGTCATGTCGGATCGGGCCGGGCCGGGCGAGGCGGATGACGGCGGCGGGTCGGGCGGCGGGTCGGGCGCCGCAGCGCTCCGCGGGCGCCTCCTCGTGGCCTCGCCCCTGCTCGGCGACCCGAACTTCGACCGCACCGTGGTCCTGCTCGTCGAGCACGGCGACGAGGGGGCCCTCGGCCTGGTCCTGAACCGGCCCAGCGAGCTGCCCGTCGCCGAGGTGCTGCCGCAGTGGCGGGAGCGGGCGGCCGCCCCGGGGGCCATGTTCCTCGGTGGGCCGGTGCAGCCGAGCGCGGTGATCTGCCTCGCCCGGGCGGACGGGTCGCTCGGTGCCGTCGCCCCGCTGACCCCGACCGCCGTGCCCGGCATCAGCCTGCTCGACCTCGACGGCGACCCTGCGGCGGTGCCGGCCGACGTCGAGCTGCGGTGCTTCGCCGGGTACTCGGGGTGGGGCGAGAGCCAGCTCGAGGGTGAGATCGACGAGGGCGCCTGGTTCGTGGTCGACCCCCTGCCCGACGACCCGTTCGTGTCCCGCCCCAGCGAGCTCTGGCGGCAGGTGCTGGCGCGCCAGCCCGGCCGCCTGGCCCGCTACGCCCTCTACCCGCCCGATCCCGGCGTCAACTGAACGGGTCCGCCGCCGCGCACGGGTTCGTGGCGGGATAGCGTCCAGCGGACGGGCGGGACCCGCAGGACGACACCTCGCGGCCCCAGATCACGACCGAGGACGGCACATGCGACGGACGTCGACGACACTCGCGGGCGCGCTCGCCCTCACCCTGACCCTCCTGGCGACCGGCCTGGGGCCCGTCGCCGCCCAGGAGGCACCGCCGCCCGAGGCGCTCCCGTTCGCGCCCGGCTCCTCGGGCATCGGCGACCCGTACTTCCCCAAGGACGGCAACGGTGGCTACGACGTCACCAACTACGGGCTCGAGTTGCACTACGACCCGGCCACCGACGTCCTGGACGGCGTCGCGACCATCGACGCCCGCTCGACCCAGAACCTGTCCCGGTTCAACCTCGACTTCGACGGCCTGGACGTCTCGTCGATCACCGTGGACGGCCAGCCCGCCACCTTCAACCGCAGCAACGGCGAGCTCCGCGTCCTGCCCGCCACCGGGATCCCCGTTCGCACCCACTTCGAGGTGATCGTCACCTACAGCGGCGTGCCCGTGGCCCAGTCCGGCCTCGACGAGGGCAGCGGGTGGATCCCGACCGACGACGGTGTCCTCGTCGTCGGCCAGCCCCACGTGGCCTCGACCTGGTTCCCCGCCAACGACCACCCCCGTGACAAGGCCACCTTCGACATCGCCATGACCGTCCCCGAGGGCCTGGAAGCCGTGGCCAACGGCGCGCTCGTGAGCAACGTGACCGAGGCAGGCCAGACCCGCTGGGTGTGGCGGGCGGCCGCGCCAATGGCCACCTACCTGGCCACGGTGAACGTCGGCGAGTTCACCCTCGACCAGTACCACGACCCGGCGGGGCGCCCGGACGGTGTCGACTACGTCGACGCGCTGGACCCGGACCTGGCGGTCGGGCTCGCCCCCCGCACGGGCACCCAGTTCGCCTACTCACAGATCGCCCAGGACACCTACAAGCGGCTGCGCCGCAACATCGTCGTGCCCCCGGAGGGCGCCACCGTCACCTTCTGGATCGACCGCGACACCGAGGCGAGCTGGGACCACGTCTTCGTCGAGGCTCGCGAGGTGGGTCAGCGGAACTGGACCACGCTGCCCGACGGCAACGGCCACACCTCCCAGGACACGGGCTCGTCCTGCCCGTACTGGCTCGGGCTGCACCCGTTCCTCGGCCGCTACCAGACCCCGTCCGCCGGCGGCGACTGCCGGCCGACGGGCACGACCGGTGCCTGGCACGCGGTCAGCGGCCACTCCGACGGCTGGGAGCAGTGGTCGATCGACCTCGGCGCCTACGCCGGCAGCACCGCGCAGGTGGCCATCACCTACGCCAGCGACGACTCCGTGCAGAACCGCGGGGTGGCGGTGGACGACATCGAGGTGTCCACCGGCGAGGGCACGACCTCGTTCGAGGCCGACGGCGACGTGATGGACGGCTGGACCGTCCCGGGCGCGCCCCAGAGCAGCGGCGCCAACGAGAACGACTGGGCGGTGATCACCGCGGCCGAGGCCCCTCCCTCGTTCGGCGAGGTCGCCGGAGGCGTGCTCGACCGCCAGCCGGAGATCCTCGGCTTCCTCGCCGGCAACTTCGGCGACTACCCGTTCGCGGACAGCGGCGCCATCGTCGACGACGTCCGCGACCTCGGCTTCGCGCTGGAGAACCAGACGCGGCCGGTGTACGCCCCCGAGTTCTTCTCGAGCCAGGACGACGGCGAGGCCGTGGTGGTCCACGAGCTCGCCCACCAGTGGTACGGCGACCAGCGGTCGCTGCCCCTGTGGAAGCACATCTGGCTGAACGAGGGGTTCGCCACCTACGCCGAGTGGCTGTGGACCGAGCACGACGGTGGTCCGACGGCCCAGGACACCTTCGAGGACTTCTACTCGATCCCCGCCGGCTCCCCGTTCTGGGACCTCGACATCGGGAACCCCGGTCCGGCGGACCTGTTCGACAGCGCGGTGTACTACCGGGGGGCCATGGCCCTGCACGCGCTGCGCCTCGAGATCGGCGACGCCGACTTCTTCACCCTGATCGAGCAGTGGGCCGCCCAGCCCGGATCGGTGCGGGTGACCACCCGCAACTTCACCGACCTGGCCGAGGACGTCTCCGGTGAGGAGCTGAGCGGGTTGATCCGGGACTGGGTGCGCACGACGGCGAAGCCGGCGCTGTCGGAGGCCGCCGCCGAGGCGACGGGCACCGGCACGCCGCCGCACGACCTGAGCGCCCCGCACCGCCACTGAAGCCGCTTTCCGGCAGAATTCCTCGTCGTCACACTTGACGCGGGTTCGAAACAATCGTAATGTGACCGCAACGTTCGAGATCGAGCCACCGCCCCCGAGGACAACGTGGTCCGAAGGGGCACCCCTCCCCCCTTCGGCTCGGTTTGCGAATCGCTGAGATGCCGTCTCCGGTGAGCGGGTTCAGTCCGCCCGCGCCCCGCTCACCGGGGCGGCGTCTCAGTTCTCTCGAGTCGCTCGAGCGCCGTCAGAGCGCCCGGCGGCCCTCGAGGGCCTGACCGAGGGTGAGCTCGTCGGCGTACTCGAGGTCGCCGCCCATTGGCAGGCCGCGGGCGATGCGGGTGACGTCGAGGCCCATCGGGGTGAGCAGGCGGGAGAGGTACATGGCCGTGGCCTCACCCTCGATGTTGGGGTTGGTGCAGAGGATGACCTCCTTCACCACCCCGTCACCGAGGCGGGCGAGCAGCTCCTGCACGCGCAGCTGCTCGGGGCCCACGCCCTCGATGGGGCTGATGGCGCCCTGGAGCACGTGGTAGCGGCCGTGGAACTCGCCGGTGCGCTCGACCGCCACGAGGTCGCGGGGCTCCTCCACCACGCACAGCACCGTGGCGTCACGGCGAGGGTCGGCACAGATGCCGCACCGCGTGCCCTCGGCGATGTTGAAGCAGATCTCGCAGAAGGCGACCCGCTCCTTGGCCTCGACGATCGCCCGGGCCAGGCGGACGGCGTCGTCCTTGGGCAGCTTCAGGAGGTGGAAGGCGATGCGCTGGGCCGACTTGGGCCCGACCCCGGGGAGCCGGCCGAGCTCGTCGATGAGGTCCTGGACCGGGCCGGCGTAGACCCCGGCCAACTCAGACGTCCCCGAAGGCGCCGCCGGTGCCGCCGAGGCCCCCGAGGTTCACGTCGCCGAGGTCGAGGCCGCCGATCGAGCCGCGCTGGAGGTCCTGCACCTGGTTGGTGAGGTCCCGCAGGGCGGCGAGGACCAGGTCGGCGAGCAGGTCGGGGTCGTCGGGGTCGATCACCGCCGGGTCGATGCGGACCCGCTCGAACTCCATGGCCCCGTTGGCGGTGATGGTGACCGCGCCACCCCCCGACTGGCCGTCGAGGACGGTGGCGTGCAGCGCCTCCTGCGCGTCCATCATCTGCTGCTGCATCCGGGCCGCCTGCTCGAACAGGCCCCCCAGGTCGGGCAGGCCGCTCAGCCCGGGGATGCCGAGCCCGCCGGCGTCGGCGTCACCCCCGGGCCCGGTGACCTCGTCGGGGGTGGCGGGCAGCCCGGTGGGCTCGGTGGGGTCGTCGCTCATGTCGCTTGCGCCTCCTTCGTCGGCGCCCCTTCGGGATCCGACACTCGTCGGTGACGCTGCACCGCTCCGCGGCGCAGCCTCTCGATCACGACGGCTCCTCTTCGATGACCTCGACGCTGCCGAAGGCGGCTTCGAGCCGCTCGACGGCGCTGCGGTCCTCGCCGACCGCGTCGACGAGCTCGTCGGGGTCGATGGCCTCGTCGTCGTCCTCGTCGGCGATGGTGGGGACGGCGTTCGCCGTGGACGCGGGACCCGGCGGGGCGCCGCCCGGATCGGGCGCCGGACCGTCGCCGCCGGGCAGGCCGGCCTCGACGACCTCGGCGTCGACCACCAGCTTCATCGGCACCGGCGCGCCCAAGTGCTCGGCCAGCACCGCCTCGACGTCACGC
This sequence comes from uncultured Microthrixaceae bacterium, assembly GCA_964649545.1. Classification (GTDB taxonomy): domain Bacteria; phylum Actinomycetota; class Acidimicrobiia; order Acidimicrobiales; family DATDAH01; genus JAEUJM01. Next base: position 47,843 of record CAZYPY010000008.1, on the reverse strand, counting down.
CGGTACTCCTCGCAGCGCTGGCGGTGCATGTCGTTGGGCAGGGCGAACACGGCCTCGTGGCCGTCGGTGCGGGCGAAGCGCCCGCCCCGGAACCGGGCCTTGGCCGCGGGCGGGAGCTTGGCGAGGAGCTGGTCGTCCCAGACCGCCAGGATCGCGCTGAGATCGGGGAGCCCCCCCTCACCTGCAGGGGTCGACGCCCCGGCGGGCTCGGGCGCGGCGGGCTCGGGCGCGGGAGCCGTCGGAGTCGCGGCGGCCGGCGCCTGGCCGCGACGGGCGCCGAGGGCGGGTCGCGGGGCCGACGGGCCCGAGGTGGCGGGCGCCGGGGTGGACGGCGCCTCGGGCGCAGGAGGTGGTGTCGCCGTCACCCGAGCCGCCGGCTGGGCGCTCGACACGCCGGCCGAGCGTTCGGCCTTCTTGAGCAGGGCACGGGCGGCGTCGCCGGGCGAGCCGCCCGTCGCAGCGACGGGTGGGGCCTCGGCGACTGCCGCGGCCTCGCCGGGCGCGCCCGAGGCTGCGGTCGACGTCGACGCCGGCGCCGGCGCCGCCACGACACCGCCGCGCTCGAGGCGGTCGAGGCGCTCGGCCAGCGCAACCACCGAGGTGTCGCTGTCGACCCGGGTGAGGCGCACGAGGGCCACCTCGAGGGGGATGCGGGGGTCGGGGGCCTGGCGCATCTCGACGAGCGCCTCGCCCAAGACCTCCAGCGCCCGGGTGAGCGCCGGTGCGCTCATCCGCGTGGCGAAGCCCGCCACGACCTCGCGGTCGCCGTCGGGGAGGTGGACGAGCTCGGCGTGCATCGACGCGAGGAACACGTCGCGGAGGCGCCCGAGCAGGGTCTCACCGACGAGGCGGGGATCCCGACCGCGGCGCACGTCGGCGGCCACCGCGACCAGCGCCGTGCCGGTGTCGTGCTCGGCCAGCGCCTCGACGAGGGCGTCGACCGACTCGGTGCCCTCGGCCACACCGCCGCCGGCGGCCACCCGGTCGAGGGCCGAGAGGGTGTCGCGCGCCGAGCCGGCGCCCTCGCGCAGCACCTGCTGGAGGGCCTCCTCGGTGACGTCGAGGCCGGCATCGCCGACCAGCCACGTGAGGTGCTCGGCCAGCTCGTCGGCGTCGATGAGGTTAAACGGCAGGTGCTGGGTGCGGCTCTTGATGGTGGGCAGCACCTTCTGGGGGTCGGTGGTGGCGAGGATGAACACCACGTGGCCCGGCGGCTCCTCGAGGGTCTTCAGCAGCGCGTTGGAGGCCGCGGTCGAGAGCATGTGGACCTCGTCGAGGATGTACACCTTGGTGCGCCCCGGCGTGCCGATGGCGGCCCTGCTGATGAGGTCGCGCACCGCCTCCACACCGTTGTTGGAGGCGGCGTCGAGCTCGTGGACGTCCATCGACGTGCCCGCCTCGATGGCCCGGCAGGACTCGCACTCGCCGCAGGGCTCGCCGTCGACGACGTGCTCGCAGTTGAGAACCTTGGCGAGGATGCGCGCGGTCGAGGTCTTGCCCGTGCCGCGGGGCCCACTGAAGAGGTAGGCGTGGCTGACGCGGTCCTCGGCGGCGGCGTTGCGCAGCGCCCGCACGACCGGCTCCTGGCCCCGGACCTCGGCGAACCGCTGCGGTCGGTAGCGGCGGTAGAGCGCTTGGTGGGCCATCGCGCCGATGCTACCGCCGGGCGTCGTGCCGCCGGCCGGGCGCTATCCTGTTGCCGCTCGCCCCTCGAGTGTGGCGGCCGGGTCCTGTGCAATGGCGACCCGTGAACCGGGTCAGGGCCGGAAGGCAGCAGCTCTCAGCGGATCTCGCCGTGTGCCGCAGATCGCCTGGCCGTCACACTCGGGGGACGAGCACCTGCAGCAACCAGCATTCCCGGAGGGGTGCGAGAGCGGCCGAATCGGCACGCTTGGAAAGCGTGTGTGGGGAGACTCACCGTGGGTTCGAATCCCACTCCCTCCGCCAAGACAACCCGGAGCGACTCCGATGCGGCGTGGACTCGTGGGCGCGCTGGCCGCGATCGCGGCGCTCGGGGTCGGCTTGCCGGCTCTGCCGACGGCGGTCGCCCGCGAAGTCGGCCGTCCGGGGTGCACGGTGCAGTGCCGCTACCTCGCGGCCGGCGACGAAGCCCTGCCGCTCGGCCGGTCCGATCAGGGACGGAGCTCGACGAAGCCGGCGGCGGCGAAGTCGCCGTCGAAGGCGAACGCGTCGCGCAGGCGCCGACGACGCATCACCGCGAAGCTGGTGGCGTCGACGAACGAGTACTCGCGTTCGTCGTGCTGGCGCAGCCACGCCAGCGCGAGGTCCTGATCCTCGGGCGTGACCCGCTCGACGCTCACCCGCGGGGAAGCGTCGAGCACGTCGAGGAAGGCCACGGCGGCACGGTGCCCACCACGGCGACGGAGGAAGGTCCAGGTCTCGCCCCGCACCTGGTCGCTGGTGAGCAAGGGCGCACTGGCGTGCTGCTCCAGCAAGGCCGCCGCGTCTCGGTGACGGTGGTCGCGCCCGTTGTGCAACCCGACCCAGAAGGACGTGTCGACGAAGATCACCGGTACACGACGTCGTCGATGTTCTCGTCGACCGGTGCGGGGTAGTCGCCGCCACCGGTGAAGGCGGCCAGCGGGTCGTCGGCCAGCGCCGGAAGGGGCAGGAGCCCCTCCCGCACGAGGCGCCGGATCACGGCTGCCTTCGAGATGCCCTCCTCGTCGGCGCGGCGCTGCACGGCGACGTCGAGGTCTTCCTCGATCATGATCTGGAGGCGCTTCATCGGTTCTGAGGTTACAGCACTTCGTCGATGGTGACGTAAGATGGTGACGTAAGATGGTGACGAGGCGGTATCGGATGCCGCGACTCCCCGCCGTGGGTTCGAGTCCCACTCCCTCCGCCAAACCGGGGCCACCGGGGGCGGGCCCCGGCGGCAACCGGCCCCCTACGCCGGCGTGCTGGTCGGTGGGATGGCCAGGCCGTTGACGTCGTTGCCGCCCTGGTAGACGAGGACGCCGGCGGGGCTGAAGGCCATCTCGTCGGCGCCGCCGGCGCCGAGCGGGGGCGAGGTGCCGCGGTCGAACGAGTTGTCCGAGACACGGGCGCGGATGACGTCCGCGGCGGTCGGTCCTTCGACGAGCACCGAGCGCTCGCCGGTCGCCGGTCGGACGACGTTGTTGTCGATGCGGACCCGCTTGGACTTCCTGACCCGGATGGCGGGGTAGACCGGCGTGGTGCCACCCGCGTACGTGGGGTGCGGCGGGTACATGACGCCCGCGCCAGCCGAGCCGACCTGCTGGTAGGAGCCCGGCGCCGGTTGCTCGGTCTCGATCGGACCGTAGAACTGGTTGCCCGCCACCTTCACGTCGCTGGCTCGGGCCACGAGGACGTAGCCGTTCAGGCACCGGCCCACCAGGTTGCCCTCGACGAGCACGTCGTCGACGGTCTGGAGCGGGGTGTTGGCCTCGTCGTCGGTGCCCACCGCGATGCCGTAGGGCGTACCGGCGCCCCACAGGACGTCGTCCGGCGAGGTCCCGTACGTGCCCACCCCCGTGATGTGGTTCCCCCGGAGGATCACGTGTCGGGTGTTGCCGCTGCGCCGGTCGGGCAGCACCCCGATACCGGTCTGGTGGGTGTCCGCCACCGTGTTGTCGGCCACGATCACGCCGTCGGCACCGAACACGGTGATCCCCCTCGAGCCGCTGCGCGAGCACACGTTGCCGGTCACGACCACCTGCTCGCTCAGGTCGAGCTCGTGGTCCTCCTCGGTCCCCCCGCTGACCGCGATCGCATCGTCACCGGTGTGGTCCACCCGGCACCCGTGCACCCGGCCGCCGACGACGCCCTTCAGGTGGATGCCGTCGATGTGGGCGTCACGGACGTCGCAGTGGTCGACCATCACGTCGGTGCAGTTGGTGATGGAGATCGCGAATGCCGGACTGCGGACGACCTCCACCCGAGCGATCTCGACCCGGTCGGCGAGGTAGGCCTGCAGCAGGCTCTCCCCCGACTCGCGTGGGCTGTTGCCGTCGAGCACGAGGTCGGTCGTGACCGTGAGGTCCCGGACGGCCACGTCGTGGACCCGATGGTCGGGCCGGGGGTCGTGCACCCAGAGCTTGGGCGCGAAGTCGTAGGGACCGTCGTAGCCGGCCTGGGGGAACAGCAAGGTGGAGATGCCGGGACCGGCACCGATGATCTCGAGCCGGCTGAACCAGACGATCATGATGCCGTCGAGCAGGTAGCGGCCCGGGGGGAAGTAGAGGACCCCGCCCACCTCGGGATCGAACCGGGGCACCCACTCGAAGGGGTTCGACGACGACTTCTCGGCGATCAGGGCGTCGATGACCGCGGGGATGTCGTTGGTCACGCCGTCGCCGACGGCCCCGTAGTCGCGGACGTTGATGACGCCCGGGCCGCCGAGCGTCCCCTCGAGCCGATCGTCGACCTGGGCGAGCGCGGCCTGCACGTTCCCGCCTCGGACCACCTGGAGGCCGGTGTCGTCGAAGGTGGTGCCGTCGGCGGTCTCGGCCGCGGCCGTGCCGGTGCCGGCCGCCCACACCCCGAGCCCGGTGCCCGCACCGGCCGCCAGCAGGCGGCGGCGGGTGAGCCCGCGTCTGCGGCCCCTCGACGCGGCTCGCTCGACCATCGCGACCGAGCGTAGGGGACGGGACCGGTCAGCGGGTCGGGTCCGGGACCGTCCCGGCGTGGGCCCGGGCCTCGCCCACCTCGACGCGGACGTGGCGGATCCAGCCGGCGTCGTCGCGGACCGGGGCCGCCATGACCCGCATGTCGGCGTCGCCCGCCCGCAGCCGGCGCTCGACGAGATCGCCGTCGACGTGTCGGCGGTCGTCGCTCAGCGGCCCGAATCGGTGGCGGAGCGCCTCGTCGAGGTGGTCGACGTGCACCCCGATCAGCGCGGCCCGCTCGACCCCGAGCCAGTCGGCCAGCCCCGGCGAGCAGTCGAGGACGATGTCGTTCGGGCCGACCTCGAGGTGCCCGCGCTCGGCACCGGCGGTCGGGGCGACCAGCGCGGGCGACACCGGTGGTGCGTCCGTGCGGCGACGCGGGAGCCCCACGATGGTGTCGGCGTCGATGGCCGGGGCCGGCTCGGCGGCGCCGCCGTCGCGGGCGATGCGGACCCGCTCGATCTGGGCGCGCAGGACGCCGGCGTTGTGGTCACCGAGGTGGGGCAGGACCTGCTCGGCCTGCTCCTCGAGCGAGCGGAGGACGAGCTCGAGCTCAGCGGTGGATCGCCGTTCGAGCGCGAGCTCCGGCGGGGTCGTGACCACCGCCACGTGCACGTGCACGGCCCGCTCCTCGGCATGGAGCAGCAGTGCTCCGAACTCGTGGTGGTTGGTGGGCATGAGGCAGTGGGAGATGTTCACCCGCTTGCCGACGCGCCCGCCGTGGGCCACGAAGCGGTCGAGGTTCTCGACCACGGTGGCGAAGTCGGCACCGACTCGGATGGACTCGAAGGTCGCCGCGGTCATGCCGTCGATGCTCACCGTGATGCCGGGCGAGAGCTGGTCGAGCACCTGCTCGACTCGTGGCCCCCACTGGGTGCCGTTGGTCGTGATGCCGATCTCGGCGCGGGGGTTGAGCTCGGCGAAGAGGTCCCACGCTCGGAAGTTCTCGGCGCCGAGGAAGGGCTCGCCGCCAACGAAGCTGGCGCCCTCGAGGTGGGGCACGAACCCGGCGAGGTCCTCGAAGAACTCGTCGCCGTAGGCCTTGGGCTCGGGGCGCCGGCCCTCGCGGTGCAGCCGGATGGCCGACGAGTTCTCGCCGTTGCACATCGTGCACTGGAGGTTGCAGGCGTTGGTGAGCGCGAACTCGATTCGGGTGGGGAACGACGGGGTGGACGAACGCACCTTGAGCGTGTCGTAGACGCGGGCGTACATCCGTATGCCCTGGTCCTGCTCCCACTCGCAGTAGCTGCACCCCAGCGAGAAGTCGCCGTCCTTGAGGCGCCGCCGCAGCTCGAGCTGCTGCACCCCGCCCCAGATCTCCGGCAGGCGCTGGACGCGGATGTTGCCCAGGAAGAACGAGTTGGCGCAGCAGGCCCGCACCTCGCCCTGCGGACCGAGGTAGAGGTTGGCGTACGGGGCCAGGCACGGCGCGCCCAGGCGGCGGCGCTGCACCTGCGACTCGGCGAGCTCGACCCGCCTCCGCACCCGTGCCACCACTCCGTCGACCGCCACCCGACCCCCTCCGGCACCCGGCGCGCCGATCACCAACCCGTGTTCCGCGAAGTGTATTGCGCCGATCCGATCCCTGACTCGGCGGCCCTCCCCTCCGGGTAGCGTCGGCGGCGATGGGATCCGACGCCGACGCCGACGCCATGGGTCTGGCCCTCGAGGAAGCACGGGCGGCGCTGACCCACGGCGACGTGCCGGTCGGTGCGGTCGTGCTGGTCGACGGCGACGTGGTCGCCCGGCGCCACAACGAGCGCGAGGCGGCCAACGACCCGACCGCCCACGCCGAGGTGCTCGCCCTGCGCGACGCCGCCGCGGCGCTCGGTCGGTGGCGGCTCGACGACGCCACCCTCGTGGTCACCCTCGAGCCCTGCGCCATGTGCGCCGGGGCCGCGGTGAGCGCCCGACTCGGGCGGCTCGTGTTCGGCGCGCCCGACCTCAAGGCCGGGGCGACGGGCTCGCTCTACAACCTCTGCGCCGATCCACGACTCAACCACGAGGTCCCGATCACCGCCGGGGTGCGGGCCGACGAGGCCGCCGACCTGCTCACGACGTTCTTCGCCGAGCGCCGCGGCGACGCCTGAGCGGGCGCCGGCAACGGGTCCGGCAGAGCCGGGTCAGCCCACCCGGACGAGGGCGGTGCGCACGATGCTGCCGGGCAGGAACATCTTCGCGGCGGCGTCGATGGCGTCCTGGTAGTCGCGGTGCGAGTCGCGTGCCGCCGCCGCCTCGTCGGTGGCCGCCGGGCTCTCGTGCACCGCCCGCCACGTGACCTGGCCGAGGGGACCGTAGGCGTCGATGAGGAAGGCCACCGGCGCACCGGTGATGGCGCCGTAGAGCTCCGCGACCTCGACGCCCCAGGTGCGCACCGCCTGGATCTGGCCCGGCGCCGGCACGCCGGTGACGAGCTCGGCGACGGCGCCGATGGGGGGTCGGGCCGTCGCCGCCGGCGCGGTCGCGTGCGCCACCAGGCGCAGGGCGTCCTGGTAGGGCGCGGTGGCGTACTCCTGGCCCATCTCCGCGGCCTGGAGGAAGCCCTGGTGGCCGGCCACCTTGCCGATCTGCTCGGTGAGCTCGGCTCGGGAGGCCACGAAGGTGTTCCACGCCACGGTCCCCCCCGGCAGCCCGAAGCTGCCGGTCCAGAGGGTGACGTCCCAGTCGCCGGCCTCGTTGGCCTTCTCCATCATGGCGAGGGCCCACTCCACCGGGCGGACGGGACCACCGCCCAGGGTGAAGGTCCGGGAGAACAGGTACTGCCCGGTCACCCCTTCATGGTGCCACAGCAACGGCTTGGGGCCGACCCGGGGACGCCGGGTAGCATCGCGCCCGGAAGGTTGCCAGAGCGGACGAATGGGACGGCCTCGAAAGCCGTTGTGGCCTCCGGGTCACCGTGGGTTCGAATCCCACACCTTCCGCCGCTGAGGGTCACAACGGCGAGCGCCCCGGGGCCGAGGCCCCGGGGCGCCGTCGCGTCCGATCTCGACGAGGTGGCGGGCGGCCGCCTACTCGGCGAGCTCGATGTTGAAGTTGGCCTGGTCGCCGTCGACCGAGGTGACGGTCACGGTCACGGTCAAGGTCTCGCCCTCGGCGGTGACCTCGCAGTCCATGGTCTCGTCCACCTCGGCGGTGAGGTCGCCCGGGCAGCTGACCTCCGGCGCCGCACCGAGCTGCGACTCGAGCTGGGTCGAGATCTCGTCCTCGACGTCGCTCTGGGAGACCGCGTCGCCGCTGCAGGACGCGAGGAACAGGGCACCGGCGACGACCGCGCCGGCGAGGGTGAGGGTGCGAAGCGTGCGCATCCGCCAACCTTAGGTCGTCTCAGGGTTGCTCTCAGGTGACCTGCATCCGACCGACCTGTTGGTTGAGCCGTCAGCCGCCGCCGGCCTCGCCGAAGGCACCCGCGGCGCGCAGCGCCGCGACCTGGTCGGCGTCGTAGCCGCACACCTCGGTGAGCACCTCGTCGGTGTGCTCGCCGGCGGTGGGGGCCATGGTGGGAACGGGCAGCTCGGCGCCGACGACCTTGACCGGCAGCGGGGTCTGGTCGGCGCCGACGGCCTCGCGCGGCAACCAGGGCATGCGGTCCTGGAACTGCGGGTCGTCGGCGATGGTCTGGGGCGTGTTGACGGGGGCGATCGGGGTGTTGTGCTCGCCGCCGAAGTCGAGCCACTCCTTCGATGTCTTCGTGCGGAAGATGTCGCGCAGCTCGGCCCGCAGGGCCGTGTTGCCCACGGCGTGGTCGGCGTACTTCGAGCCCGGGTGGGCCTCGAACAGCTCGGGCCGGCCCACGCCCTCGCAGAAGTTCTTCCAGAACTCGCGCTCGGAGGCCATGAAGAGCACGTGGCCGTCGGCCGACTCGTAGATGTTGTAGCGGACGCCGTCCTTCATGCCCGCGGTGCCGGGGGCCCGGCGGACGTAGTCGTCAGCGGCGTTGCCGGTGACCTCGTCCTCGGGCCGCTCGTAGGCCCGGTAGGTCTCCGACCGCAGCCAGTCGATGGCGGCGGCTGCGTCGGACTGGGCGATCTCCATCTGCACGCCCTCGCCCGTGGCCCGGGCGTGGATGACGCCGGCGAGGATACCGAGAGCGCCGAAGACCGGGCCGGCGTTGATGCCGATCGACACGTGCTCGGGGATGTAGGTGAAGCCGTCCTCGTCGACCGCGGGCTTCACGATGCCCGCCCAGGTGTCGTAGGCGATGCCGTGGCTCGGGTAGTCCTTGTACGGGCCGGTCATGCCGTAGCCCGAGATGGTCATGAACACGATCCGGGGGTTGACGGCCTTGAGGTCGTCGTACCCGAGGCCACGGCGGGCCAGGCCACCAGGGCGCATGGCCTCGACCACGACGTCGGCGTCCTTGACCAGGTCGCGGAAGACCTGGGCGCCCTCCTCGGTGCGCAGGTCGAGGGTGATGCTGCGCTTGCCCCGGTTGGCGTGGAGGAACAGCAGCGACGTGCCCTCGACGATGGGCCAGGTCATCTGGCGCCCGTAGTCGCCGGCCGGCGGCTCGATCTTGATGACGTCAGCGCCGAGGTCGGCGAGCGCGGTGGTGATGGCGGCGGGGCCGAGCATGGAGCACTCGATCACGCGCACGCCGGCGAGGGGGGCGACGGGGGCGGGAGCGGGGTCGGACATGGGCGCCGATGGTAGAGCCGGCGTCCCGGGTGGTCCCCACCCGCGCGGGTCGGGACGCGCCCGGCCCGGCGGGTTCGATCAGCCGACCACGACGGTGAAGGAGTCCTCGGGGTGCAGCGAGCAGGCCCCGGTGAAGCGGCCCGGGCGGTCGAACTCGTGCACGAGCGTGGAGTCCGCGGTCACCACGAAGGGGCCGACGTCGTGGGTGCGGTCGTCCTGGTTCTCGACACGGACGACGTCGTTGACGTCGATGTGGAGCTCGCGGGGGACGAGGGTCACGTCCTCGCCGGCGTCGATCCGCTCACCCGTGCCGGCGGGGATCGTGATCACGTGGGTCTCCCCGCCGCCCTCGGGGCCGACCATGAGCCACACGCCGACGACGACGAGCACGACGGCCAGGCCGACCACCGCCGCGCCCGCGGCGATCGCGGCGGGGCGCCGGCGGCGCGGGGACGGGTTCTCCGCCTCCGGGCCGCCGGCGCCCTCACCGACGTTCGACGGGTCGGTCTCAGGGAGCGTCATCTCGGACGGGCACCGTAATCGTGCGCTCGCCCGCGTTCTCGAAGGTGAGGGTGACCTCGATCTCCTCGCCGGTCTCCAGCGGGGCGACCAGCTCGATCAGCATGATGTGGTACCCGCCGGGCTCGAGGGCCATCGTCTCGCCAGCGGGCAGCTCCAGCGACTCGATCGGCTGCATGGTCATCTGCCCCATGCCGGCCATGGTGGTCTCGGTGGTGTCCGAGCCCTCCTCGTTCATGCCCATGTCACCCATGCCCTCGCCGGACGCCTCGTCGACGGGGACGGTCTCGTGGATCTCGACGACGCCGGCCACGTCCTCGGGCACGCTGGCGCCGACGAGCGCGTCACCGTCCGCGCTGGTCAGCTCCAGGTACACGGCCCCGTAGGTGGTGTCCATCGGGCTCGTGCGGGCCCAGGGGTTGGCGATGGTGAGGCCGTCCTCGTCGCTCACCACGCCGTCGGCGGGCGCCGCGGTCGTGTCGGTCGACTCGGCGGACTCGGCGGTGGTGTCGCTGGTCGAGTCCTCGGCGTCGCTGCCGCACGCGGCGAGCCCGACGACGAGCGCCAGCGCAGCCAACAGGGCCACGAGGAGGCGGAGCGGACGGTGGGGGGTGGTGCTCATGAGGGGGTCTCCTCCCTGGTTCCGGCCTGCCGGCGTTCCAGCAGGACCTCGAGATCACTGGCCATGGCCTCGGGCTCGGTCCCGAAGGGCCACTCGACGAGCACCTCGCCCGTGTCGTCGACGACGTAGGTGATGGCGCTGTGGCCCACCTCGACCCGGCCGTCGTCCTGGTGGACCACGGACGACGACGCGCCGAAGGGCTCCTCGATCTCGGCGAGGCGATCGAGATCGGGCTCACGCAGGGCGTGGTAGCGGCCGAAGAACGAGCTGAGGTAGTTGCTGAGCTTGGGACCGGTGTCGCGCTCGGGGTCGACGGTGACCATGGCCACATCGATGGCCTCGGCGTCGGGGCCGATCTCCTCGAAGGCCGTGCGCAGGTCGGCGAGGGTCGTCGGGCAGATGTCGGGGCAGCTCGTGTAGCCGAAGTACACGACGAGGAGCTCACCAGGGGCCGCCTTCATCGCGAAGTCGCCGCCCTCACCACCGGTCGTGGCGTCGGGGACGGCGACCTCGCCGACCTGGAGCGGCTCGGGCCGGGTGATCCCCGACAGCTCGGCGTCCTCGCCGTCCACGCTGCCGGCCGTCGAGTCGGCACCGCCGCTCCCACAGGCGGCCAGCGAGGCCAAGCCCAGCACGAGGGCCGCGATCAGCAGCGGCGCCCGCCACCTGGTTGTTGCGTTCACGTACTGGTGGTCGCTCGGATCCCCCGGGAAGTTCCCGGGATCGTGAACGAGATCACGAGCGGGCCTCTCGCGCGGCCGTTCAGGTCGTGCGGCGAAGCGGCAGGGGCCCGTCCGCCTTCGGCGTGCTGATCGCGAAGTTGCTGTAGACCCGCGAGACCTCGGGCCAGGTGCCGAGGTGCTCGCGGGTGAAGCGGTCGTAGTCGCGCAGATCGCGACACACGACCTCGAGCAGGAAGTCCGACTCGCCGGACACGACGTGGCAGGCGACCACCTCGGGCAGGGCGAGGAATCGCTCCTCCATGCGCTCCTGGGTGTGCCCGCCGTGGCGCTCGACGGAGACCTCGACGAACACGGTGAGGTCGAGGCCGACCTGCTCACGGTCGACCACCGCCCGGTAGCCCGCGATGACGCCGGCGTCCTCGAGGCGCTTCACCCTCCGCAGGCACGGCGACGGGCTCAGGCCCACCCGGTCCGCCAGGGCCACGTTCGAGAGCCGTCCGTCGGCCTGGAGCTCTTCGAGGATGCGCACATCGACGGTGTCGAGCGGGATGGACGGCATGATCTGACTCTATCTACTCGATTTGAAACAGATCATTGCGCGAGACAGGGAGTTGTGCGCAACATTCGCAATCCCCTACGGGTCGACGCCCGCCACACTGAGGGTGTGCCCCGTAGGTACCGCTCGACCGGGAGATTGAGCAGCGATTGCTCATCCGTCCACCCGGCCACCGGTGGTTCCCTGCGGGACATGCACCACACCGACGACCCCTTCGACCGCACCGAGGCCCCCATGCCGACCACCGCCACCTTCGACCTCCACCAGACCGCCGACTGGCTCGCCACCCAGCAGCTCGCCGACCTCGACCGGCACCACGCGGAGCTCGTCTCGATCGTCGACGCCGCCGCGGTCGCCGCCGGCGCCCCGGAGGCGCTGCGCCCCACCGCCGCCGACCCCACGCCGGCGCTGGTCCGCCTCCTCAACCACCACGCCACGACGCTGCACCGCCGCGAGCGCCTCGCCGCCTGAGGCCGCGCCCGGTCTCCCCGCCGGCGGGGGTGGTGACGGCACCAACGTCACCGCTCCCGCCGGTCTTCTCCAGCCGAGTCCGGCGCTCCACCCGCCCGTCGAACCCGGCGATTACGCGATTACGCACCCTAGGCTGCGGGCGTGAGGATGCCGCCGCACATGATCGTGGGCGCCGACCCGACCAAGATCGCCGGCGCCACCCTGGGCGAGGGCCTGATCCGGCGGGTGTGGCAGTTCGCCAAGCCCTACAAGGCGCTGCTGGTCGGGTTCATCGTGGTGATCGTGGCCGAGGCCGTGATCGGCCTGTTGCCCGCGCTGCTGATCCGGCGCATCATCGACGACGCCATCCCCGAGGCGGACCGCACCATGGTGTCGGTCGCCGCCGCCCTGATGGTGGGGGTGGCCTTCCTCTCCGCCGGCCTGTCGTTGGCCGAGCGCTGGTGGTCGTCGCGCATCGGCGAGGGCCTCATCTTCGACCTGCGGGTGGCGCTGTTCGACCACGTGCAGCGCATGCCCATCGCCTTCTTCACCCGCACCCAGACCGGCGCGCTGATCAGTCGGCTGAACAACGACGTGATCGGCGCCCAGCGGGCGGTCACCGGCACCCTCGGCTCGGTCGTCTCGAACGTCGTCGTGCTGGTCACGACCCTCACCGCGATGTTCATCCTCCAGTGGCAGCTCACCCTGCTGTCGCTCGTGCTGCTGCCGCTGTTCCTGCTCCCGACCAAGCGGGTGGGCCGGCGCCTCCAGGCCATGACCCGCGAGCAGATGGACCTCAACTCGTCCATGAACACGACCATGACCGAGCGCTTCAACGTGTCGGGCGCCCTGCTGGTCAAGCTCTTCGGCCGCCACGACCAGGAGGCCGGCGACTTCTCGTCCCGCGCCGGCCGGGTGCGTGACATCGGCGTGCTCACCGCGGTCTACAGCCGCACGTTCATGATCGCCCTGGCCCTCGTCGGCGCCGTGGGCACCGCCCTCATCTACTGGCTGGGCGGCCAACTGGTGATCTCGTCGTCGATCACCATCGGCACCCTGGTGGCCCTCGGCACCTACGTGGCCCAGATCTACACGCCGCTCACCAGCCTCACGAACGCCCGGGTCGACCTCATGACCGCGTTCGTGTCGTTCGACCGGGTCTTCGAGGTGCTCGACACCGAGCACGCCATCACCGAGCGCCCCGGCGCCGTCGACCTGGTCGAGCCCACCGGCGAGATCCGGCTGCAGGACATCTGGTTCCGCTACCCCGCCGCCACCGACGTGTCCCTCGCGTCGCTCGAGGTGAACACCGGCCACGAGGGCCCGCTCAGCGGCGAGGCGTCGGCGCCGGTGCTGAAGGGCGTCACCGCCACCCTCCCCGCCGGCAGCCTCACCGCCCTGGTCGGCCCGTCGGGCGCGGGGAAGACCACGCTGAGCACGCTGGTCCCCCGCCTCTACGACGTGACCGAGGGGTCGGTGACCATCGACGGCCACGACGTGCGCGACCTCACGCTCACCAGCCTCCGGGACGCCATCGGCGTGGTCAGCCAGGACCCGCACCTGTTCCACGACACCGTGGGCGACAACCTGCTCTACGCCCGGCCCGACGCCACCTTCGACGAGGTGGTCGAGGCGTGCCGGCGGGCGCAGATCCACGACGTCATCGCCGCTCTGCCCGACGGCTACGACACCGTGGTCGGCGAGCGCGGCTACCGACTGTCCGGGGGCGAGAAGCAGCGCCTGGCCATCGCACGGATGCTGCTCAAGGACCCGGCCATCGTGATCCTCGACGAGGCCACCAGCCACCTCGACTCCGAGAACGAGGCGGCGGTGCAGGAGGCGCTCGAGGAGGCCCTCGCCGACCGCACCTCCATCGTCATCGCCCACCGCCTGTCGACCATCCGCGCCGCCGACCAGATCCTCGTGATCGACGACGGCCGCGTGGTCGAGCGCGGCACCCACGACGAGCTCGTCGACCTCCCCGACGGCCTCTACGCCGACCTCTACCGCACCCTGGTCCGCGCCGACGTCGTCGGCCAGCCCGCCGACGCCTGACGCGGCGGCGCCGGGCGGCGGGCGCGTCGGCGCTCGGCGTTCACTGGAATATCGATCTCGATATACTGCGGGCATGTACGGGAGCGCGGTGCGTCGAGCGAGGACGGCGCGGGGGCTCACCCAGGTGGAGCTGGCCGAGGTGTCCGGCGTCGCGCAGGCGAACATCTCGGCGATCGAGAACGACCGGCGACACCCGTCGGCGGAGACCTTGCACCGCCTGCTGCTGTCCTGCGGGTACGAGCTCGTCGCGGTGGCCGGCTCCCGGACGATCCCGCTGCCACCGCCCCTCGATGAGGGCGACCCCCACGTGCTGGTCGATCTCCTGTGGGCGGACCGTGACCCCGACGACCCTCGAGCACCCGCCGATCCCTCGCCTCGCACGTGGACGAGCGACCAGCGCGCCGAGGTGGTGCGCGCCGTCCTGGGCGCCAGTGAAGCGATCATCCGGTCTCGATGACGGACTTCGTCGGGCTCATCGTCTCGGTGCACGATCACCTCGAGCGGGGCGCGATCAGCCATGCCTTCGGTGGCGCCCTGGCCCTCGGCTACGTGGCCGAGCCCCGCGGGACCGTCGACATCGACGTGAACGTGTTCGTGCCCACCGCCCGCCTGGACGAGGTGGCCGCCGCGCTCGCGCCGGCCGGCTACCGGCCGCCGGACACCGACGACGTCCCGGCTCCCGTGGCCGGCATCCGCTTCGCCCACGTCGCCGAGCCCTTCCCCCTCGACGTCTTCCCCTCACTCGACGACCGCTACGCCGAGATCGAGCGGCGGGTCGTGCGCCACCCGTTCGGGCCACAGGGCGAGGTGCTCCCGTTCCTCGGCGCCGAGGACCTCTGCGTGTTCAAGCTGTCGTTCAACCGGGCGAAGGACTGGCTCGACCTCGTCGAGATCTCGAAGGCACGGCCCGACCTGGACGTGGACCAGATCGAGGAGCTGCTCGTGGCGTTGCGGGGCCCGACCATGTACCCCCGGGTCGCCCGCCTGCGCACCTTGCTGCGAACGACGTGATCCGTTCTGGCTCCTGATTCGATCGCCAGAGCGGTCGAATCGGGAGCCAGTTCGATCAGCGCCGGCGCTACACGCGCTCGCGGAGCCAGGCGATGTCGTCCTTGCGGCCGTCGTCGCCGGTCTCGCAGATGACGGGGGCGCCGGCGGTGCGGACGACCTCGACGAGGGCGTCGGGGTCGACCTGGCCCTGGCCCAGGTGCTCGTGGCGGTCCCGGCCCGAGCCGTGGGGGTCCTTGGAGTCGTTGCAGTGCACGAGGTCGATGCGCCCGGTGATGGCGAGCAGGCGCTCGGCGGCGTCGATCATGGTCTCCCCGGCGGCGTGGGCATGGCAGGTGTCGAGGCAGAAGCCGATGCCGAAGGGGGCGATGTGGTCCCACAGCCGGGCGATGGTGTCGAAGTGGCGGGCCATGGCGTGGTCGCCGCCGGCGGTGTTCTCGAGGTAGATCGGCACCTCGGACTCGATGGCCTGGAGGCCCTTCACCCAACGCACGAAGCCCTCGGCCTCGTCGTCGTCGGCGGTGACATGGCCGCCGTGGACGATCACCGCGGTGGCGTCGATCTCGGCCGCCGCCTCGCACGTCTGCTGGAGGATCTTGCGGCTCGGGATGCGGATGCGGTTGTTGGCCGAAGCCAGGTTGATCACGTACGGGGCGTGCACGTAGACCGGCACGGGCGAGTTTCTGAGCGCCTCCGCGTCAGGGTGCGGCGGCGGCTTCTTCCACCCCTGGGGGTCGCCCAGGAAGAGCTGGAAGCAGCCAGCGCCCTCCGCCAGCGCGGTGCCGAGCGGGTCGTCGGGGGCCACGTGCGAGCCGATCGGTGCGTCCATCCCCTGAACCTACCGGGGCGCCTCCGCACCCGGCCGGACGCCAGCGGACAGAACGGGTCAGGACACCGGCGGAGGGAGGGGCAGCGAGGTGCCCGTGCCGTCGGTGAGCTGGCGGGGGACGGGGTGGTCGCCGGCGCCGGCGAGCAGGTCGCCGCAGCGGGCGGCCACGCCCTCGGCGGCGGCGGCGTCGGACGCCCGGCCGAGGGCGAGGGCCTCGTCGAGCAGGGCGCGCTCGGCGGGGCCGAGCAGGGCGAGGTCGTCGGAGACGATGGCCATGCCGCCCGAGACGCCGACGGCGAGCGCCCAGGCCCGCGCCGCCTCGGGGGAGAGCTGGGTCTCGGAGGTGCGGAGCATGATGCAGTCGGGGTCGTTGAGCCAGAGGCGGCGGTGCAGGAACGAGCGGGCGAGGGTGGAGCGCCACGCCCCCTTGGTGGCGGGGCTGACCTCCTCGTATCCGGGCATGGCGAAGTCGTCGATGCGCTCCCACGACGGCGACACGTCGGGGCCGATGCGCATGCCGTCGACCACGCCGACGACCGAGCCGAGCGGGCAGCCGCAGGCGAGGATGAAGGTGTCGTCGCCCGCTCCCCGCCGGATGGCCTCGTAGCCGCGCCGCACCCGCTCGGCCGGCGTGGCGGTGGGGTCGTGCCACCGGCCCCGGTCGAGTGCCGGCGCGCAGGTGAAGTCCAGCTTCAGGTAGCGGTAGCCCATGTCCACCAGCGCAGCGGCGGTGTCGGCCAAGTGCTGCTGCACCTCGGGGTGGGTGGTGTCGAGGGTGCCCTGGAAGCCGTCCCAGTCGGGGTTCCACCACCCCATGAGGAGGTCCTCGTCGGTGCCGGCGAGGGTCACGTCACGGGCGGCCCAGTCCGGGTGGGCGGACAACACGGCCGACCGCGGGTGGGCCAGGAACGGGGCCATCCAGATGCCCGGCGTGTAGCCGGCACCGGCGATGTCGGCGGCGAGGTGGTCGACGCCGGAGGAGAACTTGTCGTTGGTGACGAGCCAGTCGCCCATGGCGGCCTGGTAGCCGTCGTCGACCTGGAACACGGTGAAGGGCCAGTCGCCCGCCAGCGCGAGGTTCGAGCGGACGTGCTGCTCGGTGAGCGAGTGGAAGTAGTGGTACCAGCTGCACCAGCCCGCCTGGAACGGCGCGTCGACCCGGGCGCCCTCGGCCCGGCCGGACTCGGCCGCCCACGCCTCGAGCAGCCCGACGACGTCGGGGCCCTCGACGCCCACCACGTCGTGCAGGTCGCGGGACGACCCGGCCGGCAGCGTGGCCCCGCCGAGGTACGCCTCCGCCACCACCTCGATCGCACCGCCGCCGTCGGCTGCCCGCCGTACCCGCAGGGTTCCCTCGTGGGTGGCGCCGCCGACGAAGCCCACGAGGTGGGCGGGGACGTCGCCGCCCACGGCCCGGAAGGCCGTGACCTGCTCGGAGCGCACCTCGCCCTCGGGCGCCACCGCCGGGTCGGCGTGGTGGACCCGGCGGGCGAAGTCGACGACGTCGTCCATCATCGGGTCGCCCGTTTGCGTGCGCGACGGATCGACGTGCTCGCCGAGGGTCGCCGCACCCGTCGGCGACCACGACTGGTAGCCGTTCTGGAACACGCGCACCGGGCCGGCGCCGACCAGCCCGCCGGGTCCCTCGAGGCGCAGCAGCAGACGCACCGCGGTGACCGCCACGCCGGCGTCGCCCGCGTTGACGAGCGTCCACGACCACCGACCGGGACCAGCCTCGCGCACGGTCACCTCGAGGTCGCCACCGGCGGGGAGGACGTCGGCACCGATCAGTTCGAAGGTCATGGCTCCCGTTCTAGCTGCCACCCACCCGCCCCACCCGCGGTCGGTCCGCAGGATGCCCGACACACGAATCAGAATTCCTGCGTAGTGGCTCGGGCGTGGCTAACGTCGGCGACCATGGAGTGGATCAGCGATCCCGCCGCCTGGAGCGCCCTGGCCGCCCTGCTCGCCCTCGAGATCGTGCTCGGCGTCGACAACGTCGTGTTCATCTCGATCCTCGCCTCGAAGCTCCCGGAGGAGCAGCAGGACCGGGCCCGCAAGACCGGCCTGCTGGCCGCCGGCGGGCTGCGGATCGTCTTCTTGTTGACCGTGGGGTGGATCGTCACCCTCAAGACCGAGCTCTTCGAGATCGCGGGCATCGGCTTCAGCGGCAAGGACCTGATCCTGCTCGCCGGCGGGATCTTCCTGATCTACAAGGCGACCAAGGAGATCCACCACAAGCTGGAGGGGGTCGAGGGCCACGGGGAGGCCAAGGTGGCCCCCACGTTCGCCGCGGTCATCGCCCAGGTGCTGCTGCTCGACCTCGTCTTCTCCATCGACTCGGTCATCACCGCGGTCGGGATGACCGAGTACGTGCCCGTCATGGTCATCGCCGTCATGGCGGCCGTGGGCATCATGTTGATCGCGTCGAGGGCGATCTACCGGTTCGTCAACCGCCACCCGTCGGTGAAGATGCTCGCCCTCGCCTTCCTGCTCCTCATCGGGGTGACGCTCGTCGCCGAGGGGTTCGGGGAGAAGATCCCCAAGGGCTACATCTACTCCGCCATGGCCTTCTCGGTGTTCGTCGAGGCCCTCAACATCCGGGCCCTGCGCAAGCGACCGGCGCCCGAGCCGGTGCACCTGCACGAGCCCATGTCGATCGAGGACCCCGCCACCGTGGGGGTGCGCTGAGGCCCCTGACCTACAGCCAGGGGCGCGGGTCGGACAGCAGGCCGCCGAGCTCGGCGGCCGGCGCCGGTCGCGAGAAGAGGTAGCCCTGCACCACGTCGCACCCGAGCTCGCGCAGCACCGCGAGCTGCGACTCGGTCTCGACGCCCTCGGCCACGACCGTGAACCCGAGGGACTGCCCGAGCACGATGGCGGCCGAGATGATGGCCCGGTCGGGCGAGCCCGGACGCTCGAGGCCGGCCACGAAGGACTGGTCGATCTTGAGGTGGTTGGCCATCGGGAACCGGCGCACGTAGTCGAGGGTCGCGTAGCCGGTGCCGAAGTCGTCGATGGCGAAGCCGACCCCCGTGTCGCAGAGCTGGCGCAGCGTCTCGACCAGTCCCAGGCCCGCGGCCAACGCCGACTCGGTGACCTCGAAGCAGAGCCCGTGGGGGGCGATGCCGGTGTCCTCGATGACCCGCCCCACGCGGTCGAGGAACCGCTCGTCCGCGAGTTGGCGGACCGACAGGTTCACCATCATGGTCAGGTCGGGGACGAGCTCGCGCCAGGCGACGAGCTGCCCGGCGGCGAGCTCGAGCACCCGCTCGCCGAGGGGGACGATGAGGCCGATGTCCTCGGCGGCAGGGATGAACTCGGCGGGCGACACGAGCCCGTGGCCGGGTCGGTCCCACCGGGCGAGGGCCTCGACGGCGATGACCGAGCCGGTACGGACATCGATCAGCGGCTGGTAGTGCACCACGATCTGGTCCTCGGCGACGGCGAGGTGCAGCTCGCGCTCGAGGTCGAGCCGCTTGACCACCTGGCGGTGCAGATCCTCCTCGAAGACCTCATAGCGGGAGCGGCCCCGCTCCTTGGCCCGGTACATGGCCGCGTCGGCGTTGCGGACGAGGGACTCGGCCTCGTGGGCGAAGTCCCCGACCGCGATCGCGCCGGGGCGGGGCGCGCCCTCGCCGCCGGCCAAGGCGATGCCGACGCTGGCCCGCATGAACACGGTCGTGTCGTCGAGCTCGAACGGCGGCTCGAGCTCCATGGCCAGCCGTGTGGCCACCGAGGTGGCGCCGGCCTCGCCGTCGACGTCCTCGCACACGAGCAGGAACTCGTCGCCACCGAAGCGCCCGACGGTGTCGCCCGCCCGGAGGGGCCGATGGAACCGCGTCGCCACCTGCTGGAGGAGGCGGTCGCCGGCGGCGTGCCCGAGGCTGTCGTTGATGACCTTGAAGTCGTCGAGATCGATGAACATGACCGCCACGGTGGTGCCGAGGCGGCGGGACCGGGCCAGTGCCTGCTCGATGCGGTCGAGCAGCAGCGACCGGTTGGGCAGGCCGGTGAGCTTGTCGTGCAGCGCCTCGTGCTCGAGGGTGGCCTCGAACTCCGAGCGCTCGAGGGCGATGGCGGCGAGGTGGGTCGCCCGCTCGAGGAGCAGCTCCTCGTCCGGGCTGGGCCCCCGAGCGTCGGGGAGGTACACCGCCAGCGCGCCGAGGAGGGCGCCGCTGGCGGGCGCGTTCAGCCGCATGGCCCAGCACGCCCGCAGGCCCTGGCCGACCACGGCGTCGCGAGCGGACGCCCATCGGAAGTCCGTCTCGATGTCGTCGTAGATCACCGCCGCCGGACCCGGCGCCCGCAACGAGCGGCCGAGCGTCGACGTGCCGGGCACCGCGTCCATGGCCTCGACCACCTCGGCGGGCATGGAGGGCGCGACTCCGATGCGCACGTGGCCGTCGTCGTCCAGCCGACCGATGGAGCACACCGCGCCGGGCATGCGGCCCTCGAGAAGCTCGGCGACCGCAGCGAGCGTGTCCTCCACGGGCAGGCCTCTCGCCACCCGCTCGAGCAGGTCGCTCTGCTCGGCCAGCAGGTCGGCCACCGCCCGATGGCGGGAGATGTCCCGGCAGTTCAAGACGATGCCCCGCACCGAGGGCAGGTCGAGCAGGTTCGTGGCCATCACGCTTAGGTGCCGCCAGGAGCCGTCGGCGTGCCGGCCGCGCAGCTCGGTGGGCGTGTGGGAGGCCGTCTCGCGGACGACCTGGCCGAAGTCGTCCATGACCACCGAGAGGTCGTCCGGGTGGACGAGCTCGAAGCAGCTGCGCCCGACGAGGTCCTCGGGCGCCAGGCCGAGCACGTGCCGCAACGACGGCCCGGCGTAGGTGACGATGCCCTCGCCGTCGGTCTGGATCAGCACGTCGTCGGTGTTCTCGATGATGGCCCGCGCCCACTGCTCGGTGCGGCGGAGGGCCTCCTCGGTCGCGGCCACGTCGGAGATGTCGCGGAGGATCCAGAGCTGGCTCGTGGGCTCGCTCCAGAGGGTGACGTACTTGGCCTCGACGACGAAGGGGGCCCCGTCGCGCCGGTGCAGGACCAGGCGCTGGTGCACCGGGATGCCCTGCTCCATGGCGTCGAGGAGCTCGTCCACGAGCGCCCGGTCGGTCTCCGGACCGATGAGGCAACCCGGTGATCGGCCCAGGACCTCGTCGGCGGGCCAGCCGCTGAGGCGCTCGAAGGCCTCGTTGACCCAGAGGATCGAGTGCGTCCCGTCGTCGAGTGCGGTGGCGACCAGCAGGGCGTCGCTGACCTGGGCGGCGGCAACGTGGAAGGCCTCCGCTCGGACGGCGGCCATCGATCGATGGTCGGGGCGGGCCGCGGGGAGGCGGGGGTCGCTCATCGCTCGGCGGTGGGCTCGGTGCCGGGATCGGTGCGCTGGTGCACGTCGGGATGCGCGCGGTGGGGATGGGCATGGCCGTGGGTGTGGCCGCCACCGCTGCGCTGGTCCAACCATCGGCGGAACCCGGCGGCGTTGGAGTGGATGCCGTTGAGGGTCTCCAGCTTCTCCCGCAGCGCCGGGTCGACCCCGTCGAGGTCGCTCGCGAACTCGGCGTCCAGTGCGGCGGCGATGTCGCGGTCCTCCCGCCACGCGGCCTCGGCCACCTCGGCCCAACGGCGCAGGATGTCGTGGGCCTCCTCGAGGATCTCGGCCGGGTCCGGGACCAGCCCGAAGTGGGCCAGGGCGATGCCCGCCGGCCGGCGCTCGGCGAAGCGGTCGAGGCTGTGCAGGGCCTGGTCGAGGTCGAAGTCCGGCGGCGGCGTCGCCGGGCGCAGGATGCCGGCGTCCGGCAGCCTGACGCCCACGGCGTCGCCGGCGAAGAGGATCCCGCTCTCGGAGTCGTGCAGGGCCAGGTGGTGCTTGGCGTGGCCCGGTGAGTCGACCGTCGTCAGCGTGCGACCGCCGCCGACGGCGATGGCCTCGCCGTCGGCCAGCACGTGGACCCGCTCGGCGGGCGTGGGGTCGAGGCGCCCGTACAGGGAGTCGAGCAGGTCGCCGTAAACGGTGGCCGCGGAGGCGACGAGGCGGCTCGGGTCGACCAGGTGGCGGGCGCCGCGCTCGTGGACATAGACGGTGGCGTTCGGGAAGGCGCGGGCCACGTCGCCGACGCCACCGGCGTGGTCGAGGTGGATGTGGGTGACCGCGATCCCGGCCAGTTCGGCCGGGGCGACGCCGAGGTCGTCGAGGGCGGCGAGCAGCTCGTCGACCGAGCTCTGGCTCCCGGTCTCGACCAGCACGGGCGCCGGCCCCTCGACGAGGTAGCCCGCGGTGACGCGCTCCCACCCGCCGAGCAGGGTGTCGATCTGGCGCACGCCGGGACCGATGAGGACGTCGCTCACCGGGACAGTTTTCCACAGGCTGGGCGCCGACAGCCCTCGGAGCGCCCGTTCCGGGACCAGCGTGATGTTCCCCCACGCACAGCAGCGTGGTCCCAGAGCGAGGGTTGGCGGGGTGTGTCCGGGGGCGCGTCAGGCCAGGCGGAGGCCCGGGGGCAGCGCGAGGCGGTGGGCGGCGAGGCGGTCGGCGTCGGCCAGCAGCGTCGCGGTGGCGTCGTCGTCGACGACGCGGCCACCGTCGAGCACGACGGCGCGGGGGCAAAGCTCGAGGGCGTAGGGCAGGTCGTGGGTGACGACGACGAGGGTGAGGTCGAGGTCGGCGAGGACGGCGGCGAGCTCGGCGCGCGACGCCGGGTCGAGGTTGGCCGAGGGCTCGTCGAGCACGAGGGTGGTGGGGCGCATGGCCAACACGGTGGCCACGGCGACGCGCCGTCGCTCCCCGACGCTCAGGTGGTGCGGCGCCCGGTCGACCGCCGCCGCCATGCCGACGGCGTCGAGCGCCTCGCCGACCCGCGCGTCCACCTCGTCGGCGTCGAGGCCGAGGTTCGCGGGCCCGAAGGCCACGTCCTGGCGGACCGTCGGGCAGAAGAGCTGATCGTCGGGGTCCTGGAAGACCAGGCCGACCCGCCGGCGCACCTCGCGGAGCGACGAGCGGTCGCCGGTGTCCAGGCCGTCGACGACGACCCGGCCGGCCGTCGGGGCCAGCACCCCGTTGAGGTGCAGCACGAGGGTGGTCTTCCCCGCGCCGTTCGGGCCCAGCACCGCGACCCGCTCACCGGTGTCGACCGTGAGGTCGACACCGCGCAGTGCCACGCGTCCGTCCGGGTAGGCGTGGTGCACGCCCACCAGCTCGAGGCCCACGTCAGCCCCGACCGCCGAGCCCGCCGAGGCCAAGGTGCGCGACGAGCGCCCCCGAGACCGACACGGCGACGAACGCGACGGCGGCGGCCCACTGGCCGGGGCGGGCCCGTTCGGGGCGGGCCACCGGCCAGGTCCCGTCGAACCCCCGCGCCGCCATGGCGAGGTGCACCCGCTCGCCGCGCTCGAAGGCGCGGACGAACAGGGTGCCCGCGGTGAGCGCCACCGCCCTCGCCTGCCAGATCCAGCGGGGATCGTCCCCTCGCGCAATCCGGGCGATGCGGAGGCGTTCGAGCTCGCCCCGGAGCACCTCGCCGTAACGGACCATGAACCCCGCGATCGCGGTGAGGACCGGCGGCACGCGGAGGCGCTGCGCCCCGGTGAGGAGGTCGGCGGGGGGTGTCGTCGCCGAGAGGACGACGGCGACGGCGACGCCGAGGGTCGCCTTGGCCACGATGCCCCAGGCCGCCCACAGCCCGTTTACCGAGAGGGACAGCGGCCCGACCACGACCTCCGGCCCGCGGGCGACGAACGGCAACAGCAGCGCGAACGCGACGAACGGCACCTCGACCGTCATCCGCCGCAGCACCTCGCCGGCCCGCAGCCCCGCGATCGTGGCCAGCGACGCGATCGCCAGCGCATCGACCAGGAAGACGGGCACCGCGGCGCGCGGCGTGGCCACCACACCGACCACGAAGCCGAGGGCGCCGAGCAGCTTGACGTGGGCGGGAAGGCCCTGCAGCGCGGTCGAGCGCCGGGTCCTCGTCCGCGCGTCGGGACCCGGCGCCGCCGATGGCACGGGCACGCCCGATGGCGACGGTGCCCCCACCGTCACGTCGGCGCGGCTCAGGCGTCGACGCCGGTGGCCGACCGGCGCCGGCGGACGGCGACCGCCGCGAGCCCCGTGGCCGCACCGAAGACGAGCAGGACACCACCCGCCCGCCACCCCGCGCTCGAGTAGTCGGCCGCCGGGCTGTCGGCGAGGGCGTGCTCGGTGGCCTCGCCGTCGAAGCCCTCGTCGATGGCCACCCGCTCGAGGCCGTCGGGGGCGCTGCTCGCGCGGGGCGCCCCGAGCACCGCGACGCCCAGGCTCACCGCGAGCGCCCCGACCACGAGCGCGACCAGCGCCCGGCGACTCACCGCACCCGGACTCACCGCACCCGCTCCTGCGGGCGACGCTCGTCGGCGGGCACGGGCCACGGCGCTCCCTGTCGTCTCACGTCGCGCCTTCCGGGTCGAGGGCGGCGACCGCCGGCAGGGGGAGGTCCCGTGCCCCGTACACGAGGTCCGGCCGGGCGGCCAGCACCGCCGCGACGACCGCACCGGTGATCACGCCTTCACCCACGCCGATCAGGGTGTGCACCCCGACCATGGCCGCGAGCACCGCGCCGAGGGACACGTCCGCGGTGCCGCCGAGGGCGTACTCCACGGTGAAGGCCACCGACGAGAGCACGACCGACACGCCGGCGGCGACGGCGGCGGCGGCGACCACGCCCGCGTGCGATCGGGGCAGCACCCGGCGCAGACCACGGAAGACGACCCACCCGCCGAGGCAGGTGACGAGCGCCATGTTGACGATGTTCAGCCCGAGCGCGCTGAGGCCGCCGTCGGCGAACAGCAGGGCCTGCACCACGACCACGACGGTGACGCAGAGCACCCCCAACCACGGCCCGACGAGCACTGCGGCGAGCACGCCGCCGAGCAGGTGGCCGCTCGTTCCCGCGGCCACGGGGAAGTTCATCATCTGCACGGCGAAGACGAACGCCGCGGTCAGGCCGGCGGTGGCGATCTCCTTCTCGGCGACCTGGTCCCGGGTCTTGCGGATGGCCACGGCCACGCCGCCGACCGCCACCACCCCGGCGGCCGCGGACGTCGGCAGGTCGACGAAACCGTCGGGGATGTGCATCTCCCCGTCTTAACGCAGACGCTCCGCTGCTGCAAGCGATTCGCAGCAAGCTCGGCGCGTGGTCCGACACGCTCGGGCCCTCTCCTTCCGGGACCACGCCGTTGTCGTGGGGAACATCACGCTGGTCCCAGCGCGGGCCGGGCCGGGTCGATCAGGACGACGCGGCGCAGGCGCGGCAGCGCCCGGTCAGCACCTGGTGGTCCGAGACCACGAACCCGGTCTCGGCCTCGACCGCCGCGGCCAGCGCAGCGACGGCCTCCGGCCCGACCTCCTCGACCCGCCCGCACGTCGAGCAGCGCAGGTGGTGGTGGGCGCCAGCGACGAGGTGCCACGCCGCCGCCTCCCGCCCGGTCTCGGCCCGGTCGGCGGCGCCGGCCGCCTCGAGGGCCTCGAGCACCCGGTAGACCGTCGACTGGTTGACGTCGGGAGCCTCGGCCTGGACCCGGGCGGTGAGCTCGTCGGCGGTCACCGCGCCGCCGGCGGCCACGAACGCGGCGACGATGGCCCGGCGGGCCGCGGTCCGACGCCCGCCCTCGGCGGCGAGCACGTCGAGGAGTCGTTCGACCTCGGCGTCACTCCCCGCGACCGTCCCTCCGTGCCCGGCCATGCGGCGATCATCGCACGGCCGGGGACCGGCGAGGTCGGTCAGCGCCGTAGCAGGCGCACCGACGCGGCCACGAGGAACACCAACCACGTGACGAAGCCGCCGAGCTGGAGGAAGAGGCCTGGCCCGCCGTCGACCGTCGGCGCCGCCAGCAGCCCGGCGACGAGGAGGAGGCCCGTGCCGACGAGCGCGAGGACCGCCGTCCAGCGGGGCACCAGGTCGGCACCCAGCAGCGACCCGGCGGCGAAGAACAGGAGGACGGCGGCGAGCCCCGTCGCCGACATTGTGAAGGCGGCACCGTGGAGATCCCAGACGACCTGGACCAGCCCGGCGTCGGCGAGGTCGTCGACCCTCGTCGTCAACACCGCCTGCAACGCGGTCGTGGTGAGGAAGGCCCCACCGAGCAGCACGGCCGCACCGAAGCCCGCCCGGCCGGCGATCCGGGCCCCGGGCACGGCCGAGATCCTCTCGGCGACGCCCGACGCGAAGCACAGCAGGAACACGATGTTCAGCGCGACCAATCCGACCGCCGCCTCGATGCGGCCACCACCGTCGCGGTAGAAGTCGACGACCTCGGCGAGGGGCGCGTCCGGCATCGGGTTGCCGGCCAGCAGGACGCCGTTCTGCAGGACGACGCCGGCGACGAAGGCCAGTCCGGCGATGCCGGACGCCCGAGTCAGCGGGCTCCCGGTGGGGTCGCCCTCGTCGGTGACGCTCATGTCGATCTCGGCCATGTCGTTCCTCCCGCACGTCGGCACTGCCGCTCTAGTACACTGTCCTAGTCCACCTTACCCCGACCTAGGACGCTGTACAAGACCGTGACCGAGACCACCCGCGACGCCCTCCTGCGACGAGCCCGCGAGCTCTTCAACGAGCACGGGCTCGAGGGGGTGGGCCCGCGGGACCTGGCGCGTGACCTCGGGCTCTCGCCGGGCAACGTCTCGTACCACTTCCCCCGCAAGCAGGACCTCGTCCTGGCCCTCATGGACGAGCTGGCCGGGCGCAACGAGGCCACCGTCGGTGACCTGGCCGGGGCCGCCGACCTCGCCGACCTGCTCCGGCGGTACCGGGCCACGTTCGAGGCCCAGTACGAGTACCGGGGCATCACGCGGGCCATCGTCCCCCTCGTCGAGTCCGACCCCGCCATCGCCGAGCGCCACCGGGCCGGTGCCGCAGCACGGCGTGCCGGCCTCCACCGGGCGTTCGCGGCGATGGTGGGCCGGGACCTCCGGCCGGACACGGACCGGGCCACGCTGGCCCGACTCGTCGCCTCCTGCTCGATCACCGCCCGGTTCTGGTCCGGTGAGGCACTGCTCAGCTTCCCCGACGTGCCGGTCGACCGGGTCATCGACCACTACGTCGCCCTGCTCGCGCACGCGCTGTGGGGGCCGGCGACGGAGGAGGGAAGAGCGGCGCTGGCCCCGTTCCTCGCCGGCGTCCTCGAGACCGAGAGCCTCGGCGAGGGCTGAGGCGGCCCGGTCGCTAGCGTCGCCGGGGTGGAGCAGCTGTTCGACACCGACGCGCCCACCACGCTGACGGTCGGCGAGCTGAGCGCGCGGATCGGCGAGGCGCTGCGCCGGGCCTTCCCCACCCCGCTCTGGGTGCAGGGCGAGATCCACGGGCTCAAGCGGGCCGACAACGGCCACGTCTACTTCGACCTCGTCGAGCCGTCGGCCACGGGGCGGCGCCACGCCGCATCGGTCCCCGTGGTGCTGTGGGAGGACGACAAGCACGAGGTCAACCGCACCCTCAAGGCCCACGGCGCCGGCCTGCGCATGACCGACGGCCTCGCCGTGCGCATCCACGGCCGGGTCGCCTTCCACGCCAACCGCACCCGGCTGCAGTTCCGCATGACCGGCATCGACCCGGACTACACGCTGGGGCGGATGGCGGCCGAGCGCGACCGGCTGCTCCAGGCCCTCGCCGCCGAGGGCCTGCTCGACGCCAACGCCTCCCGGCCCCTCCCGGCGGTGCCGCTGCGGGTCGGCCTGGTGACGAGTGACGGCAGCGCCGCCTGCGAGGACTTCCTGCACGAGCTCGAGACCAGCGGCCTCGGATGGCAGGTATCGATCGTCGCCGCCCGCGTCCAGGGGGCCCTGGCCGCCGCCTCGGTGGCCTCCGCACTGCGGGTCGCTGCGGGACACGGCGTCGACGTCGTCGCCCTCGTCCGGGGTGGCGGGTCGCGCTCGGACCTCGCCGCGTTCGACAGCGAGCTCATCGCCCGGGCCATCGCCCACCTGCCGGTGCCCGTGCTCACCGGGATCGGCCACGAGACCGACGACAGCGTGGCCGACGCCGTGGCCCACACCCGTTACAAGACGCCCACCGCCTGCGCCGCAGGCCTGGTCGACCGGGTCCGCCGCTGGTGCGCTCGCCGCGACGAGGTGTGGGACGCCGTCCTCCGTCGCAGCACCACCCACCTCGATCGGCACGAGCGCCGGCTCGACACCAACGCCGACGTGGCGGCGCGGGCCGCACAGGGCACGCTCCGGCGGGCCGACCAGGACCTCGCCCGGGCCGCTCGGCGATTCGTCGGCTCGACCCCACGACCGACCCGTGACGCCGCCCGGCACCTCGACGGCCTCGCCGCCCGCGTCGCCGCCCTCGACCCGGCCCGGGCCCTCGCCCGGGGCTGGTCCCTGACCCACACCGCCGACGGCCGACTCGTGCGCTCCCCCGCCGACGTCGCCGCCGGCGACCGGCTCGTCACGCGCGTGGCCGCCGGCGAGATCCGGAGCACCGTCGATGCCTGAGCCCGAGACGCCCGAGCACGACCCCGGCGACGACGAGCCCCTGGGCTACGCCGCCGCCCTGGCCGAGCTCGAGGCGATCCTCGACGAGCTCGAGGACGACGCCCTCGACGTGGACCTGCTCGCCGCCCGGGTGACCCGGGCCGCCGAGCTGATCACCCTCTGCCGTGACCGCATCGACGGCGCCCGCCTCGAGGTGGAGCGCATCGTCGCCGCCTTCGACGACGACCCGGCTGCGGACTGATCCGCCGGCTGCGGAGGTCGTACTGTCTGCTCGCGGCCGGACAAACCTGTTGATCTGACAAAATCATCATATGATGATGAGATGGAGAATCGTCCCCTCGCCGAGGTGAAGGCCGACCTGTTCAAGGCCCTCGGCCACCCCGCCCGTGTCCGCGCCCTCGAGGTGCTGGTCGGGGGTGAGCACTCCGTCAGCGAGCTCCAGCCCCTCGTCGGGATCGAATCGTCGCACCTCAGTCAGCAACTGGGCGTCCTGCGTCGCGCCGGCCTCGTCACCGCCCGGCGGGACGGAGCCTCGGTTCGCTACGCCCTCGCCGATCCGCTCGTCGCCGACCTGCTGGCGGTGGCCAAGCGCCTCCTCCTCCAGACCCTCAGCGGCACCCGGGACCTCCTCGACGACCTCGCCGCCGAGCTCCCCCGTTGAGCCGCCTGGTCGCCCTGCTGCCCCGTCGGTCGGACTACGAGGGGCTCCGCACGCACTGGCGGGCCGACCTCGTGGCCGGCGTCACCGTGGCGGTGGTAGCCCTCCCCCTCGCGCTGGCCTTCGGCATCACCACCGGCCTCGGCGCCGCGGCCGGGCTGACCACGGCCATCGTCGCCGGCCTCGTCGCCGCGATCCTCGGGGGCTCGGACGTGCAGGTGTCGGGGCCCACCGGCGCCATGACGGTCGTGCTGGTCCCGCTCGTCGCCCGCTCGGGCGCCGACGGCGTGGTCGTGGCCGGGGTCCTCGCGGGCCTGCTCATCGTCACCGCCGCGGCGCTCGGCCTCGGCCGCTACCTCGCCTACATCCCCTGGCCGGTGGTCGAGGGCTTCACCCTCGGCATCGCGGTAACCATCGCCCTCCAACAGGTGCCGAACGCGCTCGGCGTGGCCAAGCCCGAGGGGGAGAACACCGCCGTCGTCGCCGCCCGGGCGCTGGCCGACGCGGTGTCGCACCCGAGCGCCGCCGCCATGGGCCTCACCGCGCTCGTGGTCACGGTCATGGTCGTCGCTCCCCGCCTGCACCGCGCCCTGCCCGCCTCGTTGCTCGGGGTCGCCGTCGCCACCGCGGTCGCCGCGGTCACCGACCTCGACGTGGTCACCATCGGCGCCCTCCCCGCGTCACTCGTCGCCGTGACCGTCCCCCACGTGGCCGTGAGCGAGCTCGACCAGTACCTGGGCGCCGCCTTCGCCATCGCCGCGCTGGCCGCGATCGAGAGCCTGCTGTCGGCCAAGGTCGCCGACGGCATGGTCGACGGTCGGCGCCACGATCCGGACCGCGAGCTCCTCGGACAGGGCGCGGCCAACCTCGTCAGCCCGCTCCTGGGCGGCATGCCCGCGACGGGCGCCATCGCCCGCACCGCGGTCAACGTCCGAGCCGGCGCCCGCACCCGCGTCGCCGCCGCCGTCCACGCCCTCGTGTTGGTCGCGGTCGTGGCCTTCGCCGGGCCCCTCGTCGCCGAGATCCCCCTCGCCGCCCTCGCCGGCGTGCTGCTCGTGACCGCCGCCCGGATGGTGGACCTCCACAACGTGCGCGCGGTGCTGCGGTCGACCCGATCGGACGCGCTCGTCCTCGCGGCCACCGCGATCGCCACCGTCGTGTTCGACCTGATCGTGGCGGTCGAGATCGGGGTGGCCGTCGCCGCCGTCCTCGCCCTGCGCCACGTGGCCCGCACCGCCGAGGCGACGCCCGTCGCGGTCGACGCGGAGGTCGACGCCGACGAGGAAGGGGCGCTGCTCGCCGAGCACATCGTCACCTACCGCCTCGACGGTGCACTCTTCTTCGGGGCCGCGCAGCGGTTCCTGACCGAACTGGCCGCGATCGCCGACGTCGAGGTCGTCATCCTCCGCCTCCCGGGCCTCCAGGTCCTCGACGCCACCGGGGCCAACGCGCTCGGCGAGATCGTGGAGGACCTCGAGCACCGCGGCATCACGGTGCTGCTCAAGGGCCCGCGTCCCGAGCACCTGCGGGTGCTCGAGGCGGTCGGGGCGCTCGACCGCCTCGCCCACGAGAACCACCTCTTCACCGACCTCGACGCCGCGGTCGCCCACGCCCGGGAGCACGTCGCCCGCCGCCGGGTCACGGCCGGCCCACCGCCGACGACGGCGTGAGCGAGGCTCCGGATCAGCCGCCCTCGACGACCTCGAAGTGCTCGAAGCGCACGTCGAGGGTGTCCACGATGTTGACCACGTGGAGCAGGCCCTGGTCGGTGGGGGTGGCGTCGATGCCCTCGCCTTCGCCCTCCTCGGCCACGTGGCCCATGGCGCCGATGGCCGACACCGCGCCGGTCTCGAGGTCGGCCCGGTAGATGGCCCGGTCGGCGTCGTCGGTGGCGAGCCACAAGGCCCCCTCGGCCACGTCGGCGCCCTGGACCCGGTTCAGCCGCACGCCGAGCTGGAGGGGCTCGAGGGGCTCGAAGCTGCAGTCCTCGCCGACCTCGTAGACGAGGACCTGGTCGCCGCTGAACCCCTTCATGGAGTAGGCCCGGTCGCCCTCGACCGCGATGAACGAGTTGTGGCGCTGCGCCACCGGCTGTGACCCGGTCATGGTCAGGTTCTCGGGGTCGAAGCACGCCATGATCTGCTCGTCACGCTGGTAGTCCGGCTGCTCGAGGGGGACGTAGAGGACCCCGTCCTCGACGTCGACGTCGCCGACGTGGTCGTAGCCGTCGGGCACGAACTCGTCGGGCACGGCCGTGGTGTCGGCCTGCTCCTGGACGAGGTCGGCGTCGACCCGGGCCAGCACGGTCGTGCCCGAGAAGATCCACCCGCCGTCGTCGAGACGGGCGACGCCCTGGCGGTAGCCGGGGTTGACGACCTCCTCCCCCGTGGTCGTGGCCGTGAAGCGGGGTGCCGTGGTGGGTGGGGAGGACGTGGTCGCCGGAGCCGTGTCGTCGGCGACCCCCTCACCCCCGTCGCTGCTGCATCCGGCGGCCAGCAGGGTGAGGACGGCGATCCCGGCGAGCAGGCCGCGGCACCACTTCCGGTCGGACGTCGCCCGGGTCACGGGGCGCACGCTACTCACGACCAGGCGTCGACGAGATCGACCAGCTCGGGCAGCGACTCGATGGCGGCGTCGGGCTCCACCTCGTAGGGCGGGACCGCCGGGTTGGGCCGCAGCACGGCGCGCATGCCGACCGACTTGGCCCCGAACACGTCGTCGTAGGGCCGGTCGCCGACGAACACCGCGCGCCTGGGGTCGTCGACCCCGAGCGCATCGAGCGCCGCGGCGAAGACCGAGGGATGGGGTTTCAGGTGGGACAGCTCGCTCGAGTAGAGGCGGGCGTCGATGAGCTCGGCGAGGCCGTCCCGCTCGAGGAAGTGCTCGTGGAACGCCCGCGGCCAGTGGGTGTTCGACAGCAGCCCGATCGCGAGGCCCCGGTCGCGTAGCGCAGCGAGCACCGGGCCGGCGTCGGGGTCGTGGACGATGTGGGGCGTCCACGAGTCGAGGTGGTGCAGCGCCGCTTCCTCCAGCACGGCCTCGGCGACGTCGAGGCCCAGGTCGGCCGACGCCTCGGTGAGCAGGTCCGAGAGGGTGCCGCTCTCCTGGGTCGCGGTCGTGCGGGCCCAGAAGCGCTCCTCGACCGCCAGGAGGTGCGCGGTGACCTCCTCCTCGCGGTCGGGGGCGAGGTGGCGCGCCGCCGCCCGCCACACGTCGAGCAGCTCCAGCGAGACGAAGTCCGAGAGGGTGCCGCCCCAGTCGAAGATCACCGCGTCGAGCGCCGGAGTGGCCATGGCCCCACCGTAGGCTGGCGCCGTGGCTGCTCCCCCCGCGAGCGTGAAGGCGGTCGCAGACGCCGTGGAGGCCCGCCTCGCCGAGGTGCTCGACGCCGAGACCGCCCGGTGGACCGCGCTGACCCCCGACCTCGAGTGGCCGCTCGACGCCCTGCGGCGCCTCGTGCTCGCCGGTGGCAAGCGCCTGCGTCCCGCCTTCTGCCACTGGGCCTTCGTGGGCGCGGGCGGCGACCCCGACGACCCTCGCGTGGTCGACGCCGGCGCCGCGTTCGAGCTGCTCCACGCCTTCGCGTTGGTGCACGACGACGTGATGGACGATTCGGACACCCGACGCGGCCTCGACACCATCCACGCCGAGTTCGCCGCGCACCACGGGGGCACGGCCTGGGGCGGCGAGAGCCGCCGTTTCGGCGAGGGGGTGGCCATCCTCGTCGGCGATCTCGCCCACGTGTTCGCCGACCGCGTGCTCCCCGCCGCCGGCCCCGAGCTCGACGAGGTGTGGGACGAGCTGCGGATCGAGCTCAACGTGGGCCAGTACCTCGACGTCCTGGGCACCGCCCGCGCCGACCGTGACGAGGCCGGTGCCCGCCGCATCGCCCGCTACAAGTCGGGCAAGTACACCATCGAGCGACCGCTGCACGTCGGCGCGGCGCTGGCCGGCCGCTACGCGGAGCTGGCCGCCCCGCTCTCGGCCTACGGCGATCCCCTCGGCGAGGCCTTCCAGCTGCGCGACGACATCCTCGGCGTCTACGGCGACACCGAGCTCACGGGCAAGCCCGTCGGCGCCGACCTGCGCGAGGGCAAGCCCACCCCGCTGCTGGCCGTGGCCGTCGAGCGGGCCGACGCCCCCCAACGGAGGCTGCTCGACCGGATCGGCAGCGCCGAGCTCGGCGACGACGAGATCCGGTCGCTCCAGCAGGTGCTGGAGGACACCGGGGCCCGAGCCGCCATCGAGTCGTCCGTCGAGCACCTCACCCGCCGGGCCGTGGACGCGCTGGCCACGGCCCCGCTGGTGCCCGAGGCTTCCGCCGCGCTCGTCGACCTCGCCCACTACGTCGCCGAGCGCGAGCGCTGACGTCGACCGCCCCTTTGGTGAACACGGATTACCCTGACTCAGGGGTCAGCAGCGGAGGGGTCGATCGGCATGGACGCTGAAACCGGAGGTCTCGATCCGGCGCTGACCCCGTCCGTACGATTCGAGACCCTCGTCCAGCACAGTCCGGTCGCGATCGTCCTGACCGATGCGGCGATGGACATCCGCTGGGTGAGTCCCGCCGTCATGCCCATGCTCGGATGGACGCCCCCGGATGTCGTGGGGACGAACGCCGCCGACCTGATCCACCCTGAGGACCTCGGGCGAGTCAGCCACAACCTCGGACAGTTCCTGGAGTTCGCTGACCCCGCGGAGATCGAAACCCTCGTCGTGCGCATCCGTCACAAGGACGGGGGGTGGCGCCACCTGGACATCACGGGCGCCAACCTGCTCCACGACCCGGAGGTCGGCGCCATGCTCGTCAACCTCCGCGACGTCACCCCTCAGATCGAGGCCCAGGAGGCCCGGGTCCGGAGCGAGGAGCGGTTCCGCGCCCTCGCGCAGCACAGCTCCGACTCGGTGTTCGTCACGACCGCCGACGGGGTCATCACCTACGCCAGTCCCGCGGTCGAGCACGTCTTCGGCTACGGCGCCGAGCAACTGCTCGGCCACCGCCCCCAGGAGTACGCGGACGAGGCCACCATCGTGGAGACCTCGGCAGTCTGGCGCCGGATGCTGCACGAGCACGGGCGCAGCGAAGACGTCGTCGGCCGCATCGTCAACGCCGCCGGCGAGTGGCGGTGGGTGGAGATCATGCTCACCAACCTCCTCGAGAACCCGGCGGTCGGCGGCATCGTCGTCAACCTGTGGGACGTCACCGACCGCATCGAGGAGGAGCAGAGGAACCGCCGCCTGCTCGACATCATCTCCGCCACGACCGACCTGGTCGCGATCACCGACCGCGTCGGCACCCTGGTGTACGCGAACGACGCCTGCCGCCAGTTCTTCGGCATCACGGACGAGAACTTCGCGGGCTTCCAGTTCGCCCCCTTCGTCCCTCCCTGGGCGAGGCTGCGCTACGTGGGTGACGTCGTGCCGGCGTTGAAGGGGAAGGGGGTGTGGAGCGGCGAGGCGGCCTTCCTGCGCGACGGCGTCGAGGTGCCGGTGTCGCTCGTGTTCCTCGCCCACCGCGACGACGCCGGCCACCTCGAGTACATCTCGAGCGTCGCCCGCGACATCAGCGAGCGCAAGGAGTTCGAGGCCACGCTCAAACACCAGGCCACGCACGATCCCCTGACGGGACTGCCGAACCGGGCCCTGCTGCTCGATCGCCTCGAGGTCTCCCTCGCCCGGGCCGAGCGCAACGGAACCGGCGTCGCGGTGCTCTTCCTCGACCTCGACCACTTCAAGGTCGTGAACGACAGCCTCGGCCACGCCCGCGGCGACCAGCTGCTCGTGACCGCGGCCGAGCGTCTGAAGGAGGCGTTGCGCCAGGGTGGCGACACCGTGGCCCGCTTCGGCGGCGACGAGTTCGTGATCCTCTGCGAAGACCTCAAGGGGGTCGCGGACGCCCGCCGCATCGCGGAGCGCGTCGGCGAGCTGCTCACCGCCCCGTTCACCCTCGCCCAGGAGGACGTCTTCGTCACCGCCAGCACCGGCATCGCCTTCAGCCAGGGCGGCGCCGACGCCGCCGACCTGTTGCGTGACGCGGACGCGGCGATGTACCAGGCCAAGGAGCGCGGCCGCGACCGGTTCGAGGTGTTCGATGCCCGCCTACGGGCTGAGGCCGTCGACCGCCTCAGCATCGAGAGCTACCTGCGGAAGGCGGTCGAGCGCCGGGAGCTGCGTATCCACTACCAACCCAAGGTCGACCTGCGCACGGGCACCATCATCGGCGCCGAGGCCCTGCTGCGCTGGGAGCACCCCGACCGCGGCCTGCTGCTCCCCGGCGAATTCATCCGGGTGGCGGAGGAGACCGGCCTCATCGTGCCCATCGGTCGGTGGGTGCTCGACCAGGCCGTCCGCCAGGCCCAACGGTGGCAGGCCGAGCTCCCGGGGACCGAGCCGCTCTACATCTGCGTCAACCTCTCCCGTCGTCAGCTCGGCGACCCGAACCTCGTCGACGACGTGGCCGCGGTGCTCGACGACACCGGGGTCGATCCCGGTCGCATCGACCTGGAGATCACCGAGAGCGTCCTCATGGACGACGTGGAGCTCGCCCACCGGGCCCTCAGCCAGTTGCACGAGCTGGGGGTCAAGCTCGTCGTCGACGACTTCGGCACCGGCTACTCGTCGCTCAGCTACCTCCAGCGCTTCCCCGTCGACCTGCTCAAGGTCGACCGCTCCTTCGTCGCCGGCCTCGGCGTGAGCAAGGGCGACACCGCCATCGTGAGCGCGGTGCTCAGCCTGGCCCACGCCCTCGGCATGGACGTGATCGCCGAGGGGGTCGAGACCGCCGAGCAGCTCGCCGAGCTCCGCCGGCTGGGCTGCGACATGGCCCAGGGCTACTACCTGGCCCGCCCCCAGCCCGCCCCCGCCGTCGCCGAGCTCCTCGCCGCCAACCCCCGCTTCTGAGACTCAGCGGGCCCGGGACGCACGAACGCCGGCGTCCTTCTGCTCGACCACGGCTCGCAGCGAGGCCTCGTGCGCCTGCAGGGCCTCCCGGAGGCCCGGATCGGCGACCGCGAGGAGGCGGACGGCGAGCAGGCCGGCGTTCGTGGCGTTGTCCACGCCGACGGTCGCCACCGGCACGCCGGCCGGCATCGACACCATCGACAGCAGCGAGTCCATCCCGTCGAGGTGGGCGAGCGCGACGGGGACGCCGATCACCGGCAGCACCGTCGCCGACGCCACCATGCCCGGGAGGTGCGCGGCCCCGCCGGCCCCGGCCACCAGCACCCGGAGCCCCCGGCCCGCGGCGGACTCCGCGTACTCGAGCATCGCCCGTGGCGCGCGGTGGGCCGACACGACGCGCACCTCGTGGGCCACCCCGAAGCGGTCGAGCACGTCGACCGCCCCCTTCATCACCCGCAGGTCCGAGTCGCTGCCCATGATCACCCCGACGAGCGGGGCGTCGGCCGTCCAGTCCGCGTTCACGCTCACGGCGCCACCTCCCGGGCGGTCTCGGCGAGCGTCCGCTGTCGGAGGTGGTCCGCCACCGCGGTCGCGCCGCGCCGGGCGCGCCCCTGGTCGGTCCCGAGGGCGGTCACGTGCCCGAGCTTGCGCCCGGCCCGGGCCCGCTTCCCGTACAGGTGGACGTGGACCCGGGGGTCGGTGACCGAGGTCGCGACGGCCCGGTCGGCGCTGCCCAGGTCGAGGTCGAGGTCGAGGTCGCCGGAGCCCACCACGTTGACCATCACCGCGCTGGGCACCCGCAGCTCGGTGGGACCGAGCGGCCGGTCGAGCACCGCGAGGAGGTGGTTGGTGAATTGCGAGGTGCCGCAGGCCTCGATGGTCAGGTGGCCGGTGTTGTGCGGCCGGGTGGCGAGCTCGTTGACCAACAGCTCACCGTCGACCACGAACAACTCCACCGCGAGCACGCCCACCGCGCCGGCCACCTCGGCGACCCGCAGCGCCAGGTCCTGCGCCGCGGCGGCGAGCTCGGGCCGGACCGGCGCCGGGGCCAGCACCTCCCGGCACCGCGCCTCGTCGTCCTGCACCGTCTCGACCACCGGGTAGGCGACGGCCTCACCCCCGGGCCGGCGGGCCACGAGCACCGCCAGCTCCCGTTCGAGGCGCAGCGCCGGCTCGAGGACCACCGCCGACCCGGGGACGGCGAGCCAGGTGTGGAGCAGCTCGTCGAGCTCCTCGGGCCCGTCGACCCGCCGGACGCCCCGGCCGTCGTAGCCCCCTCGGGCCTGCTTCGCCACGAGGGGGAACCCCCCCAACCGGGTGACGGTCTCCCGGTCGGTCGCCGCCTCCTCGACCACGGCGAACGCCGGCACGGGGAGGCCGTGGGCCGCCAGCACCCTGCGCTGGTGGGCCTTGTCCGCGCCGAGGCGCAGTGGCCGTGCACCCGGGCGGACGACATGGCCCGCGGCTTCGAGCTCGGCCACCAGCTCGGGCGGCACCTTCTCGTGGTCGAAGGTGACCACGTCGCAGCGGGAGGCGAACGCGGCGAGGGACGCCGCGTCCAGGGCCTCGACGACGGTGCGGTCTCGGACGTGGCCGGCGGTGGCGTCGTCGTCGGGCAGGGCGAGGACCGCAACGTCCACGTCGAGCCCGGCGGCGGCATCCGCGGTCATCCGGGCGAGCTGACCCCCGCCCACGATGCCGACCCGCGGTCGCCGTTCACCGGTGTTCACGGTGGTGGGCATCGCCACCCTCCTCCTTGTCGACATTCGACCATCATACGAAGTTTGATTCGTGAGATGTTGTATGCGCTTGTGATTCGGGAGTCAAACCACTACGTTGGCGTCGTACAGAGCGAAGGGGAGTACCCCGCAACGACGAGCGTCGTCACCACGGCGAGGGCCACGGCCCAGACCCGGCCTCGTCACCCGAACCCGGGTGGGGAAGACCTTCGGCCCGACCTCCGAGCCGAGGAGCCCTAGTGCCCAGTCCTGCCGCCACCCCCGTGGCCTCCGGTGCCGCCGACCCCGGTCGCGTCGCCGTCGATCCCCCCACGCCGCCCGCACCGTGGGCCACGCCCGTCGACGACCTGCGCGCGTCGCTCGGCACCGTTGGCGACGCCGGGCTGCCCTCGGAGGTCGCGGCGGCCCGCCTCGCCTCCCATGGGCGCAACGAGCTGGCCGAGGCCCCGCCGCGGCGCCCGCTGCTGCTGTTCATCGACCAGTTCCGCAACCCGCTGGTCCTCATCCTCGTGGGTGCGGCCGTGCTGGCGGGGCTCGTCGGTGACCTGAAGGACACCGTGGTCATCGCCGTCGTCCTGCTGCTCAACGCCACCCTCGGCTGGGCCCAGGAGATGAAGGCCCAGCGCAGTCTCACCGCGCTCAAGTCGATGCTCGTCGCCACCGCCCGGGTCCGCCGGGACGGCGCCGTGCTCGAGGTGCCCGCCGCCGAGCTGGTGCCCGGCGATCTCGTGCTGGTCGAGGCCGGCGACCGGGTGCCGGCCGACGCGGTGCTGGTCGAGGAGGTCAACCTGGAGGTGGACGAGTCCACCTTCACAGGTGAATCGACACCGGTCGACAAGACCGTCGGGGAGGTCGACGCCGACACCCCGCTCGCCGACCGGGTGAACGCGCTGGCCATGAACACGGTGGTCACCCGGGGCCGCGGGGTCGCGCTGGTCGTCGCCACGGGGATGGACACCGAGCTCGGGCGCGTCTCGGGCATGCTCCAGGAAGCCGAGGTCGGCCAGACCCCGCTGCAGCGCCAGCTCCACGGCCTCGGCCAGCGCCTCGGCTTGGTCGCGCTGGTCGCGGTCGCGATCTACATGACCCTCAGCCTCCTCCGAGGCACACCCCTCGCGGACACCCTCCTCGAATCCGTGGCCCTGGCCGTGGCGGCCATCCCCGAGGGCCTCCCCGCGGTGGTGACCGTGACCCTCGCCGTCGGCACCTCCCAGCTCGCCAAGCGGGGCGCCATCGTCAAGCGCCTCGCCTCGGTCGAGACCCTCGGCGCCACGTCGGTCATCTGCTCGGACAAGACCGGCACCCTCACCATGAACCAGATGACGGTCCGCGAGCTGTGGGCCGGTGGTCGCCACTACGACGTGAGCGGCGAGGGCTACAGCGTGACGGGGGAGATCACCCGCGACGGTACGCCGGCCGCCGACGAGGTGGTCGGTCTGCTGACCGCGGTCGCCCGCTGCAACGACAGCCACATCGACGACTCGGGCAAGGTGCTCGGCGACCCGATGGAGGGCGCCCTGCTCGTGGTCGCGGCCAAGGGCGGCGTCGATCCCGAGGCGACCCGAGCCGCCGCCCCCCGCCTGGCCGAGGTGCCCTTCGACTCCACGCTCAAGCTCATGGCGACGTTCCACGAGGAGCAGCCCGACCAGTGGGGCCCGCTCGCCCGGATGGAGGTCAAGGGCGCCGCCGACGTGCTCCTGGCCCGGTCCGTGGCCACCGACGACGAGCGCGCCGAGATCGAGGCCGCCATGGTGGCGATGGCCGAGCGGGGCCTGCGCGTCCTCATGGTCGCCGAGCGCACCGTCCCGGCCAGCTCGCTCGAGGTCGCCGACCCGGTCGACCTGCTGGCCGACCTCGAGGTCGTGGGCCTCATCGGCCTGCTCGACCCACCCCGCCCCGAGGCCCGCGACGCGATCGCCCTCTGCCGTCGGGCGGGCATCACCGTGAAGATGATCACGGGCGACCACGTCGTCACCGCCGCGGCCATCGCCGCCGACCTCGGCATCGAGGGCGAGGCGGTGACCGGCGCCCAGCTCGACGCCATGGACGACGACGAGCTGCTCGCTCGCCTGCCGCACATCGGCGTCGTGGCCCGGGTGGCGCCCGAGCACAAGGTCCGCATGGTGCGGGCGCTGCGCGACGAGGGCCACGTGGTGGCCATGACCGGCGACGGCGTGAACGACGCACCGGCGCTGCGCAACGCCGACATCGGGGTGGCCATGGGCATCACGGGCACCGAGGTCACCAAAGAGGCGGCCGACATGGTGCTCACGGACGACAACTTCGCCACCATCGTGCGGGCGGTCCGCGAGGGCCGCACGATCTACGACAACATCGTCAAGTTCGTCCGCTTCCAGCTCTCGACGAACCTCGGCGCCATCATGAGCCTCGTCGGTGCCCAGCTCGCCGGCCTGCCCACGCCCTTCTCGGCGATCCAGGTCCTCTGGATCAACCTGATCATGGACGGGCCGCCGGCCATGGCCCTCGGCGTCGACCCACCCGCCCAGGACACCATGCAGCGCCGGCCGCGTGACCCGAAGGCCGCGATCTTGAGCACCCGCCGCCTCTCCGTGCTCATCAGCTACGGCGTGGTGATGGCGGTCGGCACCCTCGGCGTGCTGGCGTGGTCCGACGCCAACGGCACCGAGGAGCACGCCCTGGCCCTGGCCTTCACCACCTTCGTGCTGTTCCAGATCTTCAACGTGTTCAACGCCCGGGCCGAGCAGGCGTCGGTGTTCAGCCGTGACCTGTTCACCAACTCGAAGCTGTGGATGGCCCTCGGCGGCGTCGTCGCGCTGCAGGTCGCCGCGGTGCACTTCGACCCGGTCCAGGACATCTTCGGCACCGCCGACCTCGCGCTCGTCGACTGGGCGGTCGCCATCGGCGTGGCCTCGACCATCCTCTGGTACGACGAGATCCGCAAGGCCATCCTCCGCCGGCGCGCCGGCGCCTGAGAAGCTGGGAGCGTTCCACCACCGGGGGATCGGCAGGGGCGAACCGCCATTCGCCCCTGCCGATTCCCGAACCGTCGGTGCGGGTCCGGCTACGCTCACCACCCATGGTGGTGGCTGCCGTCGACCGGCCGGGCTGGACGTTCCTCACCAACCACGCCCACGTGCTGCTCTGCCTCGCCCGTGACCCCAGCCAGCGCCAGCGAGACCTGGCCGACCAGGTGGGGATCACCGAACGCGCCACCCAGGTGATCCTCGGTGACCTCGAGCGCAGCGGCTATCTGCGCCGCGAGCGGGTGGGTCGCCGCAACCGCTACGTGCTCGACCTCGACCGCCCGCTGCGCCACCCCCTCGAGTCCGCCCACACCGTCGGCGAGGTCATCGAGCTCCTCCGCCCGGAGGGCTGAGGCCACCCTCGGTCAGCCGACCAGGTCGATGGTGTAGGTGCGGGCGACGGGTGCGCCCGTGATGGTAAGGGTGGCGCCGCCGACCCGCAGCTCGACCGCCTCGGTCTCGGGGATCACCACCCGCCGGCCCCGTGCGGTCTCACGGACCTCGAGGTCCTCCCCGTCCAGGGTGATCTCGGCCTCGCCCGACCCGACGTCGCCCTCGAGCTCGATCACGGTGCCGTCGGTCAGCTCGAACCGGCCCTCGGCCCCGAGGAAGACGTCGAGGTCGAGCTGGTCAGCCACGTCGGTGTGGTCGACCACCTCCTCGTCGTCGGTGGGCACCAGCGTCTCGACGCCGGCGGGGAGACGCGGCACCAGGGCCCCGGCCGGCGCGTACACCGCGATGTCCCCGGGGGCCGCCTCGGCGGTGACCGTGGCGGGGCCCTCGAAGCGCTCGCCGGTGCGGATGTCGTACCAGAGGCCCTCGGGCAGGTGGACCGGGCGCGCCGTGACCCCCTCGTCCACGATGGGGGCCACGAGCAGCTCGTCGCCGAGGAAGTACTGGAAGGTCTCCCCGCCGGACAGACCGACCGCGGCGAAGTCCTCCCACGCCGGCTCGTCCGGCAGCTCGCCGGCGAACACGGGGTCGTCGGGGTACAGGAGCACCGGGTGGCGCATGATCGGCACGCCCCGCTCGACCGCCTCGGCGCCGTAGGCCGACAGGTACGGGAACAGGCGGATGTGGTCGGTGGCCAGCGCCTTCCACGCCTCGAGGGTGCGCTCGTCGGTGCGGGGCTCCTCGGGGCGATCGGGGTTGGGGGCACCCTCGAACGACCAGTTCTCGCCGTAGCGGCTGCCGTGGTGGGTGCGCATCATGGGCGTGTAGGCCCCGACGGCCGCCCACCGCAGGAAGAGCTCCCGTCCCGTCGGCTCGTTCTCCACCCCCTCGAGGGCGAACGCCGAGTAGCCGGCGATGTCGTGCCCGTAGAACGCCATGCCGGTGATGCCGAGGTTGACGCCGAGGGTGACCACGCTGGCGAGGCCGTCCAGGCGGTCGAAGCTGGTGTTCTGGTCCCCGCCCCAGATGGCCGGCGCCGCCGACTGCGATCCGGTGTAGGCGGACCGCACGTAGAAGAGGTAGTCCCCGTCGGGGCGCGCCTCCTCCCAGAAGTCACGGTGGATCTGTTGCCACGCCACGGGGTACGGGTTGTGCACCTCGGCGCCGGTGCGGCCGTCCTCGAACCGGGCGTCGAACGGCACCCACTCGCCGAAGTCGGTCATCGACCCGTCCAGGCCCAGCTCTTCGGCGGCGGCGAGGTAGCCGAGGAACCAGTCGACCGCGGCCTCGTCGGTCACGTCGAGCCCGGCTCCACCCGGGGGGACGAACGGCGGCGTCAGCATCAGGTAGGGCTCGCCCTCGGCGTCGGTGAAGGCGAAGCCCCCCTCCTCGGCCTCGGCCCACTTCTCCTGGTTGTGCGGTTGGAGGACGACGGGGTTGCCGTTCTGGTCGGCGCTCGGCCCGCCCGGGGTGGTCTCGTCGGTCGGGATGAACGGGCTGAAGTAGCCGAGGAAGCGGAAGCCCTCGGCATGGAGGTCGTCCGTGAGCCCACGGAGGTCGGGGTACTCGGTCTCGGAGACGTCCCAGTCGTGGCTCAGGCGGAAACCCGTCTGTTGGGAGCCGATGCCGATCCAGTCCTCGGTCCACATCACCGACGACGGGATGTCCCGGTCCCGGATCAGCCGGGCCACCCGCTCGACGTTGTCCTGGCCGCGCACCGCGTCGTTCATCGGTGCGTAGAACCAGTCCGGTGGGGCATTCGGGCGGCCGACCGTCGCCGAGTACGCCGACACGACGTCGAGGGGCTCGTCGCCGGTGACGACGTCGAAGACCAGCTCGTCCGACCAGGTCTCGAGCCGCCAGGTGTCAGGGTGGTCCT
The DNA here is from genome assembly GCA_964649545.1 of uncultured Microthrixaceae bacterium. GTDB lineage: Bacteria > Actinomycetota > Acidimicrobiia > Acidimicrobiales > DATDAH01 > JAEUJM01. The sequence continues at coordinate 4,797 of CAZYPY010000008.1, read as the reverse complement.
CGGTGCACAGCTCGAAGGTCGCGTACGGGTCACCGCGATAGCTCACGCCGTAGCCCTCGGACGACAGGAAGAACGGGATCGGCGCGTAGCTGTCGTAGGGCTCACCCATCACCGACGGCGCCGGCTCGGGCGTGTCCGGCGTGATCTTGCCGAGCCCCTGCTCCACGACCCAGACCGGGACGGTCTCGCCGCGGTGCTCGGTCGCCCAGGACTGGGCGCCGAGGCCGTAGAACCGCTCGTCGTCCCGGCAGGCGAAGCTGACCGACACCTGGGTGGCGCCCTCGGGCGCCCGTGCGGTCACCCGCAGGGCGCCCCCGTCGAGCGACTCGGTGGTCAGCTCGACACCGGCGTCGTCCCAGGCGACCTCACTCTCGTCCGGCGAGCTGAGCAGCTCGTGACCGAGGTAGGCCCCACCCCCCTTCACCTCCACCTCGAAGGGCGCGTCGCGCCACGCCGTCGGCGCCGCCCTGCCTGCCTCCGTGGACGCCGGTACGACGGTGGCGCCGTCCACCACCACCGCGCCGGCCTCGAGGGTGAGAGGCCCCGCCGTGCCTTCGGTCTCCGGTGCGTCGCCCCCACCGCTCGAGCACGCACCGGCGGCCAGCGCGGCGGCGAGCAGCACCACGGTCACCTGCCGCCGCCGTCGGACCTGCACCCCATCCGCCCCGGTCGCGCTCATCGCCTGAAGGTTGCCACGCGCGCGTCGACGCCGTTCACCCGCAGCGCGCGGCCACGAGGCGCCGGACGACGCACGCACATCGAGATGCCAGCGGTCTCGGCGTCCCCGCCCATGGGCTGCGAAGCTGATCCCATGCGGCCGGCTCTGACCCGCCAGGTCATCGTCGACGAGGCGCGGCGGATGATCGTCGCCGAGGGGCTCGGCGCGCTCTCGCTGCGGCGCATCGCCGCCGCCCTCGAGGT